>NZ_JBAJJM010000010.1:0-143680 GCF_036880405.1 Mannheimia indoligenes | reverse complement strand
AAGAGATGAGTTCTCCCAGACTATAAGTCTGTAAGGGTTGTTGGAGACTACGACGTAGATAGGCGTGGTGTGTAAGTGTAGTGATACATTGAGCTAACACGTACTAATTGCCCGAGAGGCTTAACTATACAACGCTCAAGTGTTTTTGGAAGTGAAAGCGAGAAAGACGAGAAGCGAAGTAGAGTAAAGACTAAACAGAAGACAAACAAACAAAGAAAAGAATACTCAAAGTAACAGCTTGTTTTTAGATTTTAACGGATTTTCCCGACGACAATAGTGCTGTGGTTCTACCTGACTCCATTCCGAACTCAGAAGTAAAACGCAGTAACGTCGATGGTAGTGTGGTGATTCGCCATGTGAGAGTAGAGCATCGTCGGGTTTTTATTTATTGAGTTTATTAGTAGATAGAATGAGATAGTAGTAGACTGACTAAATAAAGCGAAAGCGGAAAAGACAGAAGAGACAGAAAAGAGATAGAGAAGCCCCTAAGTAGAGATACTTAGGGGTTTTTGTTTTTATATCTTATCTTATCTTATCTTATCTTATCTTATCTTATCTTATCTTATCTTCGCATAGCCATAGCCATAGCATAGAAGGTTATTTTGCAGAATAAGGCATAAAAATGACCGTTTGTTACCTGAAATGAGGTAGCAAGCGGCTTTTTTATAAATAAAATTTGCAAAATGAATATGGGATAAAAATTAGACAGCCAATGGGATAATCCCATTGTTCTACTTGCTATGCAAGTAGAACAAATAAAGTACTGACAAAATAATGAGATATTTTGTTTAGTTAATATGGTTTTTATATAGGAACCCAATAATGCTGATAATGAAATTTGAAAACGGTAAACGGTTTTATGCCGATAGTATAGGAAATAAATACCAATATGATTTAACAGATCCAGGTGATCAACTTAGTTATAAAATAGATTTAGATGCTCAAATGAGAGATCAGTTATCGCTAAATCTGGCTAGAGATAAAAATGGTGGAGGTATCTATGAGTAGTTCTTATGAAGAAGTTTTTGAGGAATTTACGGATAGACAATTAGTGTCTATTTTAGAAGAAGCAGATTATGAAAATGTGAGAATTGTTAAACGAGGTTTGGTTGCATTTACTCGTGACAGTATGAATTATCTTATAAGCAATGGATATGATGATGGTTCCATAGAAATATTTATGGCATTTAATGATATCGATATATCATTTAAAGAAATGAATGAGTGGAATTGTGAAAAGCGATTTGTTACCGTTTATAAAAACGATGATGGAAATATATGCTTAAAAATGAGTTTAGAATCAGGAATGACTGAAGCGTATTTATTAAAATCTATCAATAGATTTATAACAGTCCAGAAAATATTTTCTTTATCTAGATTAGGTGGTTTAGCGAGCCTGTTGAAAATGTTTAAGTAACCTATCTCAAATTCGATTTAGTGAGCTTCTTAAAAAGAAGCAAAAAAATTAAGAACGAACTCCAAGCCCCAAGGTAAAGAATACTTGGGGTTTTTTATTAAATAATAGAATCATCATAGCTATATTTACGCTATATTAATAGATCTGAATATTTGATAGAATAAATCCATATTGATTTTTTATGGTTAATTTGTTTTGTTTGAATATTTTATTTCGCTTTCTCCCATATGGCAGGCATTTTTAGCAGGGTTATTTACTTGGGGGTGCACAATTTTAGGCTCATCGTTTGTCTATTTTTTTAGGTCGGTAAATCGAAAATTATTAGACAGTATGATGGGCTTTGCTGCCGGTGTGATGATTGCAGCTTCATTTTGGTCTTTACTTTCACCTTCTTTAGACTATGCCGAAGCTGATTATGGAGAGCTTGCTTGGCTGCCGGCAGCGATTGGATTTCTTGCCGGTGGTGCTTTCATCAGACTAATTGACTATATCGTTCCACATTTACACCTCAGTAAGCCTATTGAGCAGGCAGAAGGAAATAAACAGCTTACAAAAGGATTGTCAAAAACCACTTTATTGTTTTTAGCCATTACGATCCATAATATTCCGGAAGGGTTGGCTATTGGTGTAACTTTTGGAGCTTTAGCAAGCCAAATGGCGAGTGTAGATGCTTCTATTATGGGGGCGATTGGTTTAGCGATAGGTATAGGTTTACAAAATATTCCTGAAGGCTCTTCTCTTGCTCTTCCAATTAGAGCTGAGGGACATAGTAGAAAAAAAGCTTTTTGGTATGGTGCAATGTCTGCGGCAGTTGAACCTATTGCAGCGGTTATTGGTGCGATTTTTGTGCTTTCGATGACGGCAATTCTTCCTTATGCTCTTGCTTTTGCTGCTGGAGCGATGATTTTCGTTGTGGTAGAAGAATTAATTCCTGAATCACAAAGTAATGGGCATACAGATATTGCAACTTTAAGTTTAATGCTAGGATTCGTGGTAATGATGATATTAGATGTTGCTTTAGGGTAAGATATGATTTGGTATAATGCACTTTTTGGCTTTAAAGGTAGATTAAACAGGCAAGGATTTTGGATAGGTTTTTTGATCAATTTCATTTTCTTGTTGATAGTTGCTGTTTTTATGACAGATTTGGCTAATTTAACTTTTTTAAGTTTTTTACCGCTATGGATTTCAGTATTTAGCCTATCTGCGATTATTGTGAAACGTTTGCACGATAGAGACCGCTCAGGCAAAGCCCTTTTAATGGTATTAGTGCCGATTATTTGCTACCTAGTATCAGCCTATACTCAAGGCATAATGAAAGTATTACTTGGCAATGTGATGCCTGCATTTATTGCAATGATCCTCTTCTTAGAATGGGGTGTTTTTAAAGGAAACCCAAATCCAAACCAATACGGTGAGCGAGGCTTATCGTTTAAATTAAGAGAATAAAATGAAATTAAATTATCACAAAACCCATTTTTTAACTTCTGCACCGGATATTCGCCATTTACCTGAAGACATTGGCGTGGAAATTGCCTTTGCAGGGCGATCAAATGCCGGTAAATCGACGGCATTAAATGCCCTCACAAATCAAAAAAGTTTAGCGAGAACTTCTAAAACACCTGGTCGAACTCAGTTGATTAACTTATTTGAAGTTGAGCCAAACTGCAAATTGGTGGATTTACCGGGCTACGGTTATGCAGCTGTTCCAGAACAAATGAAAATTCAATGGCAAAAGGCATTGGGTGAATACTTACAAAAACGAGAATGCTTAGGTGGTGTAGTGGTTTTAATGGATATTCGCCACCCATTAAAAGATCTTGACCAACAAATGATCGAATGGGCAGTTTCAGCAGATTTACCCGTTTTATTACTATTGACAAAAGCGGATAAATTAAGTCA
Organism: Mannheimia indoligenes; assembly: GCF_036880405.1. NCBI lineage: Bacteria > Pseudomonadati > Pseudomonadota > Gammaproteobacteria > Pasteurellales > Pasteurellaceae > Mannheimia > Mannheimia indoligenes. The sequence goes on along the minus strand of NZ_JBAJJM010000010.1, from coordinate 140,361 downwards.
ATCCGCTCGCTCTAAACAAGTGAAAATGGTGCGAGAGGCAATTTTGCCTTTTCAAGGCGATATTCAAGTTGAGGCTTACTCGGCATTAAATAAAATTGGTGTGGATAAGCTCTCAGATAAATTAGATAGCTGGTTTGCTCCCATATTAACTGAAGAATAAATGAGGAATTGAATATGTACAACTTAGAAGAATTACGTTCTGAAACTGATGAAATTATTGAGAATTTATTAAAAGACGGTTCAGATCCTGACGCACTTTACATTATTGAGCATCACGTCGCACACCGTGATTTTGATAAATTAGAGAAACTAGTGGTTGATGCTTATAAACTTGGCTATGAAATTTCCGAAGCGGAGGAAGTAGAAGAAGAAAATGGAAAAGTCATTTTTGTGTGTGATATTGTGAGTGAAATTAACTTAAACGCGGAACTCATTACGGCACAGCAAAAAGAGTTGCTACCTTTAATTGAAAAAGCAGGTGCTGAATACGAAGGTTGGGGAACGTATTTTGAAGATCCAAATGCCGATGACGATGAGTACGGCGATGATGGCGAGTTCTTCGATGAAGATGATGATTTTGATGACGAACCAACTCGTCATTAAGAACACAAGCGGTAGATTTATGTAAATTTTTTGCATAATTTCACCGCTTGTCTTACATTTAGGATAATCCTTTTTTGATCCAATAGTGATAGGGAGAGGTAGAAACCTCTTTTTGCAGGAGCTGATGATCCATAAATTCGCAGAAACTTGGAATATCACGCGTAGTTGCTGGGTCATCGGCGATAATATGTAAAATTTCGCCATCTTCCATCGTGCGGATTGTTTTACGGGTCAGCATTACCGGCTCCGGGCAGCGTAGCCCTAAGGTATCTAATTCTCTATTTACAATTAACTTATTCATTCTATTCCTTATGAAAACATTATTCTCTGAACATCTCTCTCGCTTGCAAAATGTTGTACAAGACTTACTTGAAAAAGCTTTTTTAGACGGTTTATGGATTTATTCAGGCAAAGCGAAAAATTGGTTTGTAGACGATCAAACCGCCCCATTTAAAATTAACCCTTATTTTAATTACTTTTTCCCTTATTCCCAAGCTGAAAATTGCTGGTTATTCCTAGACGGCAAAAATAAACCAATAATTTACTTTTATGCCCCTGAAGATTATTGGGTTTCTACCCCAAAAATACCGACGGAAGCTTTTTTTGCCACTGAATTTGAATGGGTTTTACTTAAGTCTGAAACTGAAATTGCAAAATTTATCCAAAATTCGACCGCTTATGCCTTTATTGGAGAAGATAGTACGCTTGCAAATTCACTCGGCTTTAGCCAAGTTAATCCGCAGAAGATCCTGAATATTCTTAATTTTGAGCGTTCGATTAAAACTGAATTTGAGATCGAGAGTATTTACCAAGCTCAATTTTCAGCGTTGAAAGGACATCAAGCAGCTAAAGAAGCCTTTTTTACAGGCAAAAGTGAGTTTGAAATTAATCTTGAATATTTAAAAGCCACTCAGCAGTCTGATCTAAATGTACCTTATGGCAATATTATGGCGATTAATCAAAACGGAGCGGTGTTGCATTATACGGCATTGGAGTATGATACCAGTACAAAACGCCATAGCTTTTTAACTGATGCGGGGACAACGGTAAATGGCTATGCCTCTGATCTTACTCGAACTTATGCTTTTGATAGTTCATCAGAATTTGCGGAATTGGTTGCTAAAATGGAGCAATTTAAATTAGAGATTATTGCCGATTTATCTATTGGTATTAATTATCTACATTACCATACTCGAATGCAGCAGCTGATTTCTCAACTCTTAGCCGAGCATCAATTTATTCATTTGCCAGCGGAGCAGATTTTTGAGGAAGGAATGAGTCGAACTTTCTTCCCACACGGGTTAGGGCATTTACTTGGCATTCAGGTTCACGATGTGGCAGGTTTTCAACAGAATGCAAGAGGTAGCCACAAAGCACCGCCAGAGGCTTATTCGAGCCTACGTTGCACTCGTGATTTGCAAGAAAATATGGTACTGACTATTGAGCCGGGTTTCTATTTTATTGATATGTTGCTGAGTAGCTGGAAAAATAGTGCTTATTCTTCTGCCTTTAATTGGCAGAAAATTGATGATTTTAAACGCTTTGGTGGTATTCGTACCGAAGATAATATTGTGATGCGTGCAACAGGTGCGGAAAACTTAACCGCAAAAGCAGAATTAAATGTGAGGAAATAATGCCGATTTTAATGGTTCTTTTTGGAATTTTCTTTTATATCTATTGTGAAATTTCACTGCTGGTTAGCATCGGCTCCGAAATTGGCGTGCTACCAACTATTTTATTATTAGTTGCTATCTCTTTTTTAGGCTTATGGTTTGTGAAATTACGAGGTGTTTACACCCTCTATTCAATTAAGCAAGATCTCAGCCAAGGCAAAATGCCAACAGAAGCGGTGAGTAATTCAATAATGTTTGTTCTAGCAGGCATTTTATTGATTATTCCCGGCTTTTTAAGTGATATCTTGGCGATTTTATGCGTGTTGCCGTTTAGCCGAAAACTGATTCAAGCTTTTGTGATTAATAGCGTAAAAAATAAAGTTTTTATGCGTTTTACCTCGCAAAACACCCATTTTCATTCACAATCGGCTCAAGAGAGCAATACTTTTGATGCCGAGTTTGAGCGTAAATCTGATCCACAAGATGAAACCAAGAGGATCAAATAATGGATAAAAGAACGCTTGCTCTGTTGAAAGTACACGGCACAGCAGTGTTTTTCGGAGCTTCCGGTATTTTCGGGGCATTAATTCACAGCTCTGCTGAAACCATTGTTCTCGGGCGAGTGATGATCGCATTTACGATGATTTCTTTGTATTTTTTATGGAAAAAACAACCGCTTGTAAAGCTAAATCTCAAACAAATCGGGCAACAAGCGGTATCGGGTGGTTTATTAGCTGCTCATTGGGTTACTTTCTTTATTGCAGTTAAAGTGGGAGGCGTAGCGGTTGCCACACTCGGTTTTGCCAGTTTCCCTGCCTTTGTGGCGTTGTTTGAAAGTTTATTCTTCCGTGAAAAATTACGCTTTCGAGAAGTCGTATTATTGATTGCAATCACCATCGGTTTGATTTTAGTTACCCCTGAATTTACCTTTGGTAATGAAGCCACACGAGGCTTACTTTGGGGTATTTTTTCGGCATTAGTTTACGGCATTCTTGCGGTATTTAACCGCAATACAATGAGCAAAATTTCCGGTGTGCAGGCAAGTTGGTGGCAGTATATTTTTGCAACGATTTTACTGCTACCTTTTTCGCTAACTGAATTGCCTAGTGTGTCTGCACAAGATTGGTTTTGGATTTTCTGCATTGGCTTTTTGTGTACAACACTTGCTTATACGTTGTTTATTTCAAGCCTTGATACCATTAATGCACGTACCGCTTCAATGATTATTTCACTTGAGCCGGTTTATGCTATTGCAATTGCGTGGCTCTGTTTTGGTGAAGTACCAACACTTAAGATGATTATTGGTGGAGCAATTATTTTACTTTCTGTTGCGTGGGCGAACTTGAAAAAATGAAGCAGCCAACCTTTAAAAGAACTACACACAAGCGGTCAAGTTTTGCGAAAAATTTGCAAAAAAATGAGAAAAAACGACCGCTTGCTTTTTCTGAAACAATCGTACTGCTGTTCAATAAACCCTACGATGTGCTGACCCAATTTACCGATGAGCAAGGGCGAAAAACCTTAAAGGATTTTATCCCGATTCCCAATGTTTACCCTGTCGGTCGGTTAGATAGAGATAGCGAAGGTTTATTGCTTTTAACTAATAATGGCGAACTTCAGCACCGTTTAGCTCACCCGAAATTTGAGAAACAGAAAACTTATTGGGTGCAAGTGGAAGGTATTCCTATTCTTACCGATTTAGCGAAATTAGAAAAAGGTGTGGAGTTAAAAGATGGTTTAACCCAGACCGCGAAAGCAAAAGCCATTTCTGAGCCAAATTATGATTGGCAAACTGCTCCTAAAATTCGTGAGAGAAAAAACATTCCAACTAGCTGGTTAGAATTAATTATTCACGAGGGTAAAAATCGTCAAGTCAGACGAATGACGGCACATATCGGCTTTCCAACGTTACGCCTAATTCGTATCGGTTTAGGCAATTTTGAATTAGCTGATTTAGACAGCGGAGAATACCGAGTGTTATCGGAAAGTGAAAAACGCAAATTATTCAAGCAGTTAGGATTAAAAGATGAGTAAAGGATATTGGATTATTGTTAAGGATTTTGACATTGCGTTAGTGAAAAGCGAAATTCCTTGCGGTTTGGCAGAAGAGTTTAGCTTGGGGGATCGTGAAAAATTAGCGATAGGGATTTATCAAAATTTGCCTGTTTATTTAGTGAAAGCAACTGGGGAAGATGATCATCGAGAGTTCGCTTATTTAAGAACGCAAATTGGGCGAGAGCCGGAGTTAAGTCATTTATTGCATAGGGCTGTATCGTTAAATCATTTCTTTCATTCCCATCAATTTTGTGGGAGATGTGGTGAGAAAACCGTACTGGCAGATAATGAAATTGCGGTTCATTGTAATGCTTGCGGTAATCGAGCTTATCCAACTATTAGCCCATCAATTATTGTCGCTGTGCGTAAAGGCAGACAAATTTTGCTGGCAAATCATTTATGTCATAAAGGCACAATTTACACTACGTTAGCGGGTTTTGTGGAAGCCGGCGAACCTATTGAAAATGCGGTTCATCGTGAAATATTTGAAGAAACAGGGTTGAAAGTTAAAAATATACGTTATTTTGGTAGCCAGCCGTGGGCGTTTCCTAATTCATTGATGCTTGGCTTTTTGGCAGATTATGAAAGTGGCGAAATTATTCTACAGGAAGAGGAGATCTGTGATGCTAAATGGTTTGACTGTGATGAAGCATTACCTGAAATTCCACAAAAAGGTACAATTGCATTTGAGTTAATTCAAGCAACATTAAAGTTGTGTAGAGAAGAGTAGGGATAAATAATCATTTTGCTTTATTAAATAAAAAATGCTGAATAACGTTCTTTATTCAGCATTTTTATTGTTACGTTTTTAATTACCCTTCACAACTTGAGCAGCTGAGCAAGTTACGGTTAAATACCTGTGCTGCACTCATTGAGTTTTGGTAGTAAATGGATTTTAAACCGAGTTCTTCAGCGGTTAAGTATAATTGGTTCAGATCGCGTGCCGGTGTTGCTGGGTGAATCATCACATTAATACTTTGCCCTTGGTCGATATATTTTTGACGCTGAGCAGCTTGTTGAATTACGCTTAATTGGCTGATTTCAGCAAAGGTTTTAAATACCTCTTTTTCGTGTTCGGAAAGCTGTTCTAAATGCTGAACAGAGCCATCATTATGTAAAATAGATTCCCAAACTTCCTCTGTATCTAAGCCTTTTTCTTGGAGTAATTTCTCTAAGAACGGGTTTTTATACACGGTTTTGATCTTCGCTAAATCTTTTACATAGTAGTTTGATTTAAACGGTTCGACTGATGGCGAAACGCTACCTAAAATAAAGCTACTGGATTTAGTTGGGGCAATACTCATTAAAGTAGTATTGCGGCGACCATAACCTTCTAAAATTTCCGGCTCACCAAAGCGTTGTGCCAATTCTTGTGATGCTTTTAATGTTTTTTGTTGCAATGTTTTGAAGATTTCATTGTTTTTCTGCATTGCTTGGAAGCTATCAAAGGCAATATTATTTGCCTGTAAATAGCTATGCCAACCTAATACGCCTAAACCCAATGCACGGTGGCGACGGGCAAAGCGGTTTGCACGGTCTAAGAATGGAATGGATTGACTTTTCTCAATAAATTCACTCATTACCACATCGAGGAAATAGGTTAATGTTTCCGGTGCGTCGGTATCTTTCCACTCATCAAAATAGAGTAGGTTCATTGACGATAAACAGCATACGAAACTTTCATCGTTGCTTGAAGGCAACATAATTTCAGTACATAAGTTTGATGCGTGAATAGTCATATTTTTATCTTTATAGACATCAGGACGCCCTGCATTCGCATTGTCTTTAAAGAATAAATATGGGATACCGGTTTCAGTTTTACGTTGCAATAATTTTGCCCAAAGCTGACGTTTGTATGGATCGCCTGCTTTCATTGATTCTAACCAATCGTGTCCAACACAAACACCATAATACATTAATTGAATTGGGTTACCTTCGGTGTGAATATCTAACCATTCATCAATATCACCGTGTTCAATATCAATATAGCCGGCAAATTGACCTTTACGAGATGTGCCTTGAGAAATCACATCAATTACCGTATCGAATAACTTACTGAAGTTGAATGAGCCGTCTGATTTACCATTATTCTTAATTAAAGAACCACGTGGGCGAATGTCGCCAAAATAGGCTGATGTACCGCCACCGATTTTACTCATCATACCCACTTCAGCGGTTGTTACCATAATTTCGTGGATAGAGTCGCCAATGTAGCTACCGAAACAAGAGATCGGTAAACCACGATCTAAACCGAAGTTTGACCAAATTGGTGAAGAAAGCGAGAAATAGCCTCTTGCCATATAGTGGTAGAATTTATCCGCGTAGCCTTCAATACCAAGTTTACGTTCTGCGTGTTCTGCAATAAAACGAATACGGTCTAATGCGGTTGTGCCTTCCAATAAATAGCCACGTTGTAAGAATAAACGGCTGTCTTCATTTAACCAGTGGAAGTCTGGGCGGTCTGTATTAGAATAAGTCATCTGCGGTAATCTGCTTCATTTTTTTAGAATAATCGGTACTACGTTTGTTAAAGAAATCGGTTTCTTTAGTAGAAAGAATTTCAATATCAAACCACTCAGTTTCTTTTAACAATTCAGGATCGATATTATGAGGTGGTTCTAACCCTAAAATACTCAACGAATTGTTGTAACGGTTTTTAATATAGTTTTCTACCGTTGCTTTGGTGATAAAGCTTAAATCACCCTCTTCGAAAATCCAGTCTAAGATCCCTTTTTCTGCCTCAAATGCTTGAGTTGCCAAGGTTTCTAAATCTTTAAAGAATTCCGGTGTGAAAAGTTCACTGTGTTCATCACGCAAGATTTCGTATAACGCAATACCAAATTTTCCGTGAATTTCTTCTTCTTTAGAGGTTGCTTCAACTGCATTTGAAATCCCTTTAAACAGGTTTTTATGCTTGTTGAATGACATCATAATAATGAACTGACCGAATAAGGAAATATGTTCAACGAATAAAGAGAACAATACGAGAGAGAGTACAAACTCACCTTTGCCTGCATCTTTATCTTTCATAAAACTTTCCATATAACGAATACGGTTCATTAATGGTTCAATTTCGTGAATTTGGCTAAACATTTCATTTAAGCCGAGCTTTTCCAATAAGAATGAATACGCATCTTTATGACGCACTTCGCTTTCTGCGAAAGTACCACCCACATCGTCCATTTCCGGTTTTGGGAAATAGCGGTATAACTCGCCCCAGAAACGTTTTACGTTCACTTCTACTTGTGAAATTGCCAACATCGCACGAGTTAAAACGTGGCGTTCGTGATCATTAATAGTGGTGCGATAATCTTGAATATCACCGGTAAAGTTAAACTCGGTATGTAACCAGTAAGAATGGCGGATAGCATCTTTAAATTCAAGAAGCTCAGGATACTCATACGGCTTAATATTTAAGCGTTTTTGGAAAAGATTTCTAGACATATTCTTAGGCTCTATCTTAAAGTTTGATTTCAATCTGGGAGATGATTGTATGCAAAAAAAGTTTCAAGACAAGACTTGACAAACAACCTTTTTACGTCGTTTTTGTTAGCTTATTGATTTATAAAGGAAAATAATTTTGTAAATTTTTATATCAATATATTGTGTTTATTTTATGGTCTAACCACTAGATGTTGTGTTTTGTCGTTTGTTTCAAAAGTGTGCAATAAACTAATAAAGCCTTGATAAAACTATGTTTGGCTTTCTTTTTCGAGTATGATATCAGCCTGTTTTTATACGTTGCAAGCGGTCGTCTTTTTGCAAATTTTTACACTTTTTTAACCGCTTTATTTTGATTTTATGGATACGAATACTCAACAATTTTATCGAGGGCGTTTCTCAGTTGCTCCAATGTTAGATTGGACAACTCGCCACTGCCGTTATTTTCATCGTCAATTTAGTAAAAATGCCTTGCTTTATACGGAAATGATTACAGCTCCGGCGATCATTCACGCTAAATATGATTTGCTGGAATATGATCCAAGTGAAAATCCTGTCGCATTGCAATTAGGTGGAAGCGATCCTACTCAGCTTGCTCATTGTGCTAAATTGGTGGAAGAGAGAGGTTATACGGAAGTTAATTTAAATGTGGGCTGCCCCTCAGACCGTGTGCAAAACGGAATGTTTGGGGCTTGTTTAATGGCAAAAGCTGATTTGGTGGCTGATTGCATTAAAGCAATGCAAGATGCGGTCGAAATTCCTGTTACCGTCAAACACCGTATTGGGATTGACGATTTAGACAGCTATGAATTTTTGTGTGATTTTATCGAAAAAGTGCAGCCATTCAGCAGTGATTTTATCGTCCACGCCCGTAAAGCGTGGCTGACAGGTTTAAGTCCGAAGGAAAACCGTGAAATTCCACCGCTGGATTATGAGCGTGTTTACCAACTAAAACGTGATTTTCCACACCTGAATATCAGCATTAATGGTGGCATTAAAACCATCGAGGAAATTAAACAACATTTGCAATTTGTTGATGGCGTAATGGTTGGTCGTGAGGCTTATCAAAATCCGTCTCTATTAGGCGAAATCGACTTGCAAATTTTTAACGAAAATCGACCGCTTGTAACGGCAAAAGAAGCGGTGGAAAAGATGTTCCCTTATATTGAACGAGAGCTGGCAAAAGGTGTCTATTTAAATCATATTATTCGCCATATGCTTGGGGCATTTCAAAATTGTAAAGGGGCGAGACAATGGCGTCGTCATTTAAGTGAAAATGCCACTAAACAAGGGGCTGGCGTAGAAGTGGTAGAGCAAGCTCTGGCATTTATCGGCTAATGTTTAAGGAGAAAGTTATGGCAGATCCGCATATCAAATCGCCAATGGATTTTTGGGATTATTTAACTGTCATTGTTTATCGTAGCGGTTTTGTATTAGCCACATTAATGCTGTTTTTGCTGCCTTATTACACATCAACGGCTCAACTTGGCTTACTGGTGGCAGGTACGATGTTGGCTTCGTCTTTACATCTTTATGACAAAACATTCCGCCTGATTTTCCAGTTTTCTGTGTGGTTAGGGTTACTTTTCTACATCTTTGATTTTCCATTATTAGCCTTAGGAGCAATGCTGTTAGTGATTGGTGGATTAAGTTATAAGGAATATTTCTGTTTTAGAGTATTTGGCTTGAATTTCCAACCGATTCTAGTGGCTATTTTATGGGGAGCATTTGCGTTGGAATGGCATTTTATTGTTCAAATTCTAAGCGTGATTTGTGGCTTGTTACTTTTAGTGTTAAGTATTCAAAAATGGCGAATGCCGCTACATTTTGATATTGGTGATAAAACCAAATATCAGGTGTAATTTTTATATTATTTTATCGGAATTTTTATGCAAAAATTTAAAATCGCCTTAGTGGCAACAATGATTATGGGGGTATTTGCTTGTACGCCATCACAATCACCAAAAATAACACAACATAAGCCACAGGTGGGCTATTTAAAAGAGAATATCAGCCAAGCTGAGCTGAATAATCCGAAAAATTATAAACGATATAGCTATTACTGTAAGAATTTTGCGACAGATGATGGCTCTTATCTGGCAACTTATTTTCCACTTTGGTCTGAGAGCCGTAAGCAAGAGAATTTTGGTATCTATTTCCAGCTGGATGGCGGAAAACCGTATCCGTTCGACCATATTGCGAATATTAATTTAAATGCCAGAGGTACGAAGTTTGAAGTGCGTTATCGTTCTTATCAGCCGATTGAGGGCAGTTATGTAGAATTAATGGCAAGAGAGTTTAAATCGACCTATTATAAAAATGGTATGCCTTGGCTGGAGTGTCGGGAAGGCTAGTTGAGAATAGAAAAAACGGCTAGAATTTAAATTTATAGCCGTTTTTTATTGAGAAATTAGCGTAAGAATGCAGGAATTTTGCTTTCGTACTCGGCAATTTTCTGCTCGTACTGAAGTGTTAAGCCAATATTATCTAAACCATTGAGTAAACAGTGACGGCGGAATTCATCTAACTCGAAAGTATACACTTTATCGCCAGCGGTAACGGTCATCGCTTCTAAATCAACGTGGATCTGTTTGCCTTCATTCGCCCACACCCATTGAAAGATCTCTTCCACTTCTTCTTCGGTTAATTTGATTGGAAGCATATGGTTGTTAAGGCTGTTGTTGTAGAAAATATCCGCAAAACTTGGGGCGATCATCACTTTAAAACCGTAATCCGCCAATGCCCACGGAGCGTGTTCACGAGAAGATCCGCAGCCTAAATTTTTGCGAGCAAGCAAAATCGTTGCCCCTTGATATTGTGGGAAATTCAGCACAAAATCAGGGTTTGGCTGGGTTTCTTCTGCATCTAAATAACGCCATTCGTGGAAAAGGTGTTTACCAAAGCCCACACGAGTAATCGCTTGTAAAAACTGTTTTGGAATGATTGCATCAGTGTCTACGTTCGCTGCATCAAGAGGAACGACTAAGCCTGAATGTTGTTTAATACCTGCCATTTTTTATACCTCTTATGCGTTTAATGAAACATTACGAATATCAACAAATTTGCCAAATACCGCGGCAGCTGCTGCCATTGCTGGGCTGACTAAGTGTGTACGACCGTTACGTCCTTGACGACCTTCAAAGTTACGGTTAGAGGTTGAAGCACAACGCTCCCATTCGCCTAAAATGTCATCGTTCATTCCTAAGCACATAGAACAACCCGGGTTACGCCATTCAGCACCGGCTTCAATAAAGATTTTATCCAAGCCCTCTTTTTCTGCCTGTTCTTTCACTAAGCCGGAACCCGGTACTACTAAAATACGTTTTACGTTCTCCGCTTTTTTACGACCTTTCATTACTGCCGCTGCTGCACGTAAATCTTCAATACGGGCATTGGTGCAAGAGCCGATAAAGACCTGATCAACAGGCACATTTTTCATATCAGTATGTGGATCTAACCCAATATAAGCCAATGCTTTTTCTGCGGAAGCTCGAGTAACCGGATCTGCCATTTCTTCAGGATTAGGAATGACATCATCAATACCGATAACTTGACCCGGGTTTGTTCCCCAAGTTACTTGTGGTGCAATATCTTTTGCTTCTAAAATCACTTCGGCATCGTAAATTGCACCTTCATCGGTTTTTAGTGTTTTCCAATATTCAACCGCATCGTCCCAATCTTTACCTTTTGGTGCATTTGGACGATCTTTTAAGTAAGCGAAAGTGGTTTCGTCAGGGGCAACAATACCGGCTTTAGCACCGAATTCAATTGCCATATTGCATACGGTCATTCTACCTTCCATTGAAAGATCACGAATGGCTTGTCCGCAAAATTCCACTACATAGCCTGTACCGCCAGCCATTGTGGTTTTTCCGATAATCGCAAGCACGATATCTTTTGCGGTAATACCCGGGTTCACTTTGCCACGTACTTCCACTTTCATACTTTTCGCACGGGCTTGTTTTAAGGTTTGGGTTGCTAAAACGTGCTCTACTTCAGATGTACCGATACCAAATGCCAATGCCCCGAAAGCTCCGTGAGTAGCAGTGTGGGAGTCGCCACATACAATTGTCATTCCGGGTAAGGTCAAGCCTTGTTCCGGTCCCATCACGTGTACGATGCCTTGTTGTTTTTTGGTGATATCAAATAATGGGATACCATTTTCTGCACAGTTTTTCTCTAATTCCAACACTTGAACTTTCGCTTGCCCTTCTAGTTTTTGCACATCACGCACTTGAGTAGAAATACTATGATCCATTGTGCCGAAGGTTTTGCTCACTTGGCGAACTTGACGACCGGCAACACGTAAGCCATCGAAAGCCTGTGGGCTGGTTACTTCGTGAATTAAGTGGCGGTTGATATAAATAATCGGCGTTTCGCCTTCGGCTTCATACACAACGTGTGAATCGAAAAGTTTCTGATATAGGGTTCTAGCTTGCTGCATAAAATAGTCCAACTCAATAAGATAATTTTGTACTCAAGCGGTTAGATTTGTAAAAAATTTTGCAAAATTGACCGCTTGTTAATGATGGATATGAATATAACGACTAAAAAAATGAAAGTAAAATAGTATTTTTACAGAAAATAAGGATTTTTATTCTGTTAAATCAAGCTAAAAATAGCTTTAATAATCAATGTTTAGCATATTATGCTGATTTGTTGGATTGTTACAGCAAGTTATCTAGTCATTATTACAGTTTATAGAGCTATTTTCTTTGACATATTTTTCATCATTTTTTAGATTAAAAGGAGATATCTATCACATTTTTTTAAAAATCCCCTTGCAATTAAAATAATAATCCCTAGACTTAAAAAAATTAATTTGAAAAATATTATTTTGAACCCAGTCTTTATTTATAAATGGAGCTTAAATTATGCAGTCAAAATTCCGTCTTTCATTGTTAGCCACCTCTTTAGTATTAGGCTTATCAGCTAATGTTTTTGCAGCCAAAGTGCCGGAAGGTACAGCATTAGCAGACAAACAAGAAATTGTTATTAATAACGGCTCTGAGCCTTCGAGTTTTGACCCGCATAAAATTGAAGGTGTGCCTGAATCTCAAGTTGCTTATCAGCTTTTTGAAGGCTTAGTAACCAAAGATGCTGATGGTAATATCCAACCGGGGGTAGCGGAATCTTGGGAAAGCACTCCTGATTATAAAACGTGGACATTCAAATTACGCAAAGATGCCAAATGGTCTAACGGTGAGCCGGTAACTGCTCACGATTTCGTTTTCTCTTGGCAGCGTTTGGTGAATCCGCTTACCGCTTCACCTTACTCAAGTTACTTAACTTATTTAAATGTTGAAAATGCACAGGATATTATCGATGGTAAGAAAAAGCCTGAAGAATTGGCAGTAAAAGCGGTTGATGATCACACTTTCCAAATTCAATTAAGCCAGCCAATTCCTTATGCGGCGGAGCTTGTAACTCACTCTTCTGTTTTACCTGTACATAAAGCAACAGTAGAAAAATTAGGTGATGCGTGGGTGAAAAAAGGCAATTTAGTGGGTAATGGTGCTTATACTTTAGCAGATCACATCATTAATGAGAAAATCGTTTTTGCCCGTAATCCAAATTATTGGAACGACAAAGAAACTGTGATTAATAAAGCGACTTTCTTAGCAATTCCTAATGCGACAACTGATGTAGCTCGTTATCGTGCGGGTGATTTGGATATGACGAACTATTCCTTACCACCGGAGCAGTTTGCAACTCTTAAAAAAGAGATACCAAATGAAGTATTCACAGCAAGAACACTTTCAACCTATTACTACGAGTTCAACCACAAACGAGCTCCATTTGATAATGTGAAAGTGCGTGAAGCATTAAACTTAGCTTTAGATCGTAACATCATCACCGATAAAGTATTAGGGCAAGGACAAACTCCAACCTATGTGTTTACGCCTCCTTATATCCACGAAGGGGATAAAATCCAGCAGCCGGCGTATTCAACACAACCAATGGTAGAACGTAAAGCAAAAGCATTGAAATTGTTGGAAGAAGCAGGTTATAGCAAATCGAACCCACTGAAATTCACAGTTCTTTATAATACTAACGATAACCACAAGAAAATTGCGATTGCGGTTTCGTCCTTATGGAAACAAGGTACTGACGGTATTGTTGATGTGAAATTAGAGAACCAAGAGTGGAAAACATTCTTAGATACACGCCGTAATGCAAACTACGATGTTTCTCGTGCTGGCTGGGCGGCAGACTATAACCAAGCCTCAACCTTCATTAAGTACTTCTTATCGAATTCCAGCAACAATACGGCATTCTATAAGAACCAAGCCTACGATGCTGCGGTAGCAGAATCTTATAAAGCAACCGATGCAGCAGGTCGTGCAGCTGCTTATGCGAAAGCAGAAGAGCAGTTAGCGAAAGATTTTGCAATTATGCCGATTTACAACTATGTAAATCCACGCTTAGTGAAACCTTACGTGAAAGGCTATGAAGGAAAAGATCCACAAGATGATATTTTGCTTCGTAACTTATACATCGTGAAATAATCATTTTTAGGCTGTTTATTGAAAAATAAGCAGCCTAATTTTTTTGAGGAAAATATGGTTGTAAAACGGTTTTCGATTTATGGTCGGGTGCAAGGTGTTGCTTTTCGTTTTTTCACCTTAAAAGAGGCTGAAAAATTGGGAGTGAAAGGCTATGTGAGAAACTGTAATGATGGCTCGGTAGAAGTTGTTGCAACTACAGATGAGCTGGCAATGGCTCAATTGGAACAATGGCTACATAAAGGCTCGCCTTCTGCAAAAGTAGAACGAGTCATCGTTAGTGATTATAACGGTAGGGAAACCTTTGAGGGGTTTGAGATAAGAGATTAAAGTACAAGCGGTCGTTTTTAGTAAAAAATTTACAAAATTCAACCGCTTGTGGTTTGTTATCTAATCCAATGCTTTTTCGATTTTCTCGAATAAATCACGAGCGAGATTATCCCTTTCACGTAAACGCTCTAAACCACGACGCATCAAGGTTTGGCGTTGATTATCGTAGCGAGAAAGCTTGATGAGTGGCTCAATAAGTCGTGCAGCCACTTGTGGATTGCTTTCATTTAGTTTGATGAGGGTATCTACCAAGAAACGATAACCGGAGCCATCAATAGCGTGGAAAGCTTTCGGGTTTTGACCGCAGAATGCCCCTACCAATGAACGTAGTCGGTTTGGATTGTTAAAGTTGAAACTTGGGTGTTCCATTAAACCTTGCACAATCGCTAATACATTTTCGTCCGGGCGGGTGGCTTGAATCATAAACCATTTATCCATTACCAAGCCATCGTGCTTCCATTTTTCCTCAAAATCTGCCAATAACGCATCACGGCAACTTAGCTGAGCTTTGGTTGCTACTTGTAATGCGGCTAGAGTATCGGTCATATTGTCTGCATTATTGTAATGTTTATGCACAAGGGTATTACCTAAGTCAGTAAAGGCTAAATAACTTAAGCAGACATTGCGTAACGCACGTTTAGCAATGTCTTCCGCTACCACTTGGTAAGCATCACATTTGTTTTGGTTATAAACAATGAATAATTTATCTTGCAATGCGGTAGCAATCGAATGTTGCATAAACTCACGGACAAGAGAAATACCCGTTGGGTCAATGGTTTTAAACGACTCAGCAAATTCAGTTTCTTTCGGTAATGTGAGCGTTAATGCGGTTAATTCAGGCGATTTGGCTGAATTATCCAACACGAACGTTAAAGCATCTGCTAAACCTTCTGAGAAGCTAAACGGCTGATTTTGCTGATAACGGCTTAAATTTTCACGCAGTTCATTGGTGTAGAGCATTTGTGCAGCATCCCAACGTACGAAATCATTTTCAGCGTGTTTGAGTAAGGTTAAAAGCTGTTCGGTAGTGTAGTTGTAATCTAAACGCACCGGAGCAGAGAAATCACACAATAATGCAGGCACAGGGCGTTGCGTTACATTGTGGAACTCAAAGGTTTGATGCTCAGCGGTAACATCTAATACATCACTTACCGTTAATAATTCATACTGTAACGGAATATTTTTACCGTCATTTTCGCCATATAACGCGACTTTCAATGGAATGTGTAAGTTTAATTTTTCCAATTGATCGTGCGTTGGCGGTGTCATTTGTGAAATATGCAAGCGATAGGTTTTGCGAGCTTCATCATATTCATCGGAAATCGTGAGTTCAGGTGTTCCCGATTGGCTATACCAACGGCGGAACTGTTCTAAATCAACGCCTGAAGCATCTTCCATTGCCTTAACGAAATCTTCACAGGTAGCGGCTGAACCGTCGTGTCTTTCCACATAGAGCTTCATTCCTTGTTGGAATTTTTCTTCACCTAATAGAGTGTGGATCATACGAATGATTTCAGCTCCTTTTTCATACACAGTTACAGTGTAGAAATTGTTCATTTCAATGACTTTTTCCGGACGAATTGGGTGTGCCATCGGGCTGGCATCTTCGGCAAATTGCACTGTACGCAATAGACGTACATCTTCGATACGTTTTGCCGAACGAGCCCATAAATCCGAAGTAAATTCCTGATCACGGAAAACGGTTAAACCCTCTTTTAGGCTTAATTGAAACCAATCACGGCAAGTAATGCGGTTGCCCGTCCAGTTATGGAAATATTCGTGGGCGATAACTGCTTCAATATCTAAATAATCGGTATCGGTTGCGGTTTCCGGTTTTGCCAATACAAATTTAGAGTTGAAAATATTCAATCCTTTGTTTTCCATCGCTCCCATATTGAAGAAATCAACGGCAACAATCATATAAATATCTAAATCGTACTCTAAACCGAAGCGGTCTTCGTCCCATTTCATTGAGCGTTTTAAGCTCTCCATCGCCCAAGGGGCACGGTCTAAATTACCTCGATCAACGTAGATTTCTAAGGTAACTTCACGTCCGCTTTTGGTAATGAATTTATCTTGTAGGAGGTCAAAATCGCCAGCCACTAATGCAAATAAATAGCTTGGCTTGAAGAATGGGTCTTGCCATTCCACCCAGTGTCTGCCGTCGTGCAATTCACCTTGAGCAATACGGTTACCGTTAGAGAGTAAGTAAGGATATTTGCTCTTACTAGCGGTGATTTTTGTCGTATATTTTGCAAGTACATCGGGGCGGTCAAGCATATAAGTAATTTGGCGAAAACCCTCAGCTTCACACTGTGTGCAAAGTCCGTCGCCCGATTTATATAAACCTTGTAGTGAGGTATTTTGTGTAGGATTTAAGGCTGTCTCAATTTGCAGTTCAAAACGATCGGCTTTTACCTCTGCTAAATTTAAGGTTAAAGATTCATCATCTTTTTCATAAGATGAAAATGGTTCACCGTTAAATTTAATCGAAAGGAAATCAAAACTATGACCATCTAAGCGAAGGGTGGTCGCATCAGGGTTTTTACGTTCAACAGTCAATGCTGAGGTTACAAAGGTGCGATCAGGGTCAAGTTGAAAATCAAGATAAATGTCAGTAATAGTGAAATCTGGTGCTTTATAATCTTTTCTTAGTTTGGCTTTAGGTTGCATAGGATTTCCTTGTTGATTGGCATTCTGCCACTAGAATAGTGCTGGTTATTGTACTAAATTTATTGCAAATTTTCCAAGAAATATGACCGCTTGTATCAAACAAAACGGCTATAAATATTGCCATTTATAGCCGTTTAGGAAGTACTGAAATTATAGGGTTTGGTGTCCTTGATCGAGATGTACTAAGCTGATTAAATCATCAACGCCAACATCAAATGCTTGTCCAAAACCTTTCACAAATAAACCTGCGGTTGGTTTAAAGCTAAAGAGTTTGAAATCTTGCATATTAGATAGATCATCAATTAATTCACCGTGTCTGGCTTTAAGTGCATTAATGCTTATATTCCATTCCTCTTGATCGCGTTCAATAATACGGGCTGTTGCATCAAAGGTTAAACGACGACGTGCAAAAATTTGGCGACTTTTGTTTTCATCTTCAATCAGCATTAGGGAAACTTTAGGGATTTCCTGCAAATTTCGTGCGTGGCGGGCAATAATTGAAATAAGCACTTTATATTCGCCATTGTGAATAACAAAAGGAGCATAGCTCACATTTGGAGTGCCATCTTTATCTGTTGTTGCCATTACAATCGTCTTAATTTGTTGTTTTAGTTCTTCTAGTTCAGGACCTAAACGGTTTTGTAAAACCTCTTGGCGGTTTGTTGTCATTATTTCTCCTTATTAATGATTGGGTTAGCCTATTTATTATATTGAAAAAATGAGCGTTCGATCAATAAGAATGATATTGAAAATAGTTTTTATTTGAATTATATTCCTTGCCGATATTTATATTATTGAATGCTTATTAAAATTGAATAAACCTAAGGGGATTTGTATGAAAAAAATAATATTATCAACCTTTGCCGTTCTTTGTGCGTTAGGTATGTCAGCTTGTTCTTCCAGCAGTTCTAGTGGTAGCTCTAATAACAAAGTAGATAAACAAGAGTATGAAATTCTAAAAAGCGAAGTAACGGATCTAAATTCCTCTTTGTTTGATCTACAAAGTACATTACAACGCTTGCAAAATAAGCTGGCTTCATCTCAATCTGCCAGTAAAAGTGAAATTGAAAAATTAGAAGGCCAATTAGCAGAAGCTAAGGGGAATGAAGCGAAAACAGCAGAATTAGTACAACAATTAGACGAACAATTAAAAAATGCTATCAAAGCGGCAACAGAGGCTGGTGATGCTAGATTGGCAGAGGCTTTGGCTAAATCTCAAGAAGAAGTGGCAGCCATTAAAAAGCAGGCAGATGACGCAGCTAAAAAAGCTAACGATGCAATTAATAATGCTCAAAAAGCACAAGAAGATGCAGCAAAAGCACAAGAGGACTTAAATAAAGCGAAAGCAGATTTAGAAGAGGCAAAATCTCGAGCACCAATTAGCGATAAAATCTTTGGGGGAGCCTCAGGAAAAATGACGGCAGCGAGCGGTAAACTCTCTGGTGGTGTTTTGGTAAAAGATAAAGATGGCACAGTTTCATCTATAGATGCTCCGGATACTCGAGAAGGAATTAGTTATATTACGGTAATTGATGATAGAGGGAATGCAGTTGATGTTGGTATTGATGCTGTATATCCCGGCTGGAGAAATAATTTAGGGGGAGCAAGCCGATCGGATCACTCTGGTGCAACTGTCCGTTATGGCGTTTATCACCACGAAGGAACGGAAAAAGGTTATGTGTATTCACAAGGTAAAGCCACAGAGGTTTCTAATATGCCTAAAGAAGGGATATTTACTTATTTAGGAAATGTGGGGCAAGTTTCGCATAAATATGGTTCTTGGGGGGCAGACAGCGGGTCAGCTTATGCTAAAGTGAATTTTGCAGATAAAACAGCTCGTGTTGAATTAAACACAGAGTTTGCGGCAGCTCAAAATGGTCGTACGGCAAGTACGAGGGTGGAGGCTTACACTTTTGACAGTAAAATCACCGAGAACTCTATTTCGGGAGTTGCTAATGAAAATAAAGAGGTCAAAATGCAAGCCGGTTTCTTTGGCGATGATGCGAAATATCTATCAGGTATTTACCAATCAGATAAAGTTCAGGGTGTATTTGGTGTAACGAAACAGTAAAAAAGGCTCTCCCCTTTAATTTTAAAAGGGGAGCAAAATAGGATTTGATATGAATAAAAAACAATCTATTGCAAGCGGTCTTTTTTTCAGTTTTTTTGCAATTCAGCCTGTATTCGCTGAGGAAGCGGTAGAACTTGAGCAAGTTGTGGTTACGGAAAAAGAAACTAAGGCAAATTTAATTCAGAAATCACGTAAGGCAGTTCAGCAAGAGATGATCAATGATAGCCGAGATCTTGTTCGCTATACAACAGATGTCGGTATTAGTGATAATGGTCGCCATCTAAAAGGTTTTGCAATGAGGGGCGTTGAGGGAAACCGTGTTGGTATTAGTATAGATGGGGTTTCTTTGCCTGATTCGGAAGAAAACTCATTATATGGTCGCTATGGTAATTTTAACTCTTCCAGACTAAGTATTGATCCTGAATTAACAACGGGTATTGATATTTATCGAGGAGCAAACTCTTTTAATAGTGGCAGTGGTTCGTTAGGCGGTTCGGTAAACTATAAAACCTTAGATGCAGTTGATTTAGTATCTAATGGAAATCGATTTGGTGGTTTAGCGAAAGCAGGCTATTCAAGTAAAAACAGAGAATGGGTTAAAACGGTTGGTGTCGGCTATCTTGGTGAAAAGTTGGATGTTGCATTGCTCTATTCCCATCGAGCAGGGCACGAGCTCAAGAGTAACGGGCGTGGCGATATTGAATTATTTAGTGCCAGACAAAAGCCGGATCCGGTAAGACATCGTACCAACAATTATTTATTCAAGTTAGGTTATGCCTTTAACCCGGAGCATAGAGTTGCTTTTTCGATTAATGGACAAAAAGGTAGCCGTTATACTGACGAGCTTTCTTATACTTCAATAGGCTCATTATGGCGTGAAGCTGATGATCAGAACAAGCGTATTAATGCGAATGTAAATTACGCTTTTACCCCTGAATCTAAGTATTTAGCATTATTTAAAACCGATATTGACTACCAATATACAGATTTGGCAGCAGTAAATTATAAAGGTCTCAGATCTTGGAACTTTCTCACAAACCAGAGCAATCCCAAAGAGTTGATGGAAATTTATGATCGCCGAATGAAAACAAAATATACTCGAGTGAGTATGCAAGCGGATAGCCAGCCGTTTGAGTTTCCTTATAAAGCCTTGGGTGAACATCAGCTTTCGGTGTCAGCCTTTGTCGGTAGACGGGATTTTAAAAACATCAATTATGATACGATTATTGGGGCACCAACCAGTGAATACACTATTCAGTATCCTGTAAGAACAACTCAGTTAGGAGTAACGATTAAGGATAAAGTAGTCTGGAATCCTACATTTGATAACTGGTCGCCTATTATTACCGCTCAGTTTGGTTCACGTTTTAATTATGAAAAATTAACGCCGCAAGAGTTAAATGCAGCTTGCAGTGCCGCGTGTAAACGTGAGGGTAAGCCTGATAAGGCTATTTTTAAAACAGTAAGTAGCTTTCTTGATTTAGAAGCTCAGCTTAATGATGTTTGGAAAGTGGGTTATAACGTTGGCTCAGGTTACCGTATTCCAACTGCATCAGAGATGTATTTTACCTTTGATAGCCCTTATGGAAAATGGCAATCTAACCCTGATTTAAGAGCTGAGCGTAGCATTACTCATACGCTTTCAGTTACTGCGGAAGATAAGAAAGGGAGCTTTGATTTAAATCTTTATCAAAGCAACTATAAAGATTTCTTATTTGAGCAAGAAACTATCGTTAAAAACTACAATATTTACTATAGACAATGTGCTTATTATGGTTGTTCAAGATATTTTGAAACACCTAGACAGCAAATGGTCAATATTGATAAAGCCCGAATTAGGGGATTGGAAGCAAAATTAGCTCTCAATCTTGGCTCATTTACAGAACATTTGAATGGCTGGAAAGTATCAGGTGCAGTTGGTTATAGTAAAGGGAAACTTTCTACCGAAAGTAGCTTATTATCTATTCAACCTGTTAAAGCGATTTTGGGTTTAGATTACGAAGATACGAGTGGTAAATGGGGTATTTTCAATCGCTTAACTTATCTTGGAGCGAAAAAAGCCAAAGATGCTCAGGTGGTTGAAAATGTTTATAGTTCAAGAGGCTATGCTCCCAAAGTTACCACCTATAAATATCTCAATAAATCAGCCTATGTGTTTGATCTTTTTGGATACTATAAAGCGACTAAAAATATTACGTTAAGGGCGGGTGTCTATAACCTGTTTAACCGAACCTACCACACTTGGGACGCCTTAAGAGGTATTAATGCAAATAGCACAACCAATGTAGTAGATAGAGACGGAAAAGGTTTACAGCGTTTCTATGCACCGGGTCGTAATTACTCAGCATCAATAGAGATTAAGTTCTAATCAAGTATTCGGACACATTAATGTGTCCGATTTTTATCTGATTAAAGGAGAAACAATGTCAGTGCTAACTCAAGAACAACAAACCGCTTTACGCAATGAATTAAATGAAAATTCAGGTCAAATTTTAGAGATGGTTGCTTCAAAATATCAATGTTCGCTGGAAGATGTAATACTTAACCTGCCACCGGATATGCTTAAAGTAACAGATGGGGAACGCTTTGCTGAAATTCTACAAGAAATTCACGAATGGGACGATGCAATTACCTTTATTTCGCATACGGAAGATGCGATTGTTGAGTTTGTTGGCAAATTACCAAGCGGTTCAATTTCTCGTGGATTTTACAATTTTGAACACAAAGAAAATGGCGGTTTACAAGGGCATTTACGCTATGAAAATTGTGCCAAGATTTATCTATTAGACCGCCCATTTAGAGGAAAACGCACGGTTTCGTTGGTGTTTATCAACAAAAAAGGGAATGCGATGTTTAAGATTTTTGTCGGCAGAGAAAAAGTAGGTGGGGCATTAAAAGAAGATCAAATCAGGGCGTTATATAAATTAATCGGCTAACTTGCAAAAGATTACTCAAATTTAACCGCTTGTAAAAAGGCTACGATAAATCGTAGCCTTTATCGGTTTATTAACCCACAGCTTGTGGTAAATAACCCAGCTGAATTAAAAATGGAATGACCATAATGCAAATACCTGCGATTAAGGCGATAACTAAGGCTAAATTACCGCCAATTACACGGTAAGGCAGATTTGGGTGCTGTCTACGAGCTTTCCACGCCAAACCGATAGGTAAAATCATTCCGTAAAAGGCAAATAATAAACCTGCATAACCTAAAGCCATAATAAAACCATCCGGATAGAACAACGCAAACAACAGTGGCGGCGTGAAGGTCGCAATAGTCAGCCATAAGCGGTTAGTTGGTAAGTTTAAGCGTTTTAATAAATCGCCCACACCTTCAAAAATACCCATCGAAACACCTAAGAATGAGGTAATTAATGCAAGTACAGAGAACAAACGAACCATTTCGCCTAAAATTGTGCTACCTGTAATTTGGCTGGTTGCAGTTACTAAGCCGTTTAAAGTAGGGTCTTGTTTTAAAATAGTCGTAAATTCGTTTTGACTTAATACACCGTGCGTAGCCAATTGCCATAATAAATAAGCAACTAACGGAATAGCCGTACCGATATAAATCGATTTACGAATTTTGCCGATATCAGCATCTAAATAGGTATTGATAGTCCCCATAATTACGTGGAAACCAAATGCCGTAAAGAAAATAGGCACAGCAGAAAGCACTAATAAATTATCTAACGGAATGGCTGTTAAGTTTTCTAGTTTCGCTTTTGGTAACATCATCACTAACACAGCAATGAAAGCGATGATTTTTCCAAGAAATAGCACTCGGGTTAAACCATCAACGGATTTCACACCAACTACAACAAAGGCACCTAATACCACTGTAAAAATTAAAATGCTGATTTTAAGTTTCATATCAGCATCTACCATTTCCGGCATAATACCACTAAGCAGTGAACCACCACCGGTAATATAAGCTGAGAGTAACGCATAGAGTAGAACAAGCAAGCTAAAAGTCGCTAAAGCACGTCCGAACAAACCAAAATACTGCTCCGCGAGGCTTGCTACCCCCACATCTTTTTGTGGAGCGGTTTGATATACCTCCATAAATAACAAGCCTGTATAAGCCAATAATGCCCATAACCCAATGAGTAATAAAGCAGTTGCACCAAAACCCATACCCGCAGAGGTTAGCGGCATTGCAAGCATACCCGCACCGATTGTGGTGCCTGCAATCATTAATGCACTTCCTAAGATTTTATTTTTCATAGTTTTTTTGAGTAAATTAAAAAGGGAATTTATTCTATCAGAAATTTTCAGCAATGCTATCGGGAGAGATAGAATAATTTTTCAGCTTATTTTGCACAATCTGGTTTGCTTTAGTAAACTAGAGACAATTTGTAATTTTTTATCAAAAATAGACCGCTTGTATGTCTCTAATTTCACTTAATCTGCCACAAATTGGCGGCAATTTTCAAGATCACCAAACCCTCGGCAACCTTGTCGGCCATTCCGATACACTTGCGATTAGCCAAGCCGCTCAACAGTTTAACGGCTTAACGGTGGTCGTTACCCCTGATACCCGCACGGCGTTACGGCTGGAAAAATCGCTACCGCAATTTGCCAATCTGCCGGTGCAACTTTTTCCCGACTGGGAAACCTTGCCCTACGATAATTTCTCACCACACCAAGATATTATCTCTTCCCGGCTGTCCGCCCTGTTTGAGCTACAACAAGGGCGTAAGCAGATTTTTCTGTTGCCAATCAATACCTTAATGCAGAAAGTCTGCCCGCCGAGCTATCTCGCCAACAATGTGCTACTGATTAAAAAAGGCGACCGTTTTTCGATTCAAAACCTGCGTTTGCAGTTGGAAAATGCCGGCTATCGGGCGGTGGATCAGGTGCTGGAATATGGCGAATATGCGGTGCGTGGGGCGATTTTGGACTTGTACCCAATGGGGGCGGACGAGCCGTTCCGCTTGGATTTTTTTGACGATGAAATCGACACTATCCGCACCTTTGACGTGGATAGCCAACGCACTAAGGCGGAAATTGCCGAAATCAATTTACTGCCGGCCCACGAGTTCCCGACAGATAGCAACGGGATCGAGCATTTTAGAGCCAAATTCCGTGAAACTTTCGGTGAAATCCGCCGTGAGCCGGAGCATATTTATCAACAGGTCAGCAAGGGCATTCTGAATGCTGGGATCGAATACTGGCAGTCACTGTTTTTTGTGGAAATGGCGAGCCTGTTTGACTACCTCAACCCTAACACATTGTTTATCACTTACGCCGATATTCAACAAAAAGCCGAGCAATTTCAACAAGATATACAAAACCGTTTTGAGAGCCGCCGAGTGGATCCGATGCGTCCGTTATTACCACCGAGTGATCTCTGGTTTGCGATTGATGAAGTGAACCGCTGGCTGAAAGGCTACCCTCGTTTAACCATAACTGCCGAGAAAATCCGTAAATCGGCAGCGAAAATGAATGCAAATGTGGCGAACTTGCCTGATCTTGCGATTCAATCAGGGGCAAAAGAGCCGTTTGCGGCGTTCCAACAGTTCCGCCAAAAATTTAAGGGCGATATTTTGTTCTCGGTGGAGAGCGAAGGGCGAAGAGAAACGCTGTTGGATTTGCTTGCTCCGCTTGGCGTAAAACCAAAGCAAATTTTGCAAATTTCCGATGAAATTGAACCGCTTGCGTTGATGATTTCCAATTTGGATCAAGGGTTTGTGATTGAAACAAGCGGTCGAGATTTAGCGATTATTTGCGAAACCGACCTGCTTGGCGAAAAAGTCCAACAAAAACGTAGCGAAAAAAACCGTAAAACCGTCAATCCCGATACGCTGATTCGCAACTTGGCGGAGCTGAAAATCGGGCAAGCGGTGGTACATTTGGAAAACGGCGTGGGTCGCTATGGTGGTTTGACCGTGCTGGACGCAGGCGGAATGAAAGCTGAATATTTGGTGTTGCATTACGCCAACGATGCCAAGCTCTATGTGCCGGTGGCATCGCTCCACTTAATCAGCCGTTATATTGGTGGCGCGGATGAAAGCGCACCGTTACACAAATTAGGCAGCGAGGCGTGGGCGAAAACTCGCCAGAAAGCGGCGGAGAAAATCCGAGATGTGGCAGCGGAGTTGCTTGATGTCTATGCCAAACGGGAGAGCCAGACTGGTTTCGCCTTTTCCTACGATAAGGCGGAGTTCGACCGTTTCAGTGCCACTTTCCCTTACGAGGAAACGGACGATCAGAAAATGGCGATCAACGCCGTTATCAGCGATATGTGCCAGGCCAAAGCGATGGACAGACTGGTGTGTGGCGATGTCGGTTTCGGCAAAACCGAAGTGGCAATCCGTGCGACTTTCCTTGCGGTGATGAACCATAAACAAGTCGCCATTCTCGCCCCAACCACGCTACTTGCTCAACAACATTACGAGAATTTTAAAGACCGTTTTGCCAATTATCCGGTGAACGCGGAAGTGCTTTCCCGTTTCAAAACCGCCAAAGAGCAGAAAGCGATTTTGGAAAAAGTCGCTGAAGGCAAGGTCGATATTTTGGTCGGCACGCACAAACTGTTGCAGGACGATGTTGCTTTCCGTGATCTCGGCTTGCTCGTAATTGATGAAGAACACCGTTTCGGCGTGCGTCAAAAAGAGAAAATCAAGCAACTGCGTGCCAACGTGGATATTCTCACGCTCACCGCCACGCCAATTCCGAGAACGCTCAATATGGCGTTGAACGGTATGCGTGATCTCTCGATTATCGCCAGCCCACCGGCTCGCCGCCTGTCGATCAAAACCTTTGTGCGACAAAGTGATGAAGCGGTGATTCGAGAGGCGATTTTGCGTGAAATTCTGCGTGGTGGACAGGTTTACTACCTGCATAACGATGTGGCGACCATTGAAAATTGTGCCGAAAAACTCAGCCAGCTTGTGCCGGAAGCCCGAGTGGTGATCGGTCACGGGCAGATGCGAGAGCGAGAGTTGGAGCGAGTGATGAGCGATTTTTATCATCAACGCTTTAACCTGCTGGTCTGCTCGACCATTATCGAAACGGGGATTGACGTGCCGACCGCCAATACAATTATCATCGAGCGGGCGGACAAATTCGGCTTAGCACAGCTCCACCAACTGCGTGGACGTGTGGGGCGTTCGCACCACCAAGCCTACGCCTATATGCTCACGCCACACCCGAAAACGCTGACCAAAGATGCCGAGCAACGCTTGGAGGCGATGAGTACTATCGATAATCTCGGTGCAGGTTTCGCCCTTGCCACTCACGATTTGGAAATTCGGGGAGCAGGGGAATTGCTTGGTAGTGAACAGAGCGGGCAGATCGAAAGCATCGGCTTTTCGCTCTATATGGACTTGCTCGAAAATGCGGTCAAAGCCTTGCAGGAAGGGCGTGAACCGACCTTGGACGAAATCACCCAAAACCAAGTGGAGATTGAACTGCGAGTACCGGCATTACTGCCGGACGACTACCTACCGGATGTGAATATGCGACTGTCGTTCTACAAACGGATCGCAAGTTCGGAAAGCTTCGATCAGCTCAAAGATCTCAAAATCGAGCTGATCGACCGTTTCGGGCTACTGCCGGAGGCGACCAAAAACTTGTTTGCGATCACCCAGCTCCGCCTCGCTGCCCAACCGCTCGGCTTGAAGAAAATCGATGCGGGCATTAACGGTGGCTACTTGGAGTTCAAACCGACTGCCCAACCTGACCCGATGAAGTTTATTCAGCTTATTCAAAAACAACCGGCGGTGTACAGCTTCGAAGGGGCGGTGAAATTCAAGTTCAGATTACCGCTGGAAGAGAATAGCAAGCGGTTGGAATTTGTGGAGAATTTGCTAAAAGAGATTATAGACGGATAGAAGCGGAAAGGGCGGATTAAATCTGCCCTTTTGCTACACGCTTAGACTAATTTTTCAAGCAATCGCACAACTCTACATTGTTTATTAAAATGAAATAATTAATAAATTAAATCAGTATTTATCTACATTTTGTTTGTAATTATAATTCTCCCATCAACAGAACACAGGGTTCTGGTACAAAATATAGGAGCATTATTATGACAATCAAAAAAGTATCAAACGTTTGGGCAGCACCGGCAAAACATTGGGTCGGTAACGGTTTCCACGTTCAATCGATGTTTAGCTATCAAGATACGGATAAACATCTCGATCCGTTTTTATTGATGGATTACAACCCACCAAAAATTTTCCAAGGTGGGCGTCAGGATAATTCTGAGTTTGACCTGCGTGGCGTGGAAGAGCATCCGCACCGTGGCTTTGAAACGGTGACAATTGCCTATCAAGGTGAAGTTTCTCATCGTGACTCGTACGGTGGCGGTGGTACAATCAAAGCAGGCGATGTGCAGTGGATGACGGCTGGTTCAGGCATTATGCACGAAGAAATGCACTCAGAAAATTTTGCTAAAACCGGTGGGGTATTTGAAATGGTGCAACTTTGGGTCAATTTGCCGAAAAAAGACAAAATGACACCGCCAAAATATCAAGCCATTGCTTCGGCAGATATTCCTACGGTCGAGCTGGAAAATAATGCGGGAACCGTTAGAGTGATTGCTGGTGAGTTACTCGGCAAAAATGGGGCAGCTTCAACATTCAGCCCGATCAATATGTGGGATACGGTGCTAAATGCAGGCGGACGAGCAACGTTCAATTTGGCAGAGAGTCATAATGTGATTGTGCTGGTGCTATCCGGAACCGTGCAAATTAGCGAAACGTCGCTGGCTCGTACAGGCGAGTTAGTCACTTTTGAACGTGGCGGTTCAGAGCTGGTTATTGACGCAAATAATGACAGCAAATTGCTGATTTTAACCGGCGAGCCGCTCAATGAGCCTGTGGTAGGCTACGGCCCGTTTGTGATGAACAGTCGAGAGGAGATTGTTCAAGCCATTCACGATGTTCAAAGCGGAAAGTTTGGTCGAATTGACGGCTAATTAGGCGTGACAAGCGGTGGATTTTGAGTAGAATTTTGCAAAAATCCACCGTTTTTATTTTGATGTAAATTGGGCATATAGTTTAATATTTGCAAAATCCCAAACAAAAAAGCCCGCTTACAAGCGGGCTTTTCAACATCTATCATTATTTATAGAGTTTATGGTTGTGGTTTTTTAGCTCTTCTAATTTGGCTAATAACGCTTTAGCTTCCGCTAATTTGCCTTCAGCTGCTAATTTTTTACCTTCGTTAGCCACATCGATCACATCTTGTAAGCCTTTTTTGTAGCCTTCAACCGCTTTGGCATCGTTGGTGTTGAAATCTATTGGTAAGGTGTTTTGTGCTGAAGCCGCATTAGCCACAAACGCATCTGCCGCTTTGATATATTGTTCAGAAGTTGTTGATGCTGCCATTTCTTTCACTGCACCAAGAATGCCTTGCATATCATCTTTTAAGCCTGCTTGGGCTGAGATTGCTGCCACACCTAAAGTTGCTGCGACGAAAAGTGTTTTAAGTTTTAACATAGTTAAGTTCCCACGATTAAAGTAATCAAAAAGCTCAAAATTTGAGCCGGTAAATCGGCGGAAATTATAGCATCCGCGAGTTGCGGAATAAAAGAGATTTGTTGGTGAAATAGCCATTCTTTTGATGGCTAAAATGATATACAAGCGGTAGAATTTTCCATAAAATTTACATTACTTTCTTTTCAAAAGATTTCAGGAATAACAATGAAACAGCAGCTTCTCAATCGCCTTTTACGTTACACCCAAATTCACACCACTTCCGATCCAAAAAGCCAAAATGTGCCGAGTTCGCCGCAGCAGTGGGATTTATTGCATTTACTAAAAGATGAAGTGAGCCAAATGGGGCTGACAGAGATTTATCTTGATCCGAACGGCTATCTGTTTGCTACCTTACCTGCGAATACGGATAAAAAAACCCCTGTACTTGGTTTGATTGCCCATGTGGATACCTCGCCTGATTTCAGTGGCGAAAATGTTAAACCACAAGTTATTGAGCGTTATGAGGGGGGCGATATTTTACTAAAGGGCAGCGGTGACCGCTTATCGCCGCAGGATTTTCCGAATCTTAACAAGTTAGTTGGCGATACATTAGTGACCACTGACGGCACAACTTTGCTTGGTGCAGATGATAAATCAGGCATTGCGATCATTCTCTCAGCGATTGAGTATTTACAAGCCAATCCGCAGATTTCGCATGGCAAAATCCGCGTTGGTTTTACCACCGATGAAGAGATTGGGCGAGGAGCAGATCATTTTGATGTGAAAGCCTTTGGTGCCGATGTCGCCTTTACTTTAGATGGCGGCCCGCTTGGCGAGTTGCAGTATGAGAATTTCAATGCCGATGCCGCAGTGGTAACTTTCTTTGGTCGCAGCGTTCACCCCGGCACGGCAAAAGGTAAAATGATCAATGCGTTAGAACGAGCGTGTGAATTCCAGAACCGTTTACCACCACATTTAACCCCGGCAACTAGTGAGCATCGTGAAGGTTTTATTATGATGCACGATATTGAAGGCGGTGTAGATAAAGCAGAAGTGCGTTATATTCTTCGTAGTTTTGAGCGTGAAGAGTTGGCAACATTTGGCAAAATGCTGACAGACACGATGGCAGAAATGCAGAAAATTTACGGCGAAAACTGCGGCAAAGTTGAGATTATTGAACAGTATCGCAATATGCGTGAGGTACTAGACGGCTATCCATACCTGATTGAGATTGCGGAAAAAGTGATGCGTGAGCAGGGCATTGATCCGAATTTAGAGCCGATTCGAGGTGGTACAGATGGCTCTCGTTTGTCGTTTATGGGCTTGCCTTGTCCGAATTTATTTACCGGAGGAGAGAACTTCCACGGACGTTTTGAATTTATTTCTGTTGATACAATGGAAAAGGCGGCAACGGTTGTAGTTGGTATTGCAACAGGCTTTACCGAGTATCAATTTTAGCCCAGAGTGAATTACAAGCGGTTAAATTTGTGCAAAAATTTGCAAAAAAGCCTTATTTTTCGCCACTTAAACCATTTTTTAAAGATTTCCTGTAAATTTATTTGACATTAAATCGGAAATCCATAGAATATGCACCTGTTGAGACGCTACGAAGTTCGTAGCGTTTTTAAATGCGGGAATAGCTCAGTTGGTAGAGCACGACCTTGCCAAGGTCGGGGTCGCGAGTTCGAGCCTCGTTTCCCGCTCCAATTTCTATATCGTGCTGCCCGAGTGGCGGAATCGGTAGACGCAAGGGATTTAAAATCCCTCGCCTTTCGGGGCGTGCCAGTTCAAGTCTGGCCTCGGGCACCATTTAGAAATCAACAATTTAAAATTTGCGGGAATAGCTCAGTTGGTAGAGCACGACCTTGCCAAGGTCGGGGTCGCGAGTTCGAGCCTCGTTTCCCGCTCCAATTTTTCTATATCGTGTCGCCCGAGTGGCGGAATCGGTAGACGCAAGGGATTTAAAATCCCTCGCCTTTCGGGGCGTGCCAGTTCAAGTCTGGCCTCGGGCACCATTTAGAAAAAGACAATTTTAAAATCAAAACATTATCGAAGCCCGAGTGGCGGAATCGGTAGACGCAAGGGATTTAAAATCCCTCGCCTTTCGGGGCGTGCCAGTTCAAGTCTGGCCTCGGGCACCATTTCGGTAATTTAAAAAAATACCAAATATGCGGGAATAGCTCAGTTGGTAGAGCACGACCTTGCCAAGGTCGGGGTCGCGAGTTCGAGCCTCGTTTCCCGCTCCAATCTTAAAAAGAGCAGATAGCACCACAAGGTGCTTTTTTTATGCCTAAAATTTATGAAAAAAATCACCATTATTGGCTTAGGTTGGCTAGGTTTACCGCTCGCCCAAAAATTACAAAATGAGGGCTGGCAAGTTGCTGGTTCAAAACGCACAGTGGGCGATTTGCCGTTTGAGTGCTATCTGCTAGACTTAAATCATTTTGCCATTACGCCTGACATTGAGCGTATTTTGGCAACTGATGCAATGGTTATTGCTTTGCCGCCTTCTACGACAAGTGAAGAGGATTATTTTTTAGGTATTCAAAAACTGACATCATTTGCGATGACTAAAGGCTTAAAACATTTGATTTTCATCAGCTCTACCTCAGTGCTGCCGATGCAATCCGGCGAATTTGATGAAAATTCGGACGTTCAGCTAGAACAATTACTGGCAAAAGTAGAAAGCTGGCTATTAAGCCAAGACATTGATTGCGATATTTTGCGATTAGCTGGACTAGTCGGCAAGCAACGCCACCCAGTGTTTTATTTGGCGGGAAAATCGAATTTGAAATCACCAAACCAACCCGTGAATTTAGTCCATTTAGAGGATTGTTTATCTGCAATTTCCCTGCTTTTAGAAAAACCAAACGGGCAACGCATTTTCCATTTATGTGCAGAACAGCACCCTACCCGTAAAGCGTATTATGGTGAAATGGCAAAACGTTTAGGCTTGAGCGATTTGCAATTTTCTGACGAAAATCAACCGCTTGTAAGAGTAGTAAAAGCAGACAAAATTTGCAGAGAGCTAGGCTTTGTTTATCGCTATCCGAATCCTTACGATTTTAAATTAGATATTTAGCAAAATACAGGTTTAATCCCTACATACAAAGTGGTTTATATGGTAGTATATGCGAACTATTATCAACAACTTGTTAGGATTTTATGCTTGATGTTTTATTAGAACCTTTTGCCTACAACTATATGCAAAAAGCGATTTTTGTGAGTATGGGAGTGGGCTTGGTTTGTGCTTTTCTCTCCGCCTTTTTAATGCTAAAAGGCTGGTCTTTAATTGGTGATGCCTTGTCGCACGCAGTCGTGCCAGGAGTTGCCATTGCTTATGCGTTAAAATTACCTTACGCCGTTGGAGCGTTTTTTTCGGGGATTTTGGCGGCATTATCAATTCTTTGGGTAAAAAGCCTCACAAAAATTAAAGAAGATGCTGTCATCGGCTTTATTTTTACCACCTTTTTTGCCTTAGGAATGTTTATTGTTTCCTTAAATCCGACATCAGTGGACGTAAATTCCATTGTGATGGGAAATATTTTAGGGATTGCTGATGAAGATTTGTGGCAAGTGGTACTGATTATCGCCATTTCGTTACTCGGTTTGATCCTATTTTGGAAGGATTTGCTACTCGTCTTTTTTGACGAGCACCACGCTCTTTCAGTGGGTATTTCGCCATTACGCTATAAAGTCATCTTCTTTACTCTGTTAAGTGCCTGTGTGGTAGTGGCATTACAAACTGTTGGGGCAATTTTAGTGATTGCGATGGTGGTAACACCGGGAGCAACGGCGTATTTATTGTCGGATCGTTTCTCTAAAGTCGTGATGATTGCAATGATTATCGGCACACTAACTTCAGGGCTAGGAGCGTATTTAAGCTACTTTTTAGATGGGGCAACAGGAGCTGTGATTGTATGCCTGCAAACCTTGATTTTTCTCGCTGCATTTTGTTTCGCTCCTAAATATGGTTTAGTTTCGCAAAAAGGTCAATTTGTGAAAGGAGAAGAGCGAGAAGGGGAGGGGCAAAATGCTTGATTGGATTTTAGAACCTCTTCAGTTTGAGTTTATGCAAACCGCCCTCATCACAGCTATTTTAGTGGCGAGTGTGAGTGCCGTTCTCTCTTGCTATTTGGTGTTGAAGGGGTGGTCTTTAATGGGGGATGCCATTTCCCACGCAGTATTGCCGGGTGTGGTGATTTCTTCATTATTAGGCTTACCACTTGCGATTGGTGCATTTTCTTCGGGCTTATTTTGTGCGTTATCGGTTGGCTATTTAAAAGAGAACAGTCGTTTAAAAGAAGATACCATTATGGGGATTGTGTTTTCGGGTATGTTTGCCTTTGGGATTCTATTATTTACCGCATTTAATACGGGTGAACATTTAACCCATATTTTATTTGGAAACTTATTGGGTGTAACGAAAAGCGATTTAATCCAAACAGTAGTAGTGAGCCTTTTCACCTTTGCAGTTATGCTACTCAAACGTAAAGATTTCTTACTTTATTGTTTTGATATGAACCAAGCCAAAGTGGTTGGTTTACCGGTGAAATTATTGCACTATGGCTTGCTATCACTATTAGCTTTAACTATTATCAGTGCAATGCAAGTTGTAGGGGTGATTTTAGTGGTGGCAATGCTGATTACACCGGGGATTACTGCTTACTTGCTCACAAAGCGGTTTGATAAAATGCTTGCCATTGCGTTAGTGATTTCCGTCGGTTCATCTGTATTTGGTACTTTACTAAGCTACCATATTGATGCTGCTACAGGTCCGACTATCATTCTAGTACAAGCGGTCATTTTTTTCCTAAGTTTTGCGTATTCTAAAATCCGCTAACACAAATAAAAAATAGGGAGTGCGTTAGCCTCCCTATTGTTCAAACACTATTTTTGATAATGTAATAAACCACCAAATACCCTTTCTAGGTTTTGATTATTAAAGGTTTCTTCTGTTTTGCCGGCGGCTAATAATGTTCGGTTGATCATTAACACCTGATCGCAAAAACTTGGCACGCTGGCAAGATTATGAGTAGAAACTAAAATCAAATGCCCTTCTTCTTTGAGCTGTTTGAGCAATTCAACAATGGCATTTTCAGTTTTTACATCAACACCTGTAAAAGGCTCATCTAACAAAATAATCTTACTTTCTTGGGCTAAGGCTCGGGCGAGAAAGACTCGCTTTTTCTGCCCGCCGGAAAGTTCGCCAATTTGTCGTTCTTTCAGATGCAAAACACCGACACGCTCCATTGCTTGTTCTGCTTTTTGTTTGTCAATTCCACGAGGAATACGCAAGAAATTCATATAGCCGTATCGCCCCATCATTACGACATCATAAACAGAAACAGGGAATTGCCAGTCTACCTCTTCACTTTGTGGCACATAAGAGACTAAATTTTGCTTTAAGGCTTTAGAAATGGGTAATTGACTCAGTTTAACCGAGCCGGTAAGCGGTTTTACCAGCCCCATTAAACTTTTAAAAAGTGTGGATTTACCCCCTCCATTTACCCCGATTAATGCACAAATCGTACCGTTTTCAAGCTGAAACGACACATCGTGCAAGGCGATGTGTCCGTTATTGTAACGGACGGATAAATTTTCGACGGAAATGGAGGTTGAATGTGTTGTCATTTTAACTCTGGTTATTTTTTACTACGCTCGAAACCTTCAACAATGGTGCTGATGGTAACATTCAGTAGATCTAAATAAGTTGGTACAGGACCATCTTTTTCTGAAAGTGAATCTACATAAATCACACCACCGTATAACGCACCGGTTTCTTTCGCTACTTGTTTAGCAGGTTTGTCTGAAACGGTACTTTCACTAAAGACAACAGGGATTTTATTCGCTTTCACGCCATCAATCACTTTTTTAACTTGTTTCGGTGAGCCTTGCTCTTCGGCATTGATCGCCCATAAATAAAGCTCTTTTAAGTTGTAGTCTTTTGCAAGATAGCTAAATGCCCCTTCGCTTGTAACCAACCAGCGTTGTTGCTCAGGAATAAAGGCTAAACGTTGGCGAAGTGGCTCAGCAATGCCTTTGACTTTTTCAGCATAGGCTTTTGCATTTGCGTTGTAAGTTTCGGCATTTTTAGGGTCGTATTTTACTAAAGCTGCACGAATGTTTTCAATGTAAATTAATGCATTGTCGGTGGACATCCAAGCGTGTGGATTTGGTAGATTTTTATATTCGCCTTCGGTAATTGGCATTGGCGTAATCCCTTCGGTTACAACAACGGCAGGTTTACCTTTTACATTTTCAAAGAAACGCTCAAACCAACGCTCAAGGTTCATACCATTCCATAATACTAAATCAGCTTTTTGGGCTTTTACAATATCTTTTGGCGTAGGTTGATAATCGTGAATTTCCGCCCCGGGTTTAGTAATTGATTCAACAGTAGCTTTATCACCTGCTACGTTTTGTGCAATATCTTGAATAACGGTAAAGGTGGTTACAACTTTAAACGGTTCTGCCATTGCCATTGCAGAGCTTAAACCAAAGGTTAGGACTAATGCTTTTTTGATTGTTGATAATTTCATCTTCAGCCTCCTTTTATTATTGAGAATGATTATTATCGTTATGCATTCTATAGATCATTTAGATTGATGTAAATAGTCTTATATTTTATAAGGATATTATTTATCCAAAACATTTTGACTTAAAAAGCACTAGCCTTAAAACAAAAGAACCAGTAAAATTGCACGCTTTAAAAATCATCGCAAAACAAGGGCAAGTTCGTCCTAACCTTTTGCCACAAAACGTGTAACAACGAGGCTTTCTAATTTTATGTCAGAACAAATCATTAATGCTGCCTGTGGAGCAGCAGACCAACCGAAAGAAAAAATCAATTTATTAAACCTAAACCGCCAAGAAATGCGTGAGCTTTTTGCGGAAATGGGGGAAAAACCTTTCCGTGCCGATCAGCTAATGAAATGGATTTACCATTTTGGGGAAGATAATTTTGATAATATGAGCAATATCAATAAGGTATTGCGTGAAAAATTGAAACGCATTGCGGAAATTAAAGCACCGGAAGTGGCAGTAGAACAACGCTCGGCAGATGGTACAATCAAATGGGCGATGCAAGTAGGCGATCAGCAAATCGAAACCGTATATATCCCGGAAGATGATCGTGCAACCCTTTGTGTATCTTCACAAGTAGGCTGTGCGTTAGCTTGTACTTTCTGCTCAACGGCACAACAAGGTTTTAACCGAAATTTAAGCGTGTCAGAAATTATCGGGCAAGTGTGGCGAGCTTCTAAAATTATCGGTAACTTTGGCGTAACCGGTGTACGTCCGATTACCAATGTGGTGATGATGGGAATGGGCGAGCCGCTTTTGAATATGAACAATGTGATTCCTGCAATGGAAATTATGTTGGACGATTTTGCCTACGGCTTATCAAAACGCCGTGTAACTCTTTCTACCTCAGGCGTGGTGCCTGCGTTAGATAAAATGCGTGAGCAAATTGATGTGGCATTAGCGATTTCGCTCCACGCTCCAAATGATGAATTGCGTGATGTATTAGTGCCGATTAACAAAAAATATAACATCAAAATGTTGATGGAATCGGTGAATAAATACTTAGATGTATCTAACGCTAACCACGGTAAAGTAACGATTGAATATGTGATGTTAGATCACGTCAATGACAGCACAGACCACGCACATCAACTTGCGGAAGTGTTGAAAAATACCCCGTGTAAAGTGAACTTAATTCCTTGGAACCCGTTCCCGGAAGCTCCTTATGGCAAGAGTTCAAATTCCCGTGTTGATCGCTTCCAAAAAACGCTGATGGAATACGGCTTCACCGTAACAGTGCGTAAAACCCGAGGAGATGACATTGACGCTGCTTGCGGTCAGCTTGCCGGCGATGTGATCGACCGCACCAAACGTACCTTAGAAAAACGCAAGTTTGGACAAGGGATTGATGTGAAAACGCAGTAATCTGAATAGAGAAAAGGCAGGGGTTTCCTGCCTTTTGTTTTCTTATCCTAAATGTGGAACATATTGGAATGAACCACCTAATGCATTTACGTAGCGGACAACCGTTGCGTATTTAGGAGAAACGACGCCTCGTTCTAAGCGACTGATATTTTTTACATTAATCCCTGAAAGCTCGGCAACTTGTGCTTGTGTGAGGTTTTTCTCAAGCCTTGCCTGTTTTAGCATTTGAGCTAATTCTCGCTGTACTCTCAGCTCGTCAAATTCCTCTTTAAAGTGAGGATTTGTCATCGCTTGCTGTAACACTTCATCAAAAGAGATAACTGCTAAATCAAGATCTTTTGTCATTTTCTAATTCCTGTTTTAATTTCTTCATTCGTTCAAAAGCCAGTTCAAGATGCTACTTGGGCGTTTTCTGTGTTTTCTTTTGAAATATATGCACAATATAGGCTCGTTTTCCTTTCATAAAGAAAAAGAAACTGCGTGAAATGCCTTCTCGTGATTTTGCTCTTAACTCTTTAAGTCCGTTATTAAAGGATTTTACTTCAGACTCGGTAAGTGTATTTCCATATAATTTAAGCTCAGTAATGACATCAGCCGTTGCCGCTTGAAGAGAAATTGGTAATGTTAGAAATTCTTTTTGAGCTTGTTTTGTCAGGGAAACTTCAAAAGGTGCTACAGATTGATTATTGGGATCTATCATACTCCACCTTGTAATCATCAGTGGTTAGTTTATGTGAGTTTTGTTTGATGTCAAGTATCGTGCAAAAAAGATAAAAGCTAAGCAATCCCCAATTTCTATTTTTGCGATCTGCGTCGAAAAAATCGCACGAAAAATTTCCCTCTTTATGCAAAAATCTCTAGTCTTATAGGGTATTGAACAGTAAAATTTAGCCTTTTGATGACAGGAGAACGCTATGTTTGCAAAATTTTTCTTAAAAATGACCGCTTGTATTACACTGTTTTTACTAGCGGCTTGTTCTTCTAACCCTCAGTCTTCAGTAGAGCCAGAATTTAACCGTTCGGAAGCAGTAAAAGCTCGCATTAATCTGGCGTTGGCTTATCTGGAGCAAAACGATTTTCCGAAAGCAAAGCAAAACATCGACAAAGCCCTTGCTCACGACAGCAAAGATTACCTACCTTATTCAGTGCTTGCTTACTATTACCAACAAACCGGCGAAGTGGAAAATGCTGAAAAAGCCTACCAACAAGCGCTCAATTTAAGTGAAAATTGCCCTGATGTACTGAATAATTACGGCACTTTTTTGTGTAAACAGGGTCAATTTCAACAGGCGTATCAACAATTTGAACAAGCGGTAAAAAGCCCAAAACCCTATTATCATCAAGCAGATAGCTTAGAAAATATCATTCTGTGTGCGAAAAAAGAGCCAAACCCGCAGAAAGTGAATGAAACATTAACCCAGCTCGAAAAATTAGATAAAGCTCGAGCGAATTTATTGAAGGAAAATCAATGAGTCAATTAAACAGTGAGTTAAATCGTCAAATCAGCCAAATTATCGCCGGTGAATTAAATGTGGGATCACATCAAATTTTAGCGGCAATGACTTTATTAGACGAGGGCAACACCATCCCCTTTATCGCTCGTTATCGTAAAGAGGTAACGGGTGGCTTGGACGACACTCAACTTCGCCATTTTGAAACACGTTTAATCTATTTACGTGAAATGGACGACCGCCGTCAAACCATTCTGAAATCTATTGAAGAACAAGGCAAACTCACCGAGGAATTAAGAGAGAAAATCTTAAATTGCGAAAGCAAAACCGAGTTAGAAGATCTCTATTTACCGTACAAACCAAAACGCCGTACCCGTGGGCAAATTGCGATTGAGGCTGGTTTAGAGCCTTTGGCGGAAACATTATGGAACAATCCAAACCAAGTGCCAGAATTACTTGCTGAACAGTTTATCAACGCTGAAAAAGGCGTTGCCGATACCAAAGCCGCTTTAGACGGGGCAAGATATATTTTAATGGAACGCTTTGCCGAAGATGCGGAATTACTTGCAAAACTTCGCCAATATTTGACCGCTTACGCTACCCTTGAATCGAAAGTGATTGAGGGTAAAGAGGAAGAGGGTGAGAAATTCCGTGATTATTTCGCCCACAGTGAGCCGTTTAAAACCGTGCCTTCCCACCGAGCATTAGCAATGTTCCGAGGGCGTAACGAGGGCATTTTATCCCTTTCGCTAAATGCCGATCCGGAAGCGGAAGAAGGGGCAAAAAGCAGCCATTGTGAAGAGATTATCCGCAGCCACTTAGGTGTGATTTTCAATAATCAACCTGCCGACAAATGGCGTGAGCAAGTGATTGCGTGGACGTGGAAAATCAAAGCGGCTCTGCATTTAGAGACCGAATTAATGAGTACTTTGCGTGAAAAAGCGGAAGATGAGGCAATTGATGTTTTCGCCCGCAACCTTTCCGCCTTATTGATGGCTGCACCGGCAGGGGCAAGAAATACGATGGGCTTAGACCCCGGCTTGCGTACCGGCGTAAAAGTGGCGGTGGTGGATAACACAGGCAAACTGCTTGATACTGCGACCATTTATCCGCACACAGGGCGAGAATCAGAGGCTCAAGTGGCGATTTTCAGCTTGATTAAAAAGCATAATGTTGAGCTGATTGCGATTGGTAACGGCACGGCTTCTCGTGAAACTGAGCGTTTTGCCAAAGAAGTGATCAAAGAAATTAAAGAAAATAAACCACAAACTGTCGTTGTAAGTGAGGCTGGAGCATCGGTCTATTCTGCCTCAGAATTTGCTGCTAATGAATTCCCGAATTTAGATGTCTCGCTGCGTGGTGCGGTGTCGATTGCCCGCCGTTTGCAAGATCCGTTGGCGGAATTGGTAAAAATCGAGCCGAAAGCGATTGGAGTGGGGCAGTATCAGCACGATGTGAATCAATCCCAATTAGCCCGCAAACTGGATGCGGTGGTGGAAGATTGTGTAAATGCCGTTGGGGTGGATTTGAACACCGCATCTGTACCTTTACTCGCTAGAGTAGCTGGAATGACCAAAACCTTGGCGGAAAATATTGTGGCATTCCGTGATGAAAACGGGCGTTTTGCTAGCCGTACTGAGCTGAAAAAAGTCCCTCGTTTAGGACCTAAAGCCTTTGAACAGTGTGCCGGCTTTATGCGAATTTTAGGCGGCAAAAATGCGTTAGATGCCTCTAGTGTTCACCCGGAGGCTTATCCAATCGTTGAGAAAATCCTACAGGCAACCACATCAACGTTAGCAGAATTAATGGGTAACAGCTCGAAAATCCATTCGCTAAATGCGAAAGATTTTGTGGATGAACAGTTCGGCTTGCCAACCGTGAATGATATTTTCAAAGAGCTGGAAAAACCGGGAAGAGACCCACGAGGCGAGTTTAAAACGGCGGTGTTTATGGATGGAGTGGAAGAAATTACCGACTTAAAAGTGGGTATGATCTTAGAAGGCACGGTTACTAACGTGGCAAACTTTGGGGCTTTCGTGGATATCGGTGTTCATCAAGACGGCTTAGTGCATATTTCAATGCTGTCAAACTCTTTTGTCGAAGATCCGCACACGGTAGTTAAAGCCGGTGATGTGGTGAAAGTCAAAGTATTGGAAGTGGATGCTGCCCGTAAGCGTATCGCTCTCTCAATGCGTTTAGACGATAAACCTACCGAGAAAAGTGAAGCTGCAAGCGGTCGAAATTCAGCGGAAATTCGCAAAAATCCGCAAAAAAATGACCGCTTGCAACGTGATAACCGCAACGCATTTGGTAACAATGCCTTTGCCGATGCGTTGAAAGGGTGGAAGAAGTAATCAAAAAAATAAGGATGCGTTTGCATCCTTATTTTTTATCAATCATCCACCAAACTTCCTATTCATATAATCAAAGGCTACGGTTGGTAAAATCCGTCTTAGCCACCAAAATAATTTGGTAGGGAAGGTTACTTGATAACGTGCTTTCGGCTTTTCGGCATTCAGTGCTTTTAAACAGGCTCTAGCACAGGCAGTTGCCGGTAAGGTAAAAGGATTGGCATTGCCTTTGGTGGTTAAACGTTGATATTGGCTCTGGTTGAGGGCTTTGTGATAGGAGTTTTCCACATCAATATATTGTTCTAATTTTGCCACTGAGTTTGGGCGGAAGTTACTTTGAATCGGACCGGGTTGAATCAGCGAAACATAAATATTAGAGCCGTGCAGCTCGCAACGTAAGGTATCAGCAAGTCCTTCTAAGGCAAATTTAGTCGCGTTATAAGCCCCACGATAATGCATTGCGGCAAAACCTAAAATGCTACTGTTGATTAAAATTCTACCGTGATTTTGCTCTCGGAAGATTTTCATTGCGTGATGAATAACTTCCCAAGTCCCAAACACATTGGTTTCAAAAATTTCTTGCAACGCAGCTTTTGGCACATCTTCTACACAGCCAGGCTGACCATAGCCGGCATTGCAAAAAATTGCATCTAATTGACCGCTTGTTTGAATATATTGAAAGGCATTTTGGATATGTTCTGAATGGGTTACATCAAGCAAAAGGCATTCAAACCCTTCTGATTTTAACCGCTCGACATCTTGTTCTTTTCGGCAGCTGGCGATCACTCGCCAGCCTGCATCTCTGAGATGATGTGCAGTCGCATATCCAATGCCGGAAGAGCAACCTGTGATTAAAATTGTTTTCATTTTATCTTATATAGTTTACAAAACCATCTAAACTCTCGCTTTCCGGAGCGAGAGCGATTTTGCCTTCTTCCTCAGGCGAACCGAGCATAATTAAGGCGATCACTTGATCTTGTTCTTGACAGCCAAAAGCAGAGCGAAGAGCTGAGCCATTTACCCATTTATTGGTGATCCAAACTGTATCAAAGCCGAGTGAATTTGCGGCTAGTTGAATGGCATAGCTGCTACAACCGGCAGTTATCATCTGCTCCCAAGTGGGTACTTTTGCAATACTATGATCTAACTTCGCAATTACACCAATAATCATAGGGGCTTGATTAGATAACTTTTCCGCTTTTTTCAAACGTTCTTCGCCCATATCAAATTCTTCAACCGCAGCTTTGAAGAGCTCGCAAAGTTGTGGCATTCCGCTTTTTTCAATCACCACAAAACGATAAGGTTTTAATTTGCCGTGATCAGGCACTCGCAATCCTGCTTTTAAAATTTGTTCAAGTTGTTCGGGAGTTGGGGCTTTATCACCAAATTTTTTATTAGAACGGCGATGATGTAATAGATCTAAGATTTGCATAAACATTACCTTTTATGAATTTCTTTTGGTTTAAGAATAGCATATTTTATTCATTCCGTGATTGCTTTATACTGTGCTGACTGTTTTATTTTTAGGGATTTATGATGTTAAATATGCTAAAAGCGATTTATAAAATGTTTCGCTGTATTAGAGAGTGTGTTATTAACCTCTTTTTTATCTTATTTATTCTATTCTTAGTGCCTGTGGTTGGGTTTATTACTTCTTCGCAAAACACGCAAAAACCTGTTTTTACACAAGGGGCGTTACGTTTAAATTTAGATGGTTATTTGGTGGATAATCGCGAAGAATTTACTGATTTCTACCGCTTGCTTCAATCTGAACTAGGCGGAGCCGAGCCCTTTAAAATTTCAACTTTTGATGTAGTGCAGGCGATTAGCAAAGCGAAAAATGATCCGCAAATTACAGGATTAGTGCTGGATTTGCATAATTTACAAAATGCTGATTTTTCCTCTTTAGATTTTATTGGTAATGAAATTAATAGCTTCAAAGAATCAGGCAAACCGGTTATTGCTATTGGTGAGCAATATTCACAAAAGCAATATTATCTTGCCTCATTCGCCGATGAAATTTATTTAAATAAAGCGGGTTCTGTGGAGCTTCAAGGCTTAAGCTATTCCAATACTTATTTCAAAACCTTGTTAGATAAAATT
The DNA here is from genome assembly GCF_036880405.1 of Mannheimia indoligenes. Classification (NCBI taxonomy): domain Bacteria; kingdom Pseudomonadati; phylum Pseudomonadota; class Gammaproteobacteria; order Pasteurellales; family Pasteurellaceae; genus Mannheimia; species Mannheimia indoligenes. The sequence goes on along the minus strand of NZ_JBAJJM010000010.1, from coordinate 97,789 downwards.
GAAGCTGAACCACATATTTTCCGTGTAGGTACTTACAAATCAGCAGTTGAGCCTTTTATGCGTGATGATATGTCTGAAGAGGCTAAACAAAATGCTCGAGGTTGGCTCAATGGTACTTGGCAACAAACGGTGGAAATGATCGCTCACAACCGTAAAATTGAACCAACAGAAATTAATTTATCTGCCGAAAACTATATTGAAAAATATAAAGCTGCAAAAGGCGATGATGCTCAGTTCGCCTTAAATCAAAAGTGGGTAACACAGCTAGTGTCTAACCAAGAAAGCAAAGCAAAGTTGATCGAGAAATTTGGTGAAAACAGTGAGGGAGCGTATAACCACATTGAATTTTCAGACTATGAACTTGAGCTAAATGACCGTTTTGCTGATATCAACGCTCCTAAAATTGCCGTTGTGAATGTGGAAGGGGCAATTATAACAGGCGAGAGCGACCAATCAGGTGTGGGTAGTGAAACTATTGTAAAATTACTGCAAGAAGCAAGAGCCGATAAAAACGTAGAAGGTTTGATTTTACGTATTAATAGTCCGGGTGGAAGTGCGATGGCATCAGAGCTTATTCGCCAAGAAGTGGAAGCATTCCAAAAAGAAGGTAAGCCAGTCGTTGCTTCAATGGGGGGAATGGCGGCATCAGGCGGTTATTGGATTGCGGCAACCAGCGATAAAATTATCGCCAGCCCAAATACCATCACCGGCTCAATCGGCATTTTTGGTTTAGCGGTAACTTTTGAAAAAACAGCTAAAAACTTAGGCGTGAGTGAAGATGGTATTGCAACTTCTGCACTTGCTGAGCCAATCGGTTTGAAAAGCCTACCGAAAGAGCAAGGTGAAGTGCTGCAAATCGGCATTGAAAATGGCTATGACCGTTTCTTAGAGCTGGTTTCTCGTGGCAGAAATATGTCAAAAGAGGCGGTAGATAAGGTCGCTCAAGGGCAAGTTTGGCTAGGCTCTGATGCACTAAAACACGGTTTAGTTGATGAGTTAGGCAATTTTAATGTGGCTTTTGTTACCTTATCTGATCTAATTAATCAAAAACGTGAAGCACAGAGCAAAGCAAAGGTTGAGCGATTCGGTTTACAATGGTTTGCCGAACAAGACGACAGCCTATTTGGCACGCTTGCCCGTGATTTCAAAACTCAGCTACAAGTGAGCCTGACTAACTGGCTTAATTTACCTGTGCTGAAGCAATCGCAGAAACAAATAGAAATCCTTTCACGTTTTAATGATCCAAAACAGATGTATCTATACTGTTTAAATTGCGGAAAAGTAAATTAATCAATGCTAACAAGCAGTTCATTTTTCAGAAAATTTTGCCAATTTTTTGTGGAAAATAACCGCTTATAAGCTATACTAAAAATGCTTGTCGGAGTGCCATAGGGCTGAGATCGCAACTGCGAGATCCGTCGAACCTGTAGGTTAGTACCTGCGTAGGGAACAAGTTTTAACATTCAATTTTACCTATTGCCACATCTCTGACAAGCAAACCCTAACTTTAAAAAAGAGGATTTTGCGATGTCTATTTCTAATACCCATCAACCTAAAGTGATTTGGACGGTTGCCGGTTCAGATTCTTGTGCCGGAGCAGGGCTACAAACCGATTTACATACCTTTCACGATTTTAATTTAGTTGGTTGTTCGGTGGTTACGTCTGTTACTGCCCAACATCCACACGGCGTGCTTTGTGTAACACCTGTTGATGATCACACTTTCCGCCGGCAGTTTGAAGCGTTACTCATTCAAGGCTATCCAAATGCAATCAAAATTGGCTTACTTTGTTCACAGGCTCAAGTTGAGATTTTATGTGAATATATCCAAAAAATTCGATTAGAAAGTAAAAACTATTGCTTTGTAGTTTACGATCCTGTTGCGGTAGCAAGTAGCGGACAGGCTCTCTCAGACAGTATTTTATTACCCGTAGTGCAAGAAAAACTCTATCCGTTAGTTGATCTGATTACACCAAATGGAACTGAATTAGCCCTATTGAGCGAGACTGAAATTAATAGGTTTGATGATGTGAAAACTGCTGCTCAAATGCTTATTTCACAAGGTGTGAAGGCAGTTTTAGCCAAAGGCGGACATTTTGAATGGCAGGGCGAAACGGTAAGTGATTATCTGCTTAACTCCCAAGACATTTTTTCCTTTTCCCACCTAAGACTGCAAAGTGTTAATACACACGGTACAGGTTGTACCTATGCTTCTGCGGTGGGTTCAATGTTAGCCAAAGGTTTTGATTTGCCTGATGCCGTAACCGTTGCTACTGCGTATTTACAAAAAGGTTTATCTGAAAAAGAAGGGAGAGGGCAAACTGCACTAAGTTCGTTATGCCACACAGGCTACCCGGAAGATATTGATTTCTTCCCTCAAACCGCACTGGTTTCTGCACCGCTCAATTTGCTGAAAAAACCTTTTGCAGCAACTGATTATCAGCTTGGGCTTTATCCTGTGGTTGAGAGTTTTGAGTGGATTGAGCGTTTAATTTCAGCTGGGGTGAAAACTTTGCAAATTCGGGTGAAAAATCGACCGCTTGCAGAGGTTGAAAATGAAATTGCCCAAAGTGTAGCACTTGCCAAGCAGCATAATGTGCGTTTATTTGTGAATGATTACTGGCAGTTAGCGGTGAAATACCAAGCCTACGGTGTGCATTTGGGGCAGGAAGATTTAGCTACTGCCGATTTGCAGGCGATTCAGCAAGCAGGCTTGCGTTTAGGCGTTTCCACTCACGGCTATTTTGAAATTATGCGAGCCTTAGCAATTCAACCTTCTTATATTGCATTTGGACACGTTTTCCCAACGCAGACAAAGGAAATGCCATCGCAGCCACAGGGACTGATTAATTTAGCGAAATATGTCGATCTGGTTGCACCACTTCAAATTCCAACGGTAGCAATTGGCGGAATTAATGAAGACAGAATTGAAAATGTGATGAGCACCGGTGTAGGCAGTGCTGCAGTGGTGAGTGCCATTACGCAGGCTACAGATTGGCAACAAGCGGTTAAAAATCTGGAAAAATTTGCAAGTGGCTGGAACGAATAGTTAAAGTATAGTTAGGCGGACGCAAGTTCCGCCTAATTTGTTTCAGTTAAATCTCCGCCAATTCCAAATCTTTAGTTTCGTGAACCTGCCACAATGCCCAAAAGCTTAACAATGAGGCGACAGATAAATAACCTCCAACCCCAAATAAGCCGAAGTTTTCGTTAATTTTAACCGCAATAATGGTAAATACACTCGCCCCTAAAATACCTGCTGCGGTGTAGGCAAGGGAGGCTCCTGTGTATCGTACTTCTGTTGGAAAAAGTTCGGGTAGAATGACTGCCATTGGTCCAAAACTTAAGCCTATTAAGATCATTCCGATGGTTAAGAAAATAAAGATTGAGGTTGGTGTGCCATTTTCTAGAAAAAACGGCATTATTAAGCCGTAAATTACGGTTGCCCCTGTGGCGATGAGTAGTAATAAACGGCGACCGATGCGGTCGGAATATAAGCCTGAGAAGAAAATGGCGATCCCGAAAATCACGGATGTGATCAGCAAATATTGGGTGTAGAGATTTGCCGGCAAGCCTAAACCTGTGGCGTAACCTGCTTTAGACACCGCAACAGGGCTTTTTATGAAAATCGGGGTAAAGGCAACTAAAATGTAGAATAGCACATAGCCTGCGGTGGCAATTAATACGCCGATCATAAATGGCTTGAAATGCTTGCTAAAGAGTGTTTTAAGTGGCGTGTGGCGGTTTTTTCCTTGTTGTTCTGCCTTGAGGAAAATTGGGCTTTCGCTAATTTTTATGCGGATATATAAGCCGATAAAAATCATCACAATAGAGGCAACAAACGGAATTCGCCACGCCCAATCCAGAAAAGCTTGTTCGCCATAAATGAGATTAACTAAGTAGAATGCCCCATTGGCTAATAGCAAGCCGATAGGAGCTCCCATTTGCGGAAAAATACCAAAAAATGCCCGCTTGTTTTTGGGGGCGTGTTCGGTGGCGACTAATGCAGCTCCGCCCCATTCTCCCCCTAAGCCCAAACCTTGCCCGATACGGCATAAGCAGAGCAGTACCGTTGCCCAAATACCAATAGCGGCATAGTTTGGCAGTAAACCAATCGCTACTGTGGATAAGCCCATCAATAAAAGCGAGGCAATAAGGGTTTGTTTACGTCCATATTTATCGCCGAAATGCCCGAAAATGATCGACCCCATCGGGCGAGTGAAAAAGGCAAGGGCAAGAACGGAAAGCGACATTAATTGATTGGAAACAGGGTCATCACTATTGAAAAACTGCACGTTAAATACCAGTACTGCAGCCATTGTGTAGATATAGTTATCAAAGTATTCAATTGCCGTGCCAACCATTGAGGCAACGGCAACTTTTGTCGGACTCGATTGTAGGCTAGACATATTCCACCTCCGCATATTGCTCAACCGTTTCCGGTATTAAAGCCCCTAATTCATCTAAAAGATTGACTGCAAATTGCCCGTATTGGGTTGGTTTGAGGGATTTTGCTGCAACTTCGCCGGCAACCGCATAAGCGGTACAAGCCTCAACCAGTGCGTTGAAATAGCGTTTTTTCTCAGCAACGGCTAAAAATGCACCGCACACGGCACTTAATAAACAGCCTGAAGCGGTAATTTGTGGGAACATTGGGCTGCCGTTTTTAAGTAACGCAGTGCGTAAGCCATCGCTTACTACATCGGTTTCGCCACTAATGGCAACTAAGGTTTTATAGCGTTTAGCAACTTGTTGAGCGATTTCCACAAGGCTATGTGAGCCTTCGCCGGCATCAACGCCTTTAGCCTGCCATTTTACGCCTGCGAGGGTGGCAAGTTCTCCTGCATTGCCTCGAATGGCGGTGAATTGGATTTCGTTAAGCAAGATTTCAACTGTTTGGCGGCGAAAAGAGGTTGCTCCAACGCCGACAGGGTCAAGAATTACAGGAATGCCTAAACGGTTTGCCGTTTTACCGGCAAGCACCATTGCTTCCACTTCTTTGCCGATTAATGTGCCGATATTAATTACCACTGCCGAGCTTAATTGAGGCACGGCTTCCATCTCCTCAATGGCAGCCGCCATAATGGGCGAAGCCCCGAGAGCTAATAAACCATTGGCGGAAAAGTTAGCGGCAACAATGTTGGTAATATTATGAACAAGCGGTCGATTTTGCCGGATTTTTTGCAAATAGATTGATTGAAATTGGGTAGATGTGGTCATCGTTTATTCCTCATTGTATTGAAAAAACAATGCACCAACACGAACGGGAATAGATCGGTTTTAAGCCTTTAGTTTCCTACGTCAGTGCTAACTGCATCAGGTTCAACGGGTATTTCTCAGCTTGCTTTATTTGAGTAAACAAGCACCCCGACTAAATGAGAGCTCAATATAAAACTTTAGAAAAGGGTTGTAAAGTACCTTAAACGTTAAGCCGCTTCTCGATGATAAAACCGCAAACTATGCTCTTTTTGGCGGGCAGAACTAAAGGCAGAAACCCGTTTTAAATAGCCGATAACTCGTGTGCCGTAGTCAATATTTTGCGAGCCGCATTTGGAGCAACGATGCAAAGTGCGTTTGTCGATATGGCTACATTCGTTGCAAATCGTGATTTTGACGTTAATGCAGAAATAGTTGCAGCCTGTTTTTGCGGCAGTGTCTAATAGTGAACGGTAGCCGTTGGCGGTTAAGGCTTCATCGAGGTTTAAATGCAAGGCTGAACCACCATCTAGCCATTCAATGAGCTCTTTGCCGTGCAGTAAGAATTTATCAAGAGCGTTAGTTTCTTCATCTTCTACCACATAGAAATAGGAGTTGTAGCAATCACGAGGCACGAAATAGCCGTCTGCTTTATCCCATTTCGCATTTTTTACCCCTAAATTTTCGGCAGGCACAAATTCGGTGTTGAACTTCACACCATATTGTTGGCTGGCAGCTTGGTTTGCCTCAAAAATCGTTTTTAAGCGAGATTGCACAAATTCAATATATTCAGGGTTGTAACCTACTTTCAAGCCTTGCGATTCAGCCGCTTCAGCCATACCGTTAATGCCGATAGTGAGGAATTGTTTATCTAACGAAATAAATCCTGCATCATAAACAGGCAGCATTCCGTTGGCTAAATATTCCTCCATCAATTTTCGGTAAGCATATTGATATTTATGGATCTTGCTGACTTCTGAACTCAAATCACGCTTATCTTGCACTAAACGGTTCATATTAATCGTAATCACATTTATCGAACCTGTTGCTACACCGCCAGCACCGAGTGAGTAAGAGAAGGTGTGATCACTGATTTCATTGCGTAAACGGCAGCAAGAAGCGAGGGAATCAGGGTTATCCGACTGATAAATAAAAAAGGAATTACCTTGTGCCAGCTCATTTGCCATTTGGTTGGCAAATTCGTCATCTTTGCATTTACCTTGTTCAGTTAGCATTGCGGCAGTTACTACAGGGAACGTAAGAATGGCTTTGCTACGTTCTTTGTTAAACCACTGCATAAAGAAAAGTTGCAATTTAGCGGTGGTTTCCCAGCAGGGTTTTTCAAAATCAGGGAATACAAAGTTACCGAACATTGCCTCAAAATAGAATTTATCGTAAACCGAAATATTCCAAAATACGCTTTGATAGCCTCGTGCGGCGGCAGGTTGGTTAATGCTGTAGACCACTTGTTGGAGGTGGTTTTCAATGTCGGAACGATGGGTTTTCAGGTAGTTATCGCCATAATCTTTACGGGCGAAGTAGTCAAAGTAGGTTAAAAACTCAACTGTAGCGACTGCCCCTGCAAATTGTGAACTCACAGCAAAGACAAAATTGACAAAAGAGCCACAAAAAGAAGCCAGATGTTTTGGTGCTTTGGATTCGCCCCCCAGTTTGGTTAAGCCATCACGCAAAAACGGATACATTGTAACCGATACACAATAAGGTTTGAGGCTGGTTTCATCGTGAACGTAAATTTCGTGTGCTTCAATTTGGCGTAAGTATTCGCAAGCGGTTTCTTTATCAAAAAGTTTTGCAATTTTTTCGCTGATTTTTGCTCGATTAATTTGCACAAAAAAATCTTTCATCAGCTCGTTTTCCATTGTGGCAATATTTTTTTGTGTTACGTTGGCGTTAGCGTCCATTTTTGAGCCATCAGCCGCATTTTGGGCTTGAATGTAGTGGTCAATAAAAGCTAATTTTTCTGAAATTTGTTTCGCTTCTAAGCGAATCATAGCATTGCTCCTTTGATAAATAAGTGGTTTAGATTTTCATTATTGCGTAAATCAATAAAACGTTGGTTAGTGGTCAGGCTGTTTAATCCGCCTTGCTCGGCAATCCAACGACCTGTTTTTAAGTAAGTTAATTCAGTCAGTAAACAAGGAGGAATTTCGTGCCGCTCTAAGCCTGTGTAGAGGCAAGTTTGTAGCTTTTGTTGCTTACAACGTTTTAATAAAGAGAGTAATTTTTCCGTTTGCCATTCACCCCCCATAAATAGCACGCAACTAATTAAACCTTGATAGCGTTTTAGGCGTTCATTGAGATAATCAAGCGTTAGCTCTTTTCCCTCGTAGGCTTTCCAACTCTCTACACTATGGCAGCCTTTACAGCCAAGCGGACAGCCTGTAATGAGAAAAGCCAGTGAAGTTTCATTCGGCACTTCTTGCCAAACAATTTGTTCTGAACTGAATCTGAGGTTTTCCATTTTTATTATTAACACAATATATTGTGTTTTTTAACATTATTTAACACTATATATAGTATGTTAGATCTGTTGGGTTTAAAAAGTAAAGAGCAAAAAATAAGAAAAATAGGTTGAAATTTGAAGATGTGAATAAAATCAAAAAGATAGAGAATTGTAAATTTTTGGCGAAAAAAAGACCGTGTAGAAAACACACGGTCTTGAAAAGTTTGACTAATTGATCTCTATAACATCAAACAGTTTTTCTAATTGATGGGTTAAAAGTGAAATCTGGCGTTGGCTTACTAAAGTCAATTCTAATTCAAATGTTGCATTATTTGCTTCAACCTTCAAACTTTTTACTTCAAAACCACGATGACGGATCACTCTTAAAATACGCTCTAAAGTTTCCGGGCGTTTGTTGGCTTTTAAGGTTAATTGATATTCTTGCATTTTTCCTCCTACACATCATCGTCCAGCATATCCGCATTACAAGCACCTGGTGGTACGAGAGGCCAGACGTTATCTTCTTGTGGAATGCAAACGTGGAGTAAATACGCCCCTTTGGCATTTAACAAGCGGTCAATTCCGTCCGAAACTTCGCAAGCCTTTTCAATGCGTTCGCCCTCAATATCAAAGGCTTTAGCAAGCATTACGAAATCCGGGTTGTCGTCTAAAATTGTTTGGCTGTGGCGACCGTGGAAGAATAGAGATTGCCATTGGCGAACCATTCCTAAACGTTGGTTATCCAGCAACAAAATTTTTACCGGCAGCTTACCACGCTTGATGGTGCCAAGTTCTTGAATGTTCATTAAAATTGAGCCATCGCCTGTAATAACAATGACTTGATCTTCAGGACGAGCAACTTGAGCTCCGATTGCAGCAGGCAAGCCAAAGCCCATTGAGCCGAAGCCTGCTGAGGTAATGTAGTTTTTCGGATCGGTATAAGTTAAATGTTGTGCCGACCACATTTGGTGCTGACCAACATCGGTTGTTACGACACTGTTTTTCGCTTTACGCTCAGAAAGCGTGTTTAATAATGCCACTGCATTAATATCGCCCTCGCCAGCATTATCTTGATATTGGAAGTCAAATTGCTGTTTTAAATTACGTACATCTTCACGCCAAGCATCAATGTCTAACGGTTGAGCTAAATAATTAATTGCTTCTATGAGGCTGCCTTGTAGGGCAATTTGAGCTTGTCGTAGCTTGTTAATTTCAGCATTATCAATATCAATATGAATGATTTTTGCGTGAGGAGCAAAAGTGTCTAATTTACCGGTTACACGATCGTCAAAACGAGCACCGCAGGCTATGAGTAAATCGCACTCTTGTACGGCATAGTTAGCGGCTTTTGTACCGTGCATACCAATCATACCCATATAAAGCGGATCGGTTGGTTCGATAGTGCCTAATCCTTTTAGTGTGGAAACAGAAGGAATATTTGCAATTTTTACAAAATTTCTGACCGCTTGTACGCCGTCAGCCATTCCTACGCCTCCGCCAACATAAAGTACAGGGCGTTTAGCTTCTGATAATAGTTTTTTGGCTTCAGCTAGTTTCTCTGCATTTTGTGTAGGGGCTTTCTCTTTCGTATAAACAATGGGGTGAGCATTAATAGGAGCTAATTGAACATCTCGCGGAATATCAACTAATACAGGACCCGGTCTACCACTTTGAGCAATTTGGAACGCAAGGGCTAAAATCTCAGGTAGTTCTTCAATACTTTGAACGATAAAACTGTGCTTAGTACAGCCGAGCGACAACCCGAGAACGTCTGCTTCTTGGAAGGCATCTGTACCGATCAAATGGCTTGCAACCTGCCCTGTAATAGCAACGATAGGAATAGAATCTAGTGCCGCATCACCTAATCCGGTAATTAAATTCGTCGCTCCCGGTCCTGAAGTAGCAATGCAAACGCCCACTTTTCCTGTTGAACGAGCGTAACCAATTGCTGCCATTGCAGCACCTTGCTCATTTCGGCAGAGAAGATGCTCTAAGCCCGAATCATATATGGCATCATAGGTTGGCATTATTGCTCCGCCCGGATAACCAAAAAGATGAGTTACACCGTGAGCTTTTAGGCTCTCAGTAATAAATCTTGCACCATTCATTGTGTTGTGTCCTTTGCATTTTTTATTATTTGTTAAAAATGTTATAGATACCACAAATTCTCTATTTTTTAAACTTTAATTTTGACTAAAGTAAGAATTGATTTTATCTATTATTTAAGCAAATAAAAGTCGTTTTTATTTAGGCGGTAAAAGGCTTTACCCCTTAAGGGGTATTTTGCGGAATTTTCTTGATTTAATTCAAAAAATCTTCACTTTGCGATAGTAGAGTTGATTTAAATTTCATATTCTCCTTAATGAATTATTAGAATTTTCTTATTAATGTAATAGGAAAAATTCTTATTTATATTTAATGATTTTTTACCTGAGTGGGAGAACCAAAATGAAATTATTCACGAAAAGCCTAATGGTGGCTGCAATTTCAATATTGGGGTGTTTACAACCGGCATTAGCTGAAGAAGCCAAAAAAGAATCTTTAACAGATAAAGCCGTTAAACATGAAAAATTAGGCGTAACGGTTGAGTCTGCAAACCATCTTTTTGCAGAGAAGTACCCGCTCCAATACAATTCTTGGAAAGCAACTTCTCAATCAACCGATCGTGGTAGTGCGTTAGAGTACGATCCTCGTTTTGTGATTTTATGGGCAGGTTATGCATTCTCTAAAGACTATAACAAACCACGCGGGCACTATTATGCGGTTACCGATGTGCGTGATATTTTGCGTACCGGAGCACCTAAAGATGAAAACGACGGTCCACAGCCTTCAGCTTGCTGGGCGTGTAAAGGTCCGGATGTTCCTCGTTTGATTGAAGAAAAAGGCGAGCGTGGTTACTTTGACCCTAAATGGGCAAAATATGGTTCAGAAGTTGTGAACTCAATTGGTTGTGCAGACTGCCACGATACTGCTTCAGAAGAGTTTAAAGAAGGCAAAGCGGCACTTCGTGTTGCTCGCCCTCACGTTTTACGTGCTTTAAATACCATCGGTTGGAAATTTGAAGAGTTAGACAAACACGGTCAGCGTCCAGCTGTTTGTGCAAACTGCCACGTTGAGTACTATTTCAAAAATAAAACAGATGTAACCTTCCCTTGGAAAAACGGTATTGATGTAGATAGCATCGAAAAATACTATGATGAAATCAAATTTGCCGACTGGACACACGCTTTATCTAAAGCTCCAATGTTAAAAACTCAGCATCCTGATTTTGAAGTTTGGGCACAAGGTACTCACGGTAAAAATGGCGTAACCTGTGCAGATTGCCATATGCCAAAAGTGAAAGATAAAGATGGTAAAGTTTATACTGAACACAAAATTGGTAATCCATTCGATAATTTTGAAGCAAGTTGTAAAACTTGCCACGAGCAAAGTAAAGAAACATTACAAAAACGTGTAGCACAATATAAACACGATATCAGAGATGCAATGATTCGCTTAGAAGATCAATTAGTGAAAGCTCACTTTGAAGCGAAAGCAGCTTGGGATGCCGGTGCAACAGAAGAAGAGATGAAAAACATCTTAACAGCTATCCGCCACGCTCAATGGCGTTGGGACTACTCAGCAGCAGGGCACGGTAACCACTTCCACGCACCAGATGTAATGTTACGCACTATTGCAACAGGTCTTGAGCGTGCAGCAGATGCTCGTGCAGAGTTAGGTGTTGTATTAGCGAAACATAATGTAAGCACACCGGTTGCAATTCCTGATATTTCAACTAAAGAAAAAGCACAAAAAGTTATTGGCTTAGACATTCCTAAAGAAAAAGCGGCGAAAGATGAGTTCTTAAAAACAGTTGTTCCACAGTGGGAAAAAGAAGCTCGTGCTAAAGGCTTATTGCCGGCAGAAGATGCACCAAAAGCAGATGCAAAATAATGTAGCTTGAGGTGAACTATGAAAAACTTAATGTCAAAAACAGGGCGAGCGATCGCCCTAGTACAAGCGGTCATATTTGCAGGTTTTTTTACAATCTCCAGTGCGAATGCGGTGATGCCTGAACGTCCAAAACCACTTTGGCAATCAGAACAGCCACAAACGCAAGATAGCCAAGTTGTAACTGATGCAAGACGTGATCCAAACAAATATTGTACACAGTGCCACGAATCAGCGAATGCAACAGGTAAGCCTTTCCATCACGCAGGAAAACATTTCCAAAAAGATGTGAAAAGTCCAAATACAGGCGAGCAACTTACCTGTGTGAGTTGCCACGGGAATATCTCTGAAAGCCATCGTAAAGGGGTGAAAGACGTAATGCGTTTTAACCCTCATGGTAAAGCAAGTAATGCAGATCTTGAGCGTTCTATTAATGAGCAAAATCAAGTTTGTGTAGCTTGCCATACACCAGAGAAATTGCGTGAAAAATTCTGGGCTCACGACACACACGCAACAAAAATTACTTGTACGAACTGTCATGAGATTCACCCGGAAAAAGATCCGATGAAAGACATTCCTGAAAAAGATCGTATTAAACTTTGTACAGATTGTCATACTAAAATTCATTCAGGAGAATTTAAAAATCCTGAAATGAAAGCCACAGAAGCAAAAGGAATAAAATAATGACTTGCACCCGTAGAGATTTCGTCTCAGGGGCAGGTGCTATAGCTGTCGTAGCAAGCACTGGGCTTGCTACCTCAGTAACTCTTGCTACTGAGAAAGAACAAAAGAAAATTCGTTATGCGATGGTACACGATGAAACTTCTTGTATCGGCTGTACTGCGTGTATGGACGCTTGCCGTACTACAAACAAAGTGCCGGAAGGTGTTTCTCGATTAGAAATTATCCGTAGCGAGCCGTTTGGCGAATTCCCAAATGTACAGTATGAGTTTTTCCGTCAATCTTGCCAACATTGTACTAACGCACCTTGCGTAAGTGTTTGCCCGACAGGTGCATCCTTTGTTGATCCGGAAACGGGAATTGTGGATGTTCACTCAGATTTATGTGTGGGGTGTCAATATTGTATTGCGGTGTGTCCATACCGTGTACGTTTCATTCACCCAGAGAAAAAATCCGCAGATAAATGTAACTTCTGCCGTGATACAAACTTGGCTGAAGGCAAACAACCGGCTTGTGTTGAGGCTTGCCCGACCAAAGCATTAACCTTCGGTGATATGAACGATCCAACTAGCGATATTTTCCACAAAGTGAAAAACAACTCTGTTTATCGTACGAAAACATCGCTCGGTACAGAGCCGAACTTGTATCACATTCCATTTGGTAAAGGAGAACATAGATAATGAATGAATATGTACCTTTCCAAACCCCAAACCTTGTTTGGGACGGCACCATCGCTATCTATTTATTCCTACTTGGTATTTCATCAGGTGCGGTACAGTTAGCGATTGCTTACCGTAATAGCGGTGTAAAAATCGAAAAACCAAGCCAAAACTGGATTATTCGCAGTGCGGCAATTCTTGGTACACTACCAACTATCATTGGTTTGTTGCTACTTATTTTCCACTTGACCAAGCCTTGGACATTCTGGAAATTAATGTTCAACTACAACTTTTCATCGGTAATGTCGATGGGGGTGATGTTATTCCAACTTTATATGGCAGTTCTCGTTGTTTGGATTGCAATTATGTTTAAAGATTGGATTGCTCGTTATCTACCAATGTTTTCGGGCTTGATCGATTTTGCCGAAGCAAAACTGTTAAAACCAATTGAATTTATCTTATTCGTGTTAGCGGCGGTATTAGGGGCTTACACAGGTTTCCTACTATCAGCCTTAGTCAGCTATCCGATGTTAAACAACCCTGTGTTACCGGCACTATTCTTAGCATCCGGTGCATCTTCTGGTATTGCGGCAACATTCCTGATGGTATTACTTGCCGGTAAATTATCGGGCGAGAGCCACGAAGTCCACTTTATGCACAAATTTGAAGTGCCGATTATGGTAACTGAATTAGGTTTAATTGTGGCATTCTTTGTGGGCTTACACTTCGGTGGGGCAGATAAATCACTTGCTTTAACAAATGCACTTTCAGGCTTCTGGGGTAGCGTATTCTGGATCGGCGTAATGTTAATTGGTATCGCTATTCCATTAACGGCAAATATTTTTGGTAGCCACCGCTTGAAACATAATGTGAAATTTATTATTTTAATTTCCATTTTCGACTTAATCGGTGTACTCTGCTTACGTTACTTTATCCTTTATGCAGGGCAACTTACGATTGCAAGCTAAGCGATAAGCTAAAACATTATTTAAGCAATAGGGTGGGGGCTAATATAGCCCCCCTCTTTGCTAAAGATGGGAACTTAATTAAATATCTATTTTCGTCCTATTTTACCTTCACAAGCGGTCATTTTTTGGATTTATTATGCTACCTGAACTGGGCTATTTTTCACTTTTATTGGCTGCAATTTCAGCGGTTTTTCAAATTGGTTTTTCACTTTGGGGAGAGCTACGCAAGCAATATCATTGGCTGGCGTTATCGCCTTTGTTTACTTATTTGCAAGCTGCTTTCACCACAATTTCCTTTTCCGCTTTAGTCTATGCTTTTTTGACAGATGACTTTTCTGTTATCTATGTCGCAGCCCATTCCAATAGCCAACTTCCTGATTTCTTTAAATTTGCTGCTACTTGGGGTGGACACGAAGGTTCAATGCTGTTTTGGCTCACTGCTCTTGTGCTTTGGTCTGCAGTATTTTGCAAATTTTCCCAAAAAATTGACCGCTTATTTGCTAATCGAACCCTAGTAATGCTAGGGCTGATCTCACTCGGTTTCCTACTTTTCATCTTGTTAGTTTCTAGCCCATTCGAGCGAGGTTTTCCACCTCCACCGGAAGGGCGAGATCTCAATCCAATGTTGCAAGATATTGGTTTAATCTTCCACCCTCCGTTACTTTACTTAGGCTATGTAGGCTTTGCGGTTAGCTTTGCGATGATTGTCGCTGCCTTAATTTCCGGTGGAATGGATGCGGCAGTAATGCGTTGGCTCCGCCCGTGGACGATGATCTCGTGGGGTTTCCTTACTGCAGGCATCATTTTAGGAGCTTGGTGGGCGTATTATGAACTCGGCTGGGGCGGCTGGTGGTTCTGGGATCCTGTTGAAAATGCCTCATTAATGCCTTGGTTATTAGGCACAGCATTAGTGCACAGTTTGATTGTGAGCCAACAACGAGGCGTGTTCTACTACTGGACAATTTTACTTGCCATCTTCGCTTTCGCTCTAAGTTTATTAGGCACATTTATTGTTCGCTCCGGGGTTTTAACATCTGTTCACGCTTTTGCGGTTGATCCTGACAGAGGAATGGCAATTCTTATCCTCTTTTTTAGCCTCAGTTTCGTTGCTTTAGCTCTTTTCGCCTTTAGAGCTAATTTATGGCAAGGCAAAGTTCGTTTTGATTTGCTCTCGAAAGAAACAGCATTCCTACTGATTAACGGCTTATTTAGTGTAGCGGCTTGTGTCGTATTGTTAGGTACATTTTATCCGATGATCTTTACCATAATGAATTGGGGATCGATCTCGGTTGGTGCTCCGTATTTCAATAGTGTTTTTGCTCCGCTTAGTTTACTGCTAATGGTAGTGATGGGATTTGCAGTAGTGCTACGCTGGAAACAGATCCCAACTAAACAGATTTTAGTAAAATTATGGTTATTCCCTGTGGCAGTAGGCTTGGCTCTCGGCATAATTTACACCTCTATTTCACAAAGACCGCATTTTGATTTCGTGCTACTGCCAATTGTGTTCATCAGTTTCGCGGTATGGATTATTTTAACCCATATCCCTTATTTGCCATTTATGTTCAAAATAAAACCGCTTGCAATGCGATTAGCCCACATCGGCTTTGCGATCTGCGTGATTGGAGCGATGATGAACAGCTATTATGGCGATGAAATCGGCGTACGTTTAAAACCAAATGAACAGGCGGAATTAGCGGGTTTTACCTTCAAATATCAAGATTATCACGATTTAATTGGTCCAAATTACACCTCAGAACAAGCCGTATTTTCAATTAGTAAAGATGAGAAAGTGCTTGCAACAGTAACGCCGGAAAGACGTTATTACGATGTGCGTACGATGACGATGGCAGAGGTCGGGCTTTATCACCACTATTTAGACGATATTTACATTGTTATGGGCGATAAATTCGGTAATTTAGAATACGCTTTCCGCCTGCATTACAAGCCTTATGTGCAAGCCCTTTGGCTGGGTGGTATTATTATGATTATTGCCTCCATTTTGGCATTATTCGGCTATCGTAGAGAACATAAAAAATGAAAAAAGCATTGTTACTTATTCCTATTTTGATACTTGTAATGATTGTGGGCTTTCTTGCCGTGCCGTTAATGAATAAAGATACACTTTCACCAACCGAAGATTGGCAGGGTAAGCCTTTCCCTGAATTTGTAGGCAAAAACTTACTTGATGGCAATGCTCATTTAAATAACAACAGCTTGCCTCAAGAGCCTTATATTCTCAACGTTTGGGCAAGCTGGTGTACTTGGTGTATTAAAGAATTTCCTATTTTATTAGAACTCAAACAGCAAGGCGTGCCGATTGTTGGTTTAACTTATGGCGACCGCCCAAATGATGCTCTTAAAGCATTACAAAATTGGGGAAATCCGTTTAGCTTGATTATTGATGATTATGAAAAAGGCTTTTTAATTCAAACGCTTAAAGTTTCATCAGCCCCATCGAGCTATTTAATTGATAGACACGGCGTGGTACGTTATCAACAAAAAGGCTACAACCCGGATTTCTCCCAAGATTTTATGCCAAGATTAGAGGCTCTTAGGAAGGAAAAATAGTGAATGATAACTAACCTATTTTCACTTTTGCAAAAAATTGCCAAAATTTTACCGCTTGTATTTACGATGAGTATTGGCATTAATACCGCCCAAGCGGATATGGTAGATACTTTTCAATTCAAAAACGAATCAGACCGAGTAAGGGCGATTTCACTTGCTCGCTCTTTACGTTGCCTACAGTGCCAAAACCAAAATTTGGTGGAATCAAACGCAACTGCCGCCTATAACTTGCGGATTGAAGTGTACGAAATGGTAAATGAAGGCAAAAGTAATGAGGAAATTATCCGCATTATGACTGAACGTTTCGGCAATTTTGTGAATTACCAGCCACCGCTTACACCACAAACGTGGGTGCTCTGGGGCTTACCGGTTGGATTGTTCGGCTTATTGTTTATTGCGATTTTATGGCGAACTCGAAAAAATAGAACCAAATAAGAGTAAATTCAATGGAAACCCGTGATCAATTAAGCAGAGAAAATTATCAACAGGCGGTCAAATTTGCTCAACATTTTGCAGATGATGTGAAGCAAGAATATGAGCGTGAGGCAGAGCAGCGTTACCAATTTGAGAAGGCTCAATTTGAAAAAAATGAGTTGCAAAATAACGTTAAAAATCGACCGCTTGCTAAAATGGCAATGCTTTCACTTATCGCAATTTTATTGTTAGGAACTGCTTACTATGCCTTCTCAGGGCGTTATCAAGTTGTACAAGAAGGCTTGAAAGTCCACAAAGATTTTCAGCAACAAGTAAGCGAGCAGCACGGCACATCAAAAAATGAACGCTACATTATCAGTCTACAAAATCAGCTAAGAGAAAATCCCAATAGTGGAGACCTGTGGTATGAATTAGGGCAGGCTTATGTGTTAAGCAATGACTTCGACTCCGCCTTAGTTTGCTACGACAATGCTCAAAAACTACTTGGTAAAAAAGCCGCTATTTTAGGGGCAATTGCCACTGCCCGTTATTACGATAACGGACAGAAAATGACCGTAGAAATTAATGCAATTATTGATGAAGCCTTGAGTTTAGATAAAAATGAAAGTGCTAGTTTATTACTGCGGGCTTCGGATGGCTTTCTAAATAATGACTACCAACAAGCACTTGATTACTGGCGGAAAGTGCTAGATAGCAACAATGATGCGATTAACCGCCGAGCGATTATTCAAAGTATGGAAATGGCAAGGCAGATGTTGGAAGGGCAACAGGAGAAATAAGTGTAAGTGGTATTGTTTCTAGGGTATGTTGCAAACTACGAGCGAAAAACACCGCTCAAATGTTCATTTAAACGGTGTTGGATTTTGCCAATTTAACCCATCAACTCATGAATCAATTCTTTCACACTTTTGATTTTGTGGATTTGTGAAATGCCATTGCCCACCGACACATAGCCATTGTCAAAATCGCCTTCCAGCATACCCAGACGCATTCCTGTGCCAGCGTTCATCACCTTGGTGATGTCAGCACGGGTTGCCCCGTTTTCGCTCATTTCAAAGCATTTTCTCGCCAGTTCGGTTGGCAAAGAGCGGTAATAATACGGCTCGGTGCGGAACAATAACAAATCATTAGCTGTTGAATTGACAATCCATTCTTTGACTTTTTGATGGCTTCGGCATTCAGTTGTGGCGATAAATGCCGTACCAATCCATACGCCCTCCGCCCCCAAAGTTAAGGCAGCCTGAACCGCTTTTCTATCAGCAATACCACCAGCCAGCATAATCGGCAAATCCACTTTACCGACAAATTCCGCCAAAACGCTAAAACTGCCCACTTCTTTCATTGGCAATGTGCCGCCTTCATCAAAGCCCGTCAGCACCAAAATATCCGCCCCTAATTCTTGGGCTTTGAGTGCGTCCGCCAAATTGGGATTGGGCAAACGGCAGATGATTTTAATGCCAGCGTTTTTAAGTTTGGCGTAAATCTCGGGGTCAAGCCAGCCATTGTCCAGCACCACAGGCACGCCTTCTTCAATCAACAAATCCACCATTAAAGGAATCAGCGAAAAATCGTACGACAACATAAATGGCACGCCAAAAGACTTATCGGTCAAGGCTTTGACCTTGCGGATTTCGTTACGCATACGCTCTAAAACTTCCTCGTTGGAAGTAGGGTTGGTCGTTTGCCCTGCGTGTGGGGCTAAAAAGCCCAGTCCGCCTGCGTCCGCCACGCTCGCCACCAGATGAGCGTCCGTCAGCCACGACATTGGGGCTTGGACAATGGGGTGTTTGATGTTTAGGATTTGGCTAATGCGGTTCATAAAATTTTCTCTTTAAAATAAATGAAATGGGGGTATTATAAAATTTTAGAATTGGCAATGGAATGGCGATTTTTGGAAAGTTGGTTTTTAGAAATGGAAAGATAGGTTTTCAGGCAGCCTGAAAATGATTTTTCAAAATTCCAATAAAAAACACCGCTTACATTCCTGCAAACGGTGTTGATACCATCATTCAAATAATGAAATAATTAAAACATCTAACTCTTTTTCATATGTCAATAATGTTTTATCTTTATGCCAATCATTTGTTGTGGTTAAATTTTTGCAATATTGATGAATGGTTTTTGATAACTGGGCAATATCATTATGAAGTTTTATGGTTTTATTAAATTTTGGGATATTTAAATAATCCAAAACTTCTGTACCCCGATTGGTACTAACCGCATAACTGTCAATAATATGACGAATGGTCGGGGCATTTAAAATACCACCAATATAATAGGCTTCCCATTCATTATCCAATGCCAAAAATAACACTTTTGAGTCAGTAACAATGATTTTATCTTTACCCAATAAACCAATATCATAATCCATAAGGCTTTCTTGGGCATTTCCAACAACCACTGCTGACATACTGCCTGTTTGTTCTTTCCATAATACTTTGTAAGGGCTATAAGTATATTCCCCTACATTATCCAAGCGGTAAAATGGATTTTTTTCTGGGTCAAAAAACTTACCATTTTGAACTCGGCTATCAAATAATTCTTTTCTATAAAATTCAAGCCATTTATGAGTTAATGGATAATCTTGCATTAATTCAATTTCAGGAATGCCATATTTATGTTGAGCGGTATGTGGCACGAGCATATACTCGTGGCTCATCACTCGCCAACGCTGTATATTACGACCACCAAGCATCGGATAAATCAAATCAGGTTCAACAATACCAGTATGCGACCCCTTATCCAAAATATCTTTTCTGCGTTGCCTGCTAATATCATTGGTAATTTTGGCTTTGCCATTTTGATTAATGGGTTTTTCCAAAATATACACCCCTTTTGCCCCCGCAGGTTCAATGCCTTTTCTGCCCTTATAATTTGGCTTTTGGTTATTTGGCATTAAAATTCTCTTACTTAATTCAAGATAATGCTCATCTAATGTTATCCAAGATGACTGAATGTCATTATTAGAAACAGGAAAAGCGGTTAATTTTTTATGTCCCAATACCTGTTTAACATTATGCCACTTTTGATGACTGTCAAATTTAATTTTTCTTGTTAAATATTGCCATTGATGATAATTTTTCATTGGATATTGCATTGCAATATTTTTTTGCATAAATATCGCCATTGTATTAATGGTAAATAGTTCAATCTCTGAAAAATCATCTAAACGATATACAGAAAATGGCACATCTTGCCCATTTCTTACAATCTTAAATTTTCTAAATCCTTGTCCACCTTTTGATGATTTGATAAAGGACGCAGGCAATAAAAACCCCAATTTTCCATTGTCTTTAAGATAATAATCCACAGCCACATAAGTTACTGCCATTGCAAAATCATCGTGGGTTGTTTTTTTATCATAAGCACTTTTTTCAAAAATGCCATAACTTTGCCAAACATCTAGCGTGCCTTCACGATAAGTTTTGCTCATAGATTTCCAACTAATCCAAGGCGGATTACCAACCACATAATCAAATTTTTGATTAATCATAATTGGAGCAAAACTATTTTTAAAAATTTTACCCCAAAATGAATTTTTTCCTGCCGAATGCAATTCGCAAAGTTGTTCAAATAATACCAAAGAAATTGCCAAATCATTTTCACAAGTTAACCCCAATTGATTTGTCAATATTGATTGAAATAAGTTTTTTGCTGTGCCAAAGCCTGATATGTCTGCTCGCAATACATTTTCGCCCAAAATATCCAAAAATTGATTGGCGGTTTTTTGACAATTAAATTTAGGCAAAACAAATTCACCCAAATGTGTTTTTATGACTAATTTATTTTGATTTTGTTCAGAATAAACAACAGGTGTTAAAACAGAATCGCTAATATAAATAGGAATATGAATGGATTGATTAATCAAATCGTCTTTATTTCCTTTAAAATTAGACAATAATGCCAAAATATAATTGGCTTTGGCGGAAATTGCAGAAATTGGATTAATATCAAATCCCACCACATTACTGGTAATTTTATTTAAACCATTTAAATCACTTAAAGGGTTTTGTTCTGCAATCTTTTTAATACTTTGTAATAAAAATGCACCGCTACCACAAGTTGGGTCGCAAATTCGTTCATCAATATTGCCATTATAATCTACATTGGACAATACAAATTCTACTGCCCAATCAGGCGTAAAATACTCACCCATCAAATGACGCATTTCTTTGGGAATTAAACCCATATAAACTTCTTGCAAAATATCTTGCATTGTTTCAGGTTTTAATTGAAATGACGACATTTCAAAATTATTAATGATTTCAATTGCATACTGAATAACGGATATGTCAAATTTTTCAGTATAAACAAACCATTCATAAAAATGAATTTCAAAAAAGTTAGCAATAATATTTTGTTGTTTTTCGTCTTTTCCTTCAAACAAGTCTTTTAAAACAGATTTTTTAATGCTGACTGCATTTCAAATTCTGGATTAATTAACTGTTTTAAAAAGTTATTAATGAGTAATTTGATTAAAATATTAAAATAGGTTTGCAATGAAAACAAATATTTTTTCATATCCAAATTGGGATATTGGCTATCATCAATTTGATACAAATCTTTTAAGGGTTTAATATAGTCTGTAAAATCAGTTTGCTCATTTTCTTCGCCGTACAGAACACCAAAAACCCTATCCCATTCATTATACAAAGTAATCACACGATTGCTGGGATTGGTACTATCAAAGTTACTCATTAAACTTTTATAAATTGTATTAACACCATTACGAATATTTGGCTGACTTGGATTGATAAATTGTAATAAAGTTTCTTTACTTAAAGCCAACTTTTCTCTTTGGCGAATGAGAATTTTTAAGCGTTCAATGCCAGACTCTATATCAAAAATTTCATAGGTAAAATTTAAGGGTAAATTAAACTCTTGATTGGCAAGACTTCCTTTTTGTATTTTAATAATTTGATTGTTGTGAGAAGTGGCAAAACGAGCAAAAATAAACTGTTTGCCATCAAAACCAATGCCAACTTGATGGGTAATTTTTTTAATTTTTATTTCATCACTATCTGTTTTTTCAATATTGGCTAATTCAAAAATATATTCGTAAAGACCATTATCTTTATCATTTCTACCAAACAAGGCTTCATTAATACCTTTTGGGGTATCAAAATAACCTAATTTTTTAATTTCAAAAGCCAAATTTTCAAATACTGCGTCAGCCCTACCGCCTTGTAAAAAACGATGTTCGTTATTAAAAGAATAATTAACCGTAGAATTTTGGTTCAGGTTTGAAATGATTGGATTGACAATCGCAGTATAAAATTGAATTTGCACATCAGATTCATTATTAAAGGTGCGATTCTTAAAATTAGAAATGAGCTTATTTGTAGTTAAATCAAAGGTTTGCATAAGTGCATCACTCAACGGTATTTGAAAAAAATTTCAAAATTTTAACATTTTTAAGCCTAAAAATCCACCTTTCAAACTACCCACGAAACAAAAACACCGCTTACCTTTCCCCAAGCGGTGTTTTCCTTTCCCTTAACCTTTTAACCCATACTGATATGGCACGCCCAAATGCTCCCTTAGCGTATCGCCTTCATAATCGGTATGATAAATCCCCCGCTCTTGCAAAATCGGCACGACTTTTTCCACAAATTCACGCACGCCCATTTGGCTGTCAGGGGCAAGCGAAAAGCCGTCTGTCGCCCCAGCATTAAACCATTCTTCCATAAAATCCGCCACATCGTGAGCCGTCCCCACCACCACAGGGGAGACGAGTTGCAGGGCGAGTTTGATTTTTTTGGTTGAATTGTCAAGGTAATCGGTCATTTTGGGTTCTCTCATTCAAAAGTATGGGATATTATAGAATTTTATTATTGATAATTGAATGGTTAAAAATGGGAAGTTGATTTTTAAAAATGGAAAGATAAAAATTAAGAAAATGGATTTTCAGGCAGCCTGAAAGTTTATTTTGCCAATAAAAAACACCGCTTTTATTTCTGCAAGCGATGTTTTTTATTAAAAACCCTTTAAAAACTGTTCAATATTATCCGCCACATTATCCGTATCTTGATATAAAAATTGGCTGGGTATTTGAATAAATTTGCCGTTGATTTCGGCAATTAAACTGGGTACGCCACGCACGCCAAATTGACTTGCCAATAATTGCCCTTGCCTAATAAAGTCATTTGCCAAATTTTTACTTTCATCGTTATTTAATTGATTGGCAATGTTGTTTTGTCCAAGAGCGATTAAACCATTTTTTACCACAGTAATATCGCTGGTATCCAAACCGTCCACATAACGCAGTTTTTGTAACTCTGAAAATACGGGTAATAATTCATTGGGTTTGTGATTTTTCAATAACACGCAAGCAACCGTTAAAGCAAAAGAATTAAATTCACCGCCCTTTAATAATAATTGACGGTAGTTTTCACTAAATGGCAAACCTGTCATCTGACTGATTTTCATATCATTTGCCCACGCATAATTGGCAAACTGCTCGTCCATCATTTTGCCTGTATTGGCAAATAATCCTGTGGCATAACCATCAACTTCGTGCGTTTTGGCAAGATTGGCAATGCCCTTTGATGACGCATAACAAAAACCGCATAAAGGGTCAAATAAATAGATAAATTTCATATGGTCTCTTTTAATAAAATCTCGTTTAAAAAAAATTACCCAAGCCAAAAACTTGGGTAATGATTTTGGATAAATCAATTTAAAAAGTTTAATTTCAACTTTTTACCACTTCATTTCGCCTTTATTCACTTTTGCTCCCAATTCCAAATTACCCAACGCTTGATATTTTGGATAAGCAACTTTCATTTTGGCAACGACTTGTCCGCTATTTTGACTGCTTGCCAAAACTTGTTCATATTTTTTCAAATAGGCTTTATTGGCTTTTAATAAATCAACGGTCATTTTGGTATTGGGTGTGGCGTGTCCTGCAATCACAACTTTGGGCTTAAGGCTTGCCATTTCGTCAAGTTGGGCAATCCACGCTTGGCGTTCGGCTGGCGTTTGTGCATCCGCCATCCAAAGGTGCATATTGCCAAACACCGACACATTGCCTGTAATGGTTTTTAAAGACGGAATCCACACATAAGGGCGATGTGCCAAAATGCCTGTCGTGCCACGAATTTCAATGTTTTGTCCGTCCAAAGTCAGCGTATTGCTGTCCAATTTTTCAGGCAATACCACCGCTTTTGGGGCATTATTCCCCATTTTTGGCGACCAATAATTGACTTTGCCTTCTACTTTGGCGTTGATTTTTTCCAATACGGCAGGGGTTGTTACCACTTTGGCATTGGGGAAAATTTCTTTTAAGGTTGCCACGCCAAAATAATAATCAGGGTCGGCATTGCTTACCAAAATCGTGGTCAATTCTTTTTGGCTGTCCAAAATATTGCCCGCAATACGCAAGGCATCAGCACGGGTAAAACCAGCGTCAATCAAGACTGCTTCTTTTTCGCCAAGCACCAAAGTGGACTGCACCGAAAAGCTTTTTTCATCGGCAGAATAGGTTTTGATTTCTAGGGCGTGGGCAAAATTGGCACTCAGCAAAAGTGTGGCAAGTAATAATTTTTTCATAAAAAATTCCAAAAGGTTAAAAGATTGATTTGATGTGGTGCATTATACGCCCTTAATTTATATTTGGAAGTACTTACAAAAAAGTAAGTATGAAAATAAATTTTAAGATGTTGATTTTAAATGATTATTAAAATAAAAAACACCGCTTGAACATTAATCCAAACGGTGTTTTAAATTAACTGACTTTTAATTCCGCCCAAGCCCTTTTGATGATTTCTTGACTGGCTTGTAATGCCAAAAATGCCAAAACAAACGCCACAATTAAATCAGGATATTTTGATTGAAAAAAATAAACTGCCATACCCGCTAAAATTACCGCCACATTACCAATCGCATCGTTTCGGGAACACACCCACACACTGCGGACATTGCTGTCGCCATCACGAAATTTTAATAATATCAACAATGCCGACACATTGACCAATAACGCCAAAAATCCCACAATGCTCATTTCAGAATAACTGGGCATTTCCCCATAAAACACACGATAAATGGTCGTCATTAAAATAAATAAACCAAAACCGCCCATCGTTAGCCCCTTAACCATAGATGCTTTGGCTCGGTAACTTAACGCCATTGGCAAAACAATCAAACTTATCAAATAATTGGCACTGTCGCCCAAGAAATCCAAACTGTCCGACAACAGCGAAGTTGAACCCGATTTAACCCCCATCACAATTTCCACAAAAAACATTGATAAATTTAATATCAAGACAATCCACAAGGCTTTTTTGTACTTGGGCGATTGATGAATGGGCTGATTTGAACCACAACAATTTTGGCACGCCATTTTTTTGCTCCTGTTTTAAGATGAAATTTGCTATACTATAAACTCCGTAGTCATTACAGGGTCAAGCCAAAATGTCAAAATTTTTTAAAATAAAACAAGCCAGTGAACAAACAGGCGTACATTTGGAAACCATTCGTTATTATGAAAAACAAGGCTTAATCGCCCCTACACATCAACAAAATGGCTATCGTGTGTTTGATGAAAATCAGTTAGAACAATTACGCTTTATTAAAACTTGCCGTAATATCGGTTTTTCTTTAAGTAACATCAAAACGCTGTTGCAATTACAACAAACGCCTAACAAACAATGCAATGAAATCAATGCACTTGCCGAGCAACATTTGGCATATTTGGACGAACAAATCACAGAATTACAACAAGTTAAAACTTTTTTAATGCAATTTGTGGGTTGTGAAAATAAAACGGTTGATAAGTGTCAGATTATTCAAGGTATTAAAGAAAAAGAATAGCGGAATATTTTTCAGGCTGCCGCCTGAAAGTTGATTTTGCAAAATTTCAATAAAAAAACACCGCCTAATTTTTAAATTAAGCGGTGTCCCAAATTACCCAATCACTCTGGTTTCACTAATCATAAAATTGGCAATGCGGTGTTTAATCAGCCACTTGCCATTTTCTTTGACATAAGTGTCATTATAGCGAATGCTGTGGTCGTGTAGGATTTCTTTGCCGTCTTTGCTTTCCACCAATTTAACCGCACAATAGTTAATCGCTGTGGCATTATTTTCATCAACAAAAGACACGGTGTGTTGCCCATTAATGTGATAAACGGTGTGAAAGCCCGCCAAAAAATCGCTAAAAGTTTGCTCAATTTGAGCAACACCCGCCATATCAAATACCAATTTTCCACCGATAAAAGTTTGTACGATTGCTTCTTTGGTAAATAACGCCATTTGTTCGGCGACTTTTTTCTCGTCCGCCAAATTGGAAAAAGTGTCCACCAACTCTTTTAGGGCGACTCGTTCGGTTTGGGGGTTAAAGCTCATCATTTGCTCCATATTTGTCAAAAAACTTTTTAAAATATTGGGGGAAGATACCCACATTTCAAGGTGTATTTTTTAATGAGTTAAAAAACAAAAACACCGCTTGAATTTCTCAAACGGTATTGTTATTAAAGCTGTTTTAACCAATCTGCCACATCAAAAAGCTCTCTTTCATCAATGCTATGTCCAATCGGATAAGTGTTAAAATTCACAGTAAAACCATTATTTTGCAACATCAAATCCGCATTTTTGGCAAGGCTAATGTCTATCGGCTCATCGTGCGTGCCGTGTGCCAGCAGTATGGGGGATTTATCTGCTCGTTGAAGAGCATTACCAAGTTTATCCGCCATTGGCAAATAGCCAGATAGACACACCGCACCGCCAAGCCGTGCAGGATAAGTCAAAGCGGACAGCAATGCCAACGCACCGCCTTGCGAAAATCCGCCCAACACGATGTTTTTAGGATTAACGCCAATCTGTACCAATTCATCAATCAAACTGTGAATATAGGTTTTGGCTTGGTTTAGTCCTGTTTCGTCTTGGTTTTTGTCAAATCTCCCCACAGGCAAATCAAACCAAGCACTTGCCATTTGACCGCCCAGCCAAGTTACCTTTTGAATGGGGGCGGTGGGTAAAATCACTTGCCACTCTTGCCCCAAATGAGCGAGCAAAAACTCGCCAATCGGCACAAACTGCCTGCCTGAAAGGGTTAATCCGTGTATCAAAATCAAAACTTTGGGGGCGTTTTGATGACCCAAAACAATGGGCTGGGCGGACGGTGTCAATTCTGTGATTGCCATTGTTGCCCCTTACTCACAGCCGTCAATGCCACAGCTTGCCCCAGTCAGATTGTCCGCTTGATTGTCGTCATAAACTTGGTTTAACAGCCCCAAAAGACTGCTCACAGGCATTGCTCCAGAAGTAGCCGTTTTGCCGTCAAACACAAAAAACGGTACGCCTTGCACGCCAATCTGATGGGCTTGATTTAAATCGTCTTTGACCGCTTGGATAAAGTCATTGCTTGCCAGCATTTGTTTGGCTTCATCGCCATTTAAGCCGACATCTTGGGCAAATTTTGCTAAATTGTCGTGATTGGCAAGCTCTAAATTATCGCTAAAATAGGCACGCATTAAGCGTTCGTTCATCTCATCGCCCTTGCCCAAACTTTTTGCCCAATGGTAGAGACGATGAGCGTCAAAAGTATTGGTATTTTTCACGCCTGCATAATTCATTGTTAAACCTGCCCGCTCGCCCATTTTTTCAATGTGGGCAATCATCTCCAACGCCCCTTGTGGGCTTTTGGCGTATTTTTTCTCAATGCGTTCTTGGGTGGTATTGACCGCCGTTTTGCCTGCATTGGGATAAAGTTCAAATGCCTTAAACTCAATTTCCACTTTATCAGCGTGGGTAAATTGGGCAAGGGCTTGTTCCAAATGGCGTTTGCCAATGTAGCAATAAGGGCAGGCATAATCTGACCAGATTTGAATGTTCATAAAAATACTCCGATTTAGGGTTTAAAAAAGAAAGTGTGTCTATTATAATGGTGTATGATTTAAAAAAACAGTACGATACTTGTCGTAATATACTAACCCAAAGGAAAGTGTAAAATGCTGAACGCCCCCAATTATCAAAATATAGAGTCGCTTGACGAAACAGGTTTTGGCTATGCTTTGTCGCTGATTGGCGGAAAATACAAAATGGTGATTTTGTTTTGGTTACACCGTAATCCGCCCAATATGCGATTTAATGAACTGCAACGCAAAATCGGCAAAATCTCGGTCAAAACATTAAGCCAATCCTTAAAAGAACTGGAAAATGACGGCTTGGTCATTCGCACCGAATATCCGCAAATTCCGCCCAAAGTGGAATACAGTTTGTCGGATAAAGGCTTGTCGTTGATACCGATTTTGGACGCTTTGTGTGAATGGGGTGAAATTTATCGTTAGGGATTTTCAGGCGGTCTGAAAATTATTTTGCCAATAAAAAAACACCGCTTACATTTTTTTTGCAAACGGCATTTTTTATTTTGCATTCCATTTCACCACCACATCGCCACGCCCAAGTGTTTGTTTGAGTGCATCGGCATTGTTGATTCGTCCGATTTTGGTGTAGCGATAATTGCTGTGAAAACTTTCATAAAAAATCACAACCGTATCGCCTTGATAAAGCATTACATCACCTGCGTGGATTTGTCCTGCGGTTTTGTCGTTGGTAGGCAAAGCGTTTGGCAAAGTGGCGTATTTTTCATTCTTTAAATGGTCGCTCATTGTCAAATCCAGCGGTAACAGATTGGCAAAACTTTGGGCGGTTTGGTTATTTTCTAATTGTAAATCAAATACTTGATTGTTAATGCTTAAAGAAATGACGGACGAGTGCATTGCGTGTTCCTGTTTTGGCGGTTGGGTTGGCGTTTGGGCGTGGCAAGCGGTTAAAAACAAAGCAAAAATTGCCAATATCCATAATGCTTTCATCGTGTTTCCTAATAGTAATGCCGTCCAAAAATAAAGTTTTGGACGGCTTGGGCGTTATTTTAAATTCGCTTTAAAAAATTGTTCAAATTTATCAAAGGGAATTTTGCCTGCTTGGTTATCGTACAAATCAACGTGCGTGGCGTTTGGTACGATGTACAATTCTTTGTTTGATGAGCCAATCGCTTCAAACGCACCTTCGCTAAAATAACGGCTGTGGGCTTTTTCGCCGTGTACGATTAAAGTTGGCGTACGCATTTCATCGGCGTATTTTAAAATTGGCATATTAAGCATTCCAATCATCGCTGTGGTCGCCCAAGAACCGTCAGGACTAGAATTGACCGCTCGTGGGTGAAAGCCACGCTTTGTGGTGTAAAAGTCGGAATATTCTTTAACAAACAAAGGCGTATCGGCGGTAAAGTCTTTGGCACGCAAATTGTTGGCAGGCTGTAAATCGGCATAGCCGTTTTGCGAAGCATTGGTACGGGCATTTGCCATTGCCTGACGCATTTTGTGGCGTGCGTCCGCTGTTTGTGGTGCAGTGCGGTCGTAAGTGCCTTGTGCGTTGGGGTGCATATTGATGGCATAACCTTCGGCAACCACACGGGTCATATCGTACATTGTGGAAGTCGCCACCGCTTTGGCACGCGGGTCGCTACTTGCTGCATTTAAGGCAAATCCGCCCCAACCACAAATGCCAAAAATGCCGATTTTGTCTTTGTCCACAATTTCCAAACTGCTCAAATAATCAATGCTGGCTGAAAAATCTTCGCTGTTGATTTCTGGGCTTGGCATATTGCGTGGCAAGCCTGAACTCTCGCCTGTGTACGAACCGTCAAAAGCAAGCGTAACAAAGCCCCGCTCCGCCATTGTTTGTGCATAAAGCCCTGATGTTTGTTCTTTTACCGCCCCAAAAGGTCCTGAAACGGTAATGGCAGGTAACTTGCCTTTGGCGTTTTTGGGAATGTACAAATCGCCCACCAAAGTAATGCCAAAGCGGTTTTTAAAGGTAACTTTGCGGTGTTCAACTTTGGTTGATTTTGGGAAAATTTTGTCCCATTCTTGGGTGAGTTGAATATTTTGAGCAGGAACGGTAATTTGTGTTGCCGAAGTTGGAATGGTGTTTGCCATAGCATTTGCTCCCAAAAGTGCGGTGCTTAATAAAAGAGCGGAAGTTAAGGTTTTGATTTTCATAAAATCTCTTTGGTTGTTGAAAATATGTGCGTATTATACAAGCCCATTTATCAGATGATAATATGCAAAAAATTTGCTAAACTATCAATTTTAAGTTGATAATAAGCCTATGCCATACCGCCAAAATTACAATGATTTGTACGCTTTTTTATTGGTCGCCCAAGAAAAAAACTTTGCCCGTGCGTCCGACAAACTCGGTGTTTCGCCCCAAGCCTTGTCCAAAACCATTAAATTGCTAGAAAGTCGCTTGGGCTTACAACTGTTTAACCGTACCACTCGTACTGTGTCGCTTACTCACGCAGGCGAAAAGCTGTTTGCCACCGCTCAAAAAAGTTTTGCTCAACTTGATAGCGAATTGACCCACCTTGCCCATTATCGTAACGCCCCAAGTGGCACAGTAAAAATCAGTGCAGGCTTACAAGTGGTGCAAAATACGCTGATTCCCAAACTGGCTCATTTTCAAACGCAATATCCTGATATTACCGTGCATTTGTCCGCCAACAATCGCTTTGTGGACATTGTCACCGAAGGATTTGACGCTGGCGTGCGACTGGGTGATGATGTGGGAGAGATGATGATAGCGGTAAAAATCAGCGAGCCTTTGGCGATGACAATCGTGGCAAGTCCAAGCTACATCAAGCAATTTGGTTTAATCAAAACGCCTGACGAGCTGGTACATCACCAAGGGATCGGCTATGTGATGAGCAATGGCAAATTATACGAATGGGAGCTGATTTTTAATGGCAAACCGTTTACCCAAACACCGCCTTGCCGTTGGCTGTTTGATGACGATGAAGCGGTCAAAACGGCTTGTTTGCACGGTTTGGGCTTAGCGTATTTACCGCAAGAAATTATTGCCGATGAATTGGCGAGTGGCAAATTGGTTGTTGTGTTGCCTGCTTATTGTCCAAGTTTGCCTGCGTTGTATTTGTACTATCCGCACCGCAATATCTCGCCTGCATTGAAGGTGGTGGTGGAGAGTTTGAGAGTTTAGGAATAAATTTTCAAAAAAAACACCGCTTAATTTTGAAATTAAACGGTGTACTCAATTATCTAATATCTCTTATTTCACCCGCTCCCCAATCCAATTCACAATATCTTGGGTAATCAGTTTGCCGTTGCTGTCGAGCATTAACATATGCCCGATATTCGGGTACAGTCGTAGGCTTTTATCTACCGAATTGGTTTCATTATAAAAGTCGATGGCATCTTTCGGTACAACGTACAGATCCGCATCGCCACTGACTAACAGCACAGGGGCGACAAATTTATCGTCATTGTCTTTCAGATATTGCACGCCCTCTTTAAAACTGTTCGGGAAAGAGACGGAAAATTTCTCCAACATCAGCGGATCGTTCGGCAGCGACAGCCCTGCCCCCATATCCGGCATCGGTAAATTCAGGGTTTTGTGAGCCGCCTCAAAGCCATTAACAAAGCTCCCTGCCGGCTCGGGGCGTGGCAGATAGCCGAAATTCATCTGGTTATACCGCAACACGCCCGCCGCCAAAATAAAGCCGTCCGCCCCTTGCGGGTATT
This sequence comes from Mannheimia indoligenes, assembly GCF_036880405.1. NCBI lineage: Bacteria > Pseudomonadati > Pseudomonadota > Gammaproteobacteria > Pasteurellales > Pasteurellaceae > Mannheimia > Mannheimia indoligenes. The sequence continues at coordinate 66,346 of NZ_JBAJJM010000010.1, read as the reverse complement.
TTGTGCCGAAAAGTGCGGTGATGTGTCCGCCCATCGAATGGCCCAACACAAACACCGGCGTGTTCGGGTTTTCTTGTTTGGCTTTTTCGACCACGAGGCGTAAATCTTCCACCATTTCAAAATAGCTGTTGATGTGAATGGAATCTCGCCCGTCCGATTTGCCGTGCCCACGGTGGTCAAAGCGATACACGGCAATGTCATTTTGGTTCATCGTTTTGGCAAACTCGCCAAACACACCCGAATGGCTCGCCAACCCGTGCGAAATCACCACCACCGCTTTCGGCTTGGTGTTTGGCATATCCTTTTGTAAATGCAAATTTAAACCGTCAAGGGTTTTGATGGTTTGAATGGCAGGCTGTTCTACCACTGTTTTCGGCAGGGAAGCGGTCTCAGCACTCGCCATCGAGCCAAAAGATAAGGACAACGCTAACGCAAGTGCGGTGGATTTTAGGATCGTTTTCATAAAAGTTTCTCTACTGTTTGATTGGAATGAGCCTATTATAGATTTTTAAAATTCAACAAAGAATAGCGATTTATGGGAAGATGATTTCTGAAAATGGAAGGATAAAAGCAAAAACAAGCGGTGGATTTTGCGTAAAATTTTGCAAAATTGCACCGCACTTTGGCTGTCTGAAAATTTGCAGATTTTTGACGAAAAAACACCGCTTGTATTCTCTACAAGCGGTCATTTTTCGTTAGAAATTCGCCAAAATATGCTGTTCAAATGCCTTTAAATCCTGCTCAATTTGAGGATTTTTGACCACGTCAAAACAGGCGAAGGTCGGCAGTTGTTCCATAGCAAAAAAGCGGAAATTGCAATGCATAGGGAAGAATAGGTCATCCAAATTTTTGCCTTGAAATAAATATTCATCAGGATTATCAAAGGCTTGTTTTGGGGCATTAAAAGTGGCGGAAAGCAGATATTTTTTGCCGTGCATTTTTCCGCCTGTGCCGTAATTGGCGGTTGGGTTTTCCGCACTTCTGCCGTCATACAGGCATAAAATCCCACCCATTCCGGCGGTAAACACATCGTCCATATATTTTTTTGCCGACCACGGCATCATCATCCAGTTAGACGGAAATTGGAAAATCACTGCATCCGCCCACTGCCATTTTTCCAGTTCCTCATTGATGTCGTAGGCGGTGACTCGGCTCTGTTTGACGGTCAAGCCCTTGCGTTGCAAGGCGTGGGTTGCCACGTCAATCAGCGATTGGGTCAGCTCGCCTTTGGAAAAATCGTAAGGTTGGTGTCCGTTGATGATTAAGATGTTTTTCATTTTCTGTTCCTTATTTGAGGGAAATTCCCGTCTATTTTCGAAAAAAGATCACCCACAGGGCAATTCTGGTGATATACGCCACCGCAATCAGAATGGCGAAAAAATCAAAGTAAAACCGCCCCTTCTCCTCGCCGAACTGGAAAAAGGCGAAATTGACTTGGTTGAGCAGATAGGGCAACAAATCTCGTTGTACAAAGGCATAAATGCCATACAGCGTGAGGATTGACCAAAGCATCGGCAACAGGATTTTGGCGGCAATTTTGGCGTGTTTTTCGTCCAAATCTAACCGCAACCCATTCGCCAGCATCGTGCCAATCGCTTGCCAATGTAGCCCCAAATGGATGCCGACCACGATTTGCAACCAGTGGGTTGAAAGCATATGCAATTTACGGACGTTTTCCGCTGTGGAGTGGAAAAAGAAGCCGTCAAAAATATGCTTAGAAAGCAAAATACCGGTGCAACAAGCGGTGAGAAACAGGGCAAAAGTCGCAAAATTCACCCCAATTTTGACCGCTTGTATGCCGTGTGGTTTGCGTTTAAACAGCGTGTTAAACCACCAGAAATTCAGCCCCGTGTGCGAGCCAATCAGGGTCAGAAAAGCCAGCCCCAGCCATTCGTGAATCGGCTCTTCCCACAAATGATAGCCGAAAAGTGCGGTCAAAATCGCGGTTAAAATCAGATCTTGGGCGAGTCGCAAGCGGTGTTTTTTCCCCATTATTTTGCAAAACCGAGTTCAATCAAACGTTCGCTTAAACGCTGTTCGAGTTTGTCGTCCGCTTGGGTTAAATCCCACATATTCTGTTCAAACCCTTCGATCACCGTTGCTTTCGGCTGTAATTTTTGAATGACTTGGGTGGTGCCACTAAATCGACTTGCTCCGTGTCCGGCAACTAAAATCAGCCGTTTGCCACTGAAATCCTGTTCCTCAAAAAATCGTTGCATCGCCATCGGGAGCTTATACCACCAAATCGGGTAGCTAACAAACACGGTATCGTAACCGCTGACATCGATCTGCGTTTTCAGCATAGGCTTGTGGTTTTTACGCTGTTCTTCCTGCCCCTGATCTAGCAAAGTTTTATGATCGGTGCTGTAAGGCTCAACCGTTTCAATCCGCACCAAATCGCCTTGGGTGTGAGCCTGAATCAGTGTGGCAAGATATTCGTTTGAACCCAGCAAGGCGTTATTTTTCAAAATCATGCTCGCCCCCGAGTGAGCATCAATCGTTTCCGCTTTAACCGGATTGTTATCTTTATCCACCGTTTGCGGTTGCGAAAAATAGAGAATTAACGGCTTGTTTTCCGCCATTGCGGGGCTGATAAACAGCAAAGAGAGGCTCAACGCCTTGAATAGTTTGTCCATTTTGATTCGATTTCCTCTGTATCTGACTGAATTATCGACATTATAAAAGCATAGTTTGGTTTGATAAGGTAGCGATTTCTGCATACAATGGTTAGAAAATCTAACCAATTAGAGAGATGAAAGGTTTAACCACCACGATCTCTGCACCTTTACGCCAACACCGTCAAGATCTGCGATAAAGGCAATCTCGCCTTCGGTTTGCTGACGTTTGGATCGTCTTCGGCTCGATAGCCCAGCGTTACAATCACGCTGCTGTGTAAGCCTTTTTCCGCTAAACCAAGTTCTGCGTCTAATACATCAAATTGATAACCGCCGATAGCGGTGCTATCCACCCCTTCCATCGCCGCTGCCCAAAGCAACTGCCCGAGTGCGATATGGGTTTGATTTTCCACCCACATCGGGATTTTGCCTTGTGAGCGGTAAAGTGCCACATAATCACGGCGTGCCGAAGAAAGGCGTTTTCGGTCAGCTTGGCTGTATCGCCCTGCGGCGACTTCACAATCGGTGACTTTTTCTAAATGTTCGGGCGTGACATCATTCACACTGCATAGCACGATGATATGCGAAGCGTTCATCACTTTGGGAATGTTGTAATCGTCCGTGCCAAGCATTGATTTGGCAATGCGGGTTTTGGCTTGTTCGCTTTCGGCAAGCACAAAATGCCACGGCTGAACATTGGTGGAAGAGGGCGTTAAACGTAAAATCTCTATTATCCGCTCAACGGTTTCCGCTGGGATTTTCTTGGCCGGGTCGTAGGCTTTGGTGGTGTAACGTTGCTGGGCAAGGGTTAATGCGTTCATTTTGTTTCCTTGTAATGATGCCGTTTGCACATTCAAACGGCATTTTGGTGTTATTTCACTTGCAAATGTTTATGGAAAAAAGGCACGGCTTTATCGAGGGCTTGATTGATGTGATCGAGATTGTCGTACATCGTCATATGGGTTGCCCCTTTGATCAGCATAAATTCTTTATCTTTGACTGATTTTGCACGCTCAAAAATCAAATCACTTTGCCAGCGAGAACCTGCTGCATCACCTGCAACTACCAAGAGTGGTTGAGTCAGTAGATCTTCAATGCCGGCAATGCGATCCACATACATAAATTTCCCCATACCCGAGAAGAGGAATTTGTTTTGTGCTGTCGGGAAGTAGCCACGCTCGGTTAAATAGTAGTCGTAGGCTTCGGCTAAATCTTGCGGTGTGCCGCAACATTTTGCAAGAAAGTGCGTTTGTTTTCGGCTGAAATTGCTGAGCCGTCCCAGTTACGGTTGGAAACGTGGTAAGCACTGATGGTGGTGAGTGCTTTTACACGTGGGTCACGCAAGGTGGCAGCAGTTGAATAGCCACCACCGGCACAAATGCCAAGCATACCAATTTTGTCGCTATCCACATAAGGCAAGGTGGTTAAATAATCAACGGTAGCGATATAGTCGCCTGTGCGTTTGTCCGGATCTTCCAAATGGCGTGGCAAACCACCGCTTTCGCCTTGGTGTGATGCGTCAAACGCAATGGCGATAAAGCCTTTTTCGGTAAGTAATTTGGCATATAAACCACTGGCTTGCTCTTTTACGCCACCACCGGGGTGACCCACCACAATCACTGGGTATTTTTTGCTTTTATCAAAATGTTCAGGGAAATAGAGATTCGCCACCATCTCAATGCCATTATTGTCGTAACGCACTTTTTCCATATATTTGCCGATGGATTGGCGGTGTGCTTCGGAATAGATTTTGCCTGCTTCAATTTTCACGATTTCCGAACCTTGTGTTGCAGTGGTGGCAAAGGCAGTTTGCGTTAATGCCGCCATTGCAGTTAAAGAAAAAAGAGCGGTTTTAAATAATGATGAGCTTTTCATTTTGGCCTCCTAATGGATGAAATTTACCCTGTTGAGCATTGATGACGAGCATTATAGTGAATAAGTTTAGTTTGATAAGCTGTCGATTTCTGCATACAATGGTTAGAAAATCTAACCAATTAGAGAGATGAAATGTTTAACCACCACGATCTCCGTACCTTTTTACTGGTTGCCGAAACCGAAAATTTTACCAAAGCGGCGGCACAGTTGGGCGTATCTCGTTCGGCAGTCAGCCAAAGTATTAGTAATTTAGAACGGCAACTTGGCACGAGCTTGTTTCATCGTTCCACCCGAAAAGTGGCAACCACCGAAACAGGACAACTGCTTTTTCAGCAAATTTCACCGCTGTTTAACGAGATTTCGCTCAAAATTAGCGAAGTATTAAGCCAAAAAGACCGCTTGCAAGGCACGCTCCGCATTAACGGCACGCCTAATTCGCTATGGCTGGCGTGGGATAAATTTCGGCAATTTCAGGCAGACTATCCCGATGTGGTGTTGGAGCTGATTAGCGAAATTCGCTTTGTGGATATTATTAAAGAGAAGTTTGATGCCGGTATTCGCAGTGGCGATACGTTAAATCAAGATGTGATTGCGGTGAGAATTTCGCAGGAACAGAGAATGTGTTGCGTGGCGACGGCGGACTATTTTCATCGTTACGGCAAGCCGAATACGCCCGATGAATTGAGCCGTCATCAATGTGTGCGAGTTCGCCTACCCACTCACGGTGGGCTATTAAATTGGCAATTTAAATCCCCCCAAACCGGCGAAACGATGACGACATCGGTACAAGGCAAATGGATTTTCAATGATACGCAGATGATGATTCAATCCGCCCTAGATAGCTTGGGCTTGGTCTGGATTGAACGAGCGTTGGTGCAGAAATATCTCGATAACGGCGAGCTAATCAGCGTGTTAGATGAGTGGGCGATGATTTATCCGCCGGATTATCTCTACTTCCCCCATCGGCAAGTTTCACCGGCGTTAAGGGCATTGGTGGATTTTTTGAGGGTTTAACCGCCCGAAATTTTGCCGATTTTTGAGAGAAAAACACCGCTTGCGTTGCCACAAGAAGTGTTTCTATTTTATAACTTCGCCAGCACATTCTCTGCCAAGTCGTGTAATACCTCTTCGGCGGGACGTGTGGTGGGTTTGAGATTGAGGGTAACGTGTGATAAGCCTTGTTCTTGCTGTTCTTGCCAAAACGCTCGCAAACCGTTTGATCCGCCACGCAAATAGATATTGTTGTAGAGCTGGGCTGGGGCGTTTGGGTCGTCCAGCAATTCGACAAAATTGGCATAACCGAACGGTCGCCAAATGCCGTCTTGGTTAAGTGCGGTCAGTTTTTGGATAATTTTAGCCGTATCATTCGGATTCACACCGTGCCAAATCCACGCATCGGGCGTGTTGGCAAGCCACTCCATTTCTTGTCTTGCCCGCCCGATTGCCACCATCGGCAGACGATTTTTGACTTTCGGATAGGTGTCAATCTCACCGGTTAAACTGCCGTAATGTGTGCCTTTGAATAGCGGAAAATCGTGGGTTTGCGGGTTGGTTAGGGTGCGGATTAGCTCAAAACTCTCCCGAAAACGCTCGGCACGGTTGTCAAAATTTTCGTTAAACGCAGGGTATTCGATGGGTCTGTCGCCGGACGATACGCCCAACATAAAACGTCCGCCCGTCAAATGATCCACACTCACCGCAGATTTAGCGATATGGGCTGGCGAACGCAGGGGCGAAACAATGCCAGCCGTGCCAAGGGCGATGTTTTTCGTGCGTGCTGCCAAATAGCCCAGTGCGACAAAGGGATCTAGCCCTTGCCCCACATCGCCAAAATGCGGATCAAAAAACGGCACATCTCGCAGCCACAATGCCGAAAAGCCCAGTTGATCGGCAAGCTCGGCTAAATCACCCAAATCCGAAATATCGGGAAAGGGGCTATCGGCATAGCCTTTAAAGGGGGCGATTAAGCCAAAGGTCAATTTGCCTTGCTGAAAAAGGCGGGAAAATGCATTGTGATGGCTTAAATCCGCCGGATAGTTTAACGCTTCATTCATATTCTCACTCCTAACAAAAGACCGCTTACAAGCGGTCTTTTGTTTAGATTTTTACCACAATTTTACCAATCTGCTGGTTGCTCGCCATATATTCGTGGGCTTTGACCATTTCATCAAAAGCAAAAATTTTGTCAATTTCAGGGCGTAATTGACCGCTTGCCAAGCCATCAAACACAAATTTTTTCGCAATTTCTAATTTTTCAGGCACAGTCGTGATTTCAAACAGCTCATAACCCCGCACGGTTAAATGCTTGCCCAAAATTGGGAACACAGGCACGGCAATGTCATCGTGGCTTAATGCTCCGTAAATGATGTAGCGACCGTCTTGTGCCATTGCGTTGATGATGGTTGCGGCTTCTTTTCCGCCCACAGGGTCAAACACCATATTCACGCCTTTGCCGCCCGTGATTTCAAGAAGTCTAGCGGTAACATCGTCTTCTTTTGTGGCAAGCACAAAATCCGCCCCTTTGCTTAAAAGCACATCGCCTTTGGCGTGGGTGCGAGAAAGGGCGATCACGGTTGCCCCTTGCATTTTGGCGATTTGAATTGCCGCTAAGCCGACCGAGCTGGTCGCAGCCCCCAGTACGACAACATCGCAAGCTTTCACTTTGCCAAACTCAATCAAACCACCGTAAGCGGTAACAAACTGCATCCAGCTTGCGGCGGCTTGTTCCATCGTTAAATTTTCAGGGTGTTTAACCACAGCGTGTTTTGGCATATTGACGACTTCGCCATAAGTGCCGTATTCGGTAAACATAAAGGACGGAATGACGCTGACCTTATCGCCAACAGCCAATTCGCTGACGTTTTCTCCTACGGCAGTGATGATACCTGCCCCTTCATAGCCCATTGTGGCAGGGAATACAGGCTCAATCACATACGCCCCTTCACGATACATCATCTCGGCACGGTTTAAGCCAATGGCGTGGATTTGAATTTGCACTTCGTCCGCTTTTGGGGTGGGGATTTCTACATCAACGATTTGTAACACATCAGGCGAACCTGTTTGGGTAAATTGAATTTGTTTGCTCATTTGTTTTTCCTTAATCACAAGATTTTCAAGATGAAATCAGTGTATCCGATAGTTCATTATGGAAAAACCACACAAATCGCAAAACTGCTTTTGCATAATTTGCATAAATTATTTATTTAGGCTGCCTGAAAATAAAACACCGCTTGTTTTAACAAACGGTGTTTTGTTCAAAAAAATTAGTATTCTAATGGGATATATTCAACAGATACCCAAGAGAAACCTTTGCTTTCTTTGCGTAGGTGTCCTAAGCCTGGGAATGGCAAGTGAGCCCCTGCGATCCACACTTTGCGTTCGGCTAATTGTGGCAAGATTTCTACACGGCTGTGACGAGCTGCATTTGAGTCCACGTCAAATTCTGCCGCCACTTCTGGCTCAGGTAATTGTAGGGCGTGGTTGTGTAATAGATCGCCCCAAACAAATAAACTTTCGCCTTTTGAAGTCACTTCTACGCTAGAATGTCCCGGTGTATGTCCTGTGCTTGGTACAGATTTAAAGTTTGGGATAATTTCATCGCCCAAATTGTAGTATTTCACTTTCCCTGCTGCTGCATAAGGGGCAACGGCATCACGAGTCCATTGTGCATATTTTTGGGTATGCTCTGGCATATCTTTGATTGGGGTGTTTAACCAAAATGCTTTTTCTTGATTAGCGATGTAAACGGTGGCATTTGGGAATTCCATTTTGCCGTTACGGGTAATGCCACTGAAATGGTCAAAGTGTAAGTGGGTTGGAATAATGGTATCCACTTGCTCTGGACGGTAGCCTGCTTTGATCAAGCTGTCGGTTAATTTACCTACTTTATCATCAAACACATCGCCTGAACCTGCATCAAGCAACACTAAATTTTTGCCTGTGTTGATTAAGTAACCAGTTACCGCAGTTTGCACACCGCCATCGGGAGCATTGGGCGGAATTGACCTGAAATTAAATCGTCTAACTCTTGTTTAGTCAGTTTGGTAAATTCTTGGTAAACAGGTGCTCCGATAGAGAGATAGCCATCATAAAGTGCGGTAACTTCATAATCGCCAATCATCATACGGTAGTAACCGTCCACTTGGGTACGTTTTTGTGCCACGATATTTTCTTTTGGTTGATGAACAGCGTGAGAATGGGAATGAGCCATTACCGCAGAAGTTGCAAAGACACCTGAGAGTAATAACGCTAAACTGATTTTTGATAATTTTTTCATAAAATACACTCGATAGTTAATTGTGAATCAAATTGATGATGAAACTGCATCATCTCGGAATGAGCGTATTTTAAATAAAACAATGATTTGCTAAAATCACACCAATCGCAAAGCACTTTTACCAAATCAGCACAAATGAACGCAAAAAACACCACCATTCACGCCTTTGAAATTTTCCTTGCGGTAGCACGTGAAAAGAATTTTTCCGAAGTGGCTCGCCAATACGATGTGGCAAGTTCAGTCATTTCTCGCCAAATCAAACAGTTAGAAGACGATTTTGGGCAGACGCTGTTTTACCGCAGCACCCGTGCGATGAGTTTAACGCAGGCTGGTGAAACTTTTGCCACTCACGCCCACGCCATTGTTAGCCAATTTTATGCCTTGAGCGATGAGCTGGATAGCTGCAACCAAGAGCCATCAGGGATTATTCGGATCAATGCCCCTGTTGCATTCGGCAAAAAACACGTTATCCCTTATTTGGCGGAATTTGCCAAACGCTATCCAAAGTTAATCATCAACTTGACCCAAACCGATCAATTTGTTGATCCTTACAGCGAAACGGCGGACATTATTTTCCGTGTGGCGGCGTTGAACGACAGCAATTTAAAGCTCAAAGTGATCGCCAAACAGCGTTTTTTACTGCTGGCATCGCCCGACTATTTAGCCGAATTTGGCACACCGCAACACATTGCCGATTTAGCAAACCATCGTGGCTTGATTTATCGTGGGCAGTTGGGTTTATTGCGTTGGCGAGAAAAGGCAAGCCAGCAGGTAATTAAGGTACAAGAGAGTTTTGTGAGCAACAACGGCAACAGCCTGATTGAAATGGCAGTTGCTGGAAACGGCATTGTGATGATGCCCGACTGGGCGGTGTGTGATGAAATCCGCTCTGGCAAACTTGTGCCGATTTTGCCCGATACCCCCATTGCCAGCGACAACCAAGAGATCTATGTCGCCATTCTCACCCCACCTAGTGCCTACCGCCCGATCAACGTACAAGCCGTAATGGATTTTTTTGTGGAGAAGTGGGAAGAGGGGAAGGCTTGGCAGGTTTAGTTTTCTGACAGGCTGAAAAATTCTTGAAAAACGAAATACAAATTGATTAAATTAAGCCTAATATTATCAAAATTGAAAATCCAAAATGAACCTCAATACGTTTCCTCTATTTACCAGTATTGTCCAAACAGGATCTCTATCCAAAACTTCAGAAAAACTTGGTGTACCCATAGCTACCATTAGCCGTCAAATTGCCGAGCTTGAAAGATCACTAGGCGTACAACTCTTTGACCGTCAAAAAACAGGTGTAAAGCCCACAATGGCAGGGCAACAGCTCTACGAGCAAATTGCCCAAAGCGTAGATAATCTGATCCAAATCACGCAAAACTTTACTACCGATGATAGCCAAATTGGTGGAAAACTTCGTATTTCTACCGCTATGGGAATGGAGGAAATTTGGGCGTGGATAGATGAATTTTGTGAGCTATATCCAAAGGTGAGTGTGCATTTGGAAGTAACCGACCGCATTTTGGATTTGGTAGAAGACGGCATAGATTTTGCTTTTCGGGTAGGGGAGCTTCATACCGATACCGTCATCGCCAAAAAAGTAATGACAAACCGTGTCAAATGGCTGGCTCATCCCAAACTTTTGGACAAATTTGGCACGCCAAACATTTTGGCGGATTTAGCAAATTTCCCGCTTGTGGGCTGGGCGAGAGCAGACCAGAAATTTTTACGCATTCCAAACGGTAAAAAATTGCTGGAATTACCTTACACCTTTGCCAGTAATGATGTATATGCCATTGAAAATGCGATAAAAAATGGACGTGGCATAGGAATGCTTTCACTCACAACGGCAAATCGCTTGATTGATGAATGTGGCTTAGTAGAGGTCTTATCTGATTTACCCAAAACGGACTTTGCCGTGCATTTACTTTACGTGAAACATCGCCATCAGTCAGCTCTAATGAGGGCATTTTTGGATTTTGTTAATACTAAATTAAGTTAGGAAAAAATAAGGTGGGTAAGCCCACCTTATTTTCATTATTATTTATTGCAAAATAATATAGAAATTTGCCCCATCACGCACAATATTTAGAGCAACCACAGATGGTTTAGCATCTAAAATTTTTCGTAAATCCGCAATATTTTCAACAGAGTGGCGGTTTACACCAATGATGATATCGCCTTTTTTCAAGCTACGCATTTCGGCGATTGAGCCTTTTTCTACGCTTGAAACTTCAACACCTTTAATGCCTTTTGAGCTGTAGTTATTAAACTCCGCTCCTTTTAATGAAGGAATGATATTTTCTGCGGTGGTTTTGGCTTCTGAGTCTGATTGTAGCGTAACTTTTGCTTTTGCTTCTTTGCCATCACGCAAGTAAGTTAATTCAATTTCTTTACCTACACCAGAAGTAGCAACTTTTGCTCTTAATTCACTGAAGCTACGGATTTTTTGACCGTTAATTTCAGTAATCACATCACCTGCTTTAAAGCCTGCTTTAGCTGCGGCTGAATCCGGTAATACTTCGCTCACAAATGCACCTTGTTGGGTAGCAATATTAAATTCTTTCGCAAGATCTGCATTGAGCTCACCGCCTTTAATACCTAACATTCCACGTTTTACTTCGCCAAATTCAATAATTTGACTTACCAAGCTGTTTGCCATATTACTTGGGATTGCAAAAGCAATACCAGCATTGCCGCCACTAGGAGAGATAATAGCAGTATTGATACCGATTAATTCTCCTTTTAAGTTAATTAACGGACCACCTGAGTTACCTTGATTGACTGCGGCATCAGTTTGGATATAGTTTTCATAACCTTCATCTGATTTGCCTGTTGAGCGACCCAGTGCAGAAACAATGCCTGATGTTACCGTTTGCCCTAAGCCAAACGGATTACCGATTGCGACTGTAAAATCGCCCACTTGTAATTTGTCGGAATCAGCAAATTTAATTTCGGTTAAGTTTTTCGGATTTTCAATTTGGATTAATGCTACGTCTGAAAGTGGATCACTTCCGACTAATTTCGCATTAAATTCACGTCCATCTTCCAGCTTTACTGTCATTTTATCTGCATTATCAATAACGTGATTATTTGTGATGATATAGCCTTTTTCTGCATTAATGATAACGCCTGAACCTACACCACGAAAGTTACGAGGTGCTGATTGACGATCACCAAAGAAATCCGCATTTGGACCGAAGAAAAATTCAAATTCGGGTGGGATATCACGAGTACGGCGAGAATCGCCTTTTGTTTTGCCTTCAACTGCAATGCTTACTACAGCAGGGCGAACTTTTTCTAACATCGGTGCTAAGCTAGGCACTGCCTGACCATCCACTTGAGTGGGTAATGTAGCTTGTGCCACCATTGGCATTGCTGCGATACTTGAGCCTAAAACTAATGCGGTTAAAAATGATTTTTTGAGTGTTTTATTCATATTGTGTATGTTCCTCATATCCTATGTTTTTTATAATTTACGAGTGAAATCGCTCGTGTTTACTAAGACAAGCCCTTTTTTTGTCAGTTCATCAATTTGCAAAATTTTTCTAAAATCAGACCGCTTGCGAACTAAAGTTTTGTCAGATTATTAAAAGTTTTTTGACTTTCTCTCAAATTTAATGGACCATACATCACTTTTATTAATTTGAGTCCTATTTTGATGTCTAAAACGGAAAATTTGGTTGAAGTAAAGAACTTAACCTTCAAAAGAGGGGAGAGGGTGATTTATGACAATCTCAATTTGCAAGTGCAAAAAGGCAAAGTAACTGCCATTATGGGTCCGTCTGGAATAGGTAAAACCACCTTATTACGCTTAATTGGCGGGCAAATTTTACCTGAATCAGGCGAAATATTGTTTGATGGCAGAGATATTTGTAAAGCCAACAACAAAGAACTTTACGAAATTCGTCAGCGGATGGGAATGTTGTTCCAATCTGGTGCTTTATTTACTGATCTTTCTACATTTGACAATGTGGCTTTCCCGATTCGAGAGCATACACGCTTACCTGAAGAGCTCATTAGAAAATTAGTATTGTTGAAACTTGAAGCGGTTGGGCTTCGAGGAGCTGCAAATTTAATGCCTTCTGAATTATCCGGTGGTATGGCACGTCGTGCGGCACTTGCTCGTGCTATTGCACTGGATCCTGATCTGATTATGTATGATGAGCCTTTCACCGGGCAGGATCCGATTAGTATGGGGGTGATTGTGGAATTGATCAAAGAGCTAAATCAAGCATTAAATCTCACCTCTATTGTAGTCTCTCACGATGTGAAAGAAGTGTTAAGTATTGCTGATTATGCCTATATTGTGGCGGATAAACGTATTATCGCAGAAGGTACACCGGAAATGTTGTTAGAAAGCAACGATCCGCAGGTAGTGCAATTCTTAGCAGGTAAAGCGGATGGTCCTGTACGTTTCCACTATCCGGCAAAAGAGTATACGGAGGAGCTGTTTAATGGTTAATTTTATTAGCTCTATTGGGGCTTTTGTGATTAATTTTATCCGTACCTTAGGGCGTTCAGCCTTTATGTTATGGGGAGCATTAATCGGTAAGCCTGAATTTAGAAAACATACGCCGTTGCTGATTAAGCAACTTTATGTACTCGGTGTGCAATCTCTCTTAATTATTATGCTTTCGGGCTTATTTATCGGTATGGTATTAGGCTTACAAGGCTATGTGGTGTTAGTGGATTTTGCTGCGGAAAGCAGTCTAGGCACATTGGTTTCTCTCTCATTATTAAGAGAACTCGGACCTGTAGTTACCGCATTATTATTCGCAGGGCGAGCCGGTTCGGCACTAACGGCAGAAATTGGTTTAATGAAAGCCACAGAACAACTTTCCAGCCTTGAAATGATGGCGGTTGATCCACTTAGACGTATTATTGCACCTCGCTTTTGGGCTGGAGTGATTTCAATGCCTATTCTGGCAGTGATTTTTACCGCAATCGGCATTTGGGGTGGCTCGCTTGTCGGGGTAGATTGGAAAGGTGTTGATGGCGGCAGTTTCTGGTCAGTAATGCAAAACTCGGTTAATGCCAGCGATTTAATCAATGGCTTTATTAAGAGTGTAATTTTCGCTTTTGCCGTAGTTTGGATTGCATTATTTAATGGCTATGATTGTGTGCCAACTTCAGAAGGTATTAGCCAATCGACCACAAAAACAGTGGTAAATGCTTCACTTGTAATTTTGGGATTAGATTTTATTTTAACTGCGATTATGTTCGGCGGTTGATTTTAGGAAAAGGAACAGACAATGCGTCAATCAATTAAATATGAATTCTGGGTAGGATTATTTGTGCTACTTGGCTTAGGGGCTTTAGTCTTTTTAGGATTGAGAGTAGCAAACGTACAAGGCTTCTCTAGTGAGAAAACTTACACTCTTTACGCAACTTTTGACAATATTGGTGGACTAAAGGTTCGTGCACCAATTAAAGTTGGGGGAGTGGTAGTAGGTCGTGTGGCTGATATTTCACTAGATCAAAAAAACTATACTCCGAAAGTGGCTTTAGCTGTGAATCAAAATTTTAATCAGATTCCGGATACCAGCTCACTTTCAATTAAAACCTCTGGCTTATTAGGTGAACAATATGTTGCGTTAAATGTCGGCTTTATGATTGAAGGCGAAACTGCAATAATGAAAGAAGGCGATACTTTTGTAGATACTAACTCTGCAATGGTATTAGAAGATTTAATCGGTCAGTTCTTATATGGTGATAAAAAGTCAAATAAAACTGAAGATGAAAAAGCGAATGATTCTGTGGAACCAAAGGCAGAGTAATTCAAATAATAAGAACCTCTAAGTGATTAGAGATTTTGGAGAGTATCAATAATGTTAAAAAACATTAAAAAAATTATCGTAACAGGTTTAGTAGCAGTGTCTGCATTATTTTCAACCACAGCATTTGCAGAAACCAGCCCTTATGTATTAATGCAACAAACAGCAGATAAGTTATTTGGCAATATCAAAGCAAATCAAAGCAAAATCAAGGCAAATCCTGAATATTTACGTACTATCGTGCGTAACGATTTAATGCCGCACGTTCACGTAAAATATGCAGGTCAGTTAGTATTAGGCAAAAATTTAGCCTCTGCAACCGATGCACAAAAAGAAGCTTTCTTTACTGCATTTGGTCAATTTGTTGAGCAATCTTATGCACAAGTTTTAACGCAATACCAAGACCAACAAGTACAAATTGAAAGTCCGAAATCAGTGGATGGTAAATCAATTGTGAGCATTCGTGTAAATGTATCTGGTAAAGGTGCGGCACAGCCAATTAAATTAGACTTTAAATGGCGTAAAAACAGTAAAAGCGGTGAATGGCAAGCCTACGATATGGCTGCTGAAGGTGTGAGTATGGTTGCAACCAAACAAAATGAATGGGCTGGTGTAATTCGCCAAAAGGGAATTGATGCCTTAACTGCACAAGTAGCTCAATCAGCAAAACAACCAATCACCTTAAAATAAGGTGTTTAGTTATGCCTCAAAAAACATTACAATGGGACATTCAGCAAAACAATGAAAGTCTATTTGTGAAACTATCGGGCGAATTAACTCGTAACACGTTGCTTCCACTATGGAAGCAACGTGCTTCTTTTTTATCTCCAAAAGGCAATCAAAAGTTATATTGGGACTTAAAAGAGATCACTCGTGTGGATTCTGCCGGCTTTACGCTACTTGCTGAATTATTAAATCATTATCATAAAGTAATACCAAATTCTCTGATCAATACGCCAGATTCTGTGAAAACATTAGCAGAACTCTATGATTTAGATGGTTGGTTTGAGCAATTTATTATTTAAAGAATTAGGACTTAGAATGACTCCATCACAAATTGAAGAAATTTTAAAACAAAGCTTAACCGATGTAGCCGAAGTTCACGCACAAGGCGAAAATGCCCACTTTGGTGTAATTGTAGTGAGTGATAGTATTGCCGCACTTTCAAAAGTAAAACAACAACAAGCGGTTTATGCCCCCTTAGCAGATTATTTCACAACAAATGAAATTCACGCATTAACCATTAAAGTATTCAGTACAGAAAAATGGAAAACTGAACGTTTGCTAAATATGGTTGGTTAATAATCATAGGGGCAAATTGCAATTTGCCCCTACAAATTCGAATAAATTGCTATTCTTAATTTTAGGACTAATCCCAAATGGAAAAATTTCGTGTGTATGGTCCATTCTCTTTGAGTGGAACAGTAGATATTTCTGGTGCAAAAAATGCAGCCTTGCCTATTTTGTTTGCCTCTATTTTGGCAGAAAAACCGGTTACATTAAAAAATGTACCTGATTTAAAAGATGTTGATACTACCTTTAAAATTTTACGTCAATTAGGCGTAATTGTTGAGAAAGGCACTGAAAAAGGCGTTGTACATATTGATGCAAGCAACATCAATAATTATATCGCACCATACGAATTAGTTAAGACAATGAGAGCTTCTATTTGGGCGTTAGCACCTCTAGTTGCACGTTTCCAAGTCGGTCAGGTCTCATTACCGGGTGGTTGTACTATTGGTGCTAGACCGGTAGATATGCACATTTCAGGTTTAGAGAAAATGGGTGCACAAATTGAATTAGACGAAGGCTATGTAAAGGCGACCTCACAAGGGCGTTTAAGCGGTGCAAGAGTCTATATGGATAAAGTGAGCGTAGGGGCGACTTTATCGGTGATGATGGCAGGAACGCTTGCAAAAGGCACAACTGTGATTGAAAATGCTGCCCGTGAACCTGAAATTGTGGATACTGCTGATTTCTTAAATGCAATGGGTGCGAAAATTTCCGGTGCAGGGACTGATATGATCACTATTGAAGGTGTCGAACATTTAGGTGGTTGTGAACATAGCGTGGTACCGGATCGTATTGAAACGGGTACATTCCTTGTTGCTGCTGCAATTTCAGGTGGCCGCATTACTTGTCGTAATACCAAAGCTGACACGCTTGATGCAGTAATTGAAAAATTGCGTGAAGCAGGAATGCAAGTTGATGTTACAGAAGATACAATTACATTAGATTCGCTTGGTCGTCGCCCGAAAGCGGTAAATATCCGCACAATGCCTCACCCTGGCTTCCCAACGGATATGCAAGCTCAATTTACCTTGCTAAATGCAGTCGCAGATGGCACAAGCCGTATTACTGAAACGATTTTTGAAAACCGCTTTATGCATATTCCGGAATTAATCCGTATGGGAGCTAAAGCAGAAATTGAAGGTAACACTGCTATTTGCTATGGTGTAGATCGTTTAAAATCAGCAGAAGTTATGGCAACTGATCTTCGTGCTTCAATTAGCTTAGTATTAGCCGGCTGTATTGCAAGCGGTGAAACTATTGTTGATCGAATTTACCATATCGATCGTGGCTATGAACACATTGAGGAAAAACTACGTGGCATTGGTGCGAGAATCGAACGTTTCTCTGCACCATTTGAAGGCGAGTAATTGCAAAATTTTCTACAAAAAGAACCGCTTGTTAGTGAAGCTATCAAGCGGTTTCTATTATCCTTTCAACCTAAATCTCCCCCTGCTATAACGGGTTTTCATTAAGGCTAAAATCTGCTCTTTCTCATTACTCACGCTTTGTTGGCTCTGTTTTGCTACAACTAAAGAATGTTGAATAGAGTGAGCGTGAGTAATCGCAATAGCTAAAGCATCAGCGGCATCTGCTTGTGGTTTAGCTGAGAGTTGTAGCATTCGGGTTACCATATCTTGTACCTGAATTTTATCCGCAGAACCAATACCAGTAACCGTTTGTTTTACTAATCTCGCAGCATATTCAAATACCGGTAAATCGTGATTGACCGCAGCCACAATTGCTGTACCTCGTGCTTGCCCTAGTTTTAATGCAGAATCCGGGTTTTTTGCCATAAAGACTTGTTCAATAGCAAACATATCGGGCTGGAATTGAGTAATAATTTCGCTCACGCCAGCGTAAATGCGTTTAAGCCGAGTAGGTAAATCTTCCACTGTTGTGCGAATTGCACCACTTCCAAGATATTCTAAATGCCGCCCGTTTTGGCGGATGACCCCATAACCAGTTACCCGAGAGCCAGGGTCAATTCCTAAAATAATAGCCATTTCTGTTATAAATAAAATAAGCGAGAAGGTATATCTTCTCGCTTATAGTTTAATTAATCAATGCTTATTTATTTAATTTTTTCGTTAATTTTTTATCTACATCGCAAAGTTTCGCTAAGATATCGTCAGAATCTTTACCTTTTTTCGTCAGCATACCGGTAGTTTCTTTGGTTGCATTGGCAAGAGAGAAGTTGCTATCTACGTTCCAAATGTATTCATCAGAAACGAATGAGGTAAAATCTTTGTTTTCAGCATTACGTGTTAAAGTTGGGATTTTTTGCGATTTTCTGCCCTCTTTTAATACTAAGTTTACCGCTTTTGCTTCATCACCTTGGAAAGCATAAGTCGCGGTTACTCTTTTACCACTTAAACAACGGTAAACGATTGATTTTGAGCTGTCAGTCGCTTTTTCCACTTTAACAGCTGCCGCTCCGCGAGCTGCATTGCCTGCAATTTCATTTACTTGTTGAGCTGCTTGGTCAGCTACTTTTGCTACAGGATCTACAGTTGGTTGAGGAGCCGGTTGGTTATTTGCATTAGAACAAGCGGCTAATACTAAAGTTGCGGCTAGAGCGGGAACGAATTTGACTAATTTCATAGTTTTCTCCTTAAGTAATTTTCATAGAATTTAGAAGCAATCGCCTCTATTCATTTAGAGAGGTGCTATGTGAAAAAAGTTCATAAAAAAATGAGGATAACTCAAATTATCCCCATTTTTACGCTTTTTAATAGGCTGTTTAATTAAAGCAACGCCGCTACTTCATCACTGATTTCGCCGTTGTGATAAACGTTTTGTACATCATCACAATCTTCAAGGCGATTAATTAAATCAAGTAATTTTGGTGCAGTTTCTGCATCAAGTTCAACGGTGGTTGATGGAATCATTGTGACTTCTGCACTTTCAATTTTAAAGCCTGCTGCCTCAATGCCATCACGTACATCACCTAAATCTTCCCAAGCGGTATAGATTTCAAATGAGCCGTCTTCTTGTACTTGGATATCATCTGCACCGGCTTCAATCGCGGCTTCGGTTAAAGCATCTTCATCGCCAGACGCAATTAAAATTAAGCCTTTTTTACTGAATAAATAGCCTACAGAACCTTCTGTACCTAAGTTGCCGCCACATTTGGTAAAGCTTGGGCGAACTTGTGAAATAGTACGGTTTGCGTTATCGCTTAAACATTCTACCATTACGGCTGTGCCACCCGGACCGTAGCCTTCGTAGATTTTAGTCTCCATATTGGTGTCATCGCCACCACCCACACCACGCTCAATCGCTCGGTTGATAGTATCACGGGTCATATTACTGGATAATGCTTTATCGACTGCTGAACGCAAACGAGGGTTTGCACTTACATCGCCGCCACCGAGTTTTGCTGCGGTTACTAACTCACGAATTAATTTGGTGAAAATTTTACCGCGTTGAGCATCTTGAGCTGCCTTGCGGTGTTTAATATTTGCCCACTTACTATGACCTGCCATTTTGTTGTCCTTATTTTAATGTTGTTAAATATTGTTTTATCGCCTGTGCGTTGTTCGGGGATTTTGTCATTTTGACCGCATCCTCAACTGAAACCCAGCAATAGGCTAGATGTTCGCTTAAAATCGGTTCTTGTTCGCTTTCAAGCGGCAGCAAAAACCAATGTTCGACACAATGTGTGATATTAGGTGCGTATTTATACCGAAAATGCGGGAAAATTTCAAATTCTATCTGCTTTTTACAATCAACAAGCGGTTGTTTTTCGGCAGAAATTTGCAAACCGGTTTCTTCAATCACTTCACGGTATGCTGCCTCAATCGGTTGTTCGCCAACGTTAATCGAGCCTGTTACCGACTGCCAAAAATCAGGATCGTCTTTGCGTTGTAGCATTAGCACCCGATTTGTGTTTTTAGCATAAATTATCACGAGAACACTATTAGGGTTTTTGTAGTTCATCAATTTATTACCACCAAAATTGCTGCAATGACCACCAAAATCAGCCCGATAAAGTCTTGAATTTTAAGGCGTTCTTTAAATATAAAATAGGAAATACCTAAGATAAAGAAGATCTCTACCTGCCCGAGGGTTTTCACAAAGGCAACGTGGTTAAGGCTCATTGCATTAAACCAGCCGAACGAGCCGAGAAATGAAAACAGGCTGGTGAGAATCCCTAATTTCGGGAAACGGAAAAATTTTCGTAGCGTGTCGGGTTGGAAAATGGTGAGATAAGCCACCAGTAACACAGCCTCAAAGCTGATCACCGAAAACAGTACCCAAGCGGCTGAAATCAAAAAATGGCTGTTTAGTTGCAAGCTTGCCTCTCGCACCCAAAGTGATGTGAGGGCAAAGCATAAACCGCTGGCGATACCGAGGAAAAGTGTTTTCCACGAAAGTTGGCGTAAGTTACCACTGCCGGTCATTAAGAAAATCGCCACGCCCCCTAAAACCACACCTAGCCAGCCGAGTGTGCTGATCGTTACACCAAAAAATAGTACACCAAGCAACGCGGCCCACACTGCCTCACTTTTGGCTAAGCCCACCCCAATCGCATAATTTTTGAGATGAAAAAGTTGCACCATTAATGAGGTCGCCCAAATTTGAGCCAAGCCTGCACCCACCACATACACAAAAAAGAGCGGTGGAAAATTCGGTAAAGTCAGTGATTCATCGTGCCAATACAAAAACGCCAAATAACCGCTTGCCAAAGGCACGGCATAGAAAAAACGGGCAAGAGTTACCCCCAGCACCGGCACATCTCGGCTAAGCTGTTTTTGAAAAGCATTGCGACCGGCTTGAGCCACCGCAGCAAGTAGAGTAAACCAAATCCACATAGTGATCCCTCACAACAAAAGATAACAAATCTTACTCTTTTATTAACAGTTTGCAAGCGGTCTAAAAATCACTAAAATTTGCAAAAAATTAAAATGATAGGAAGACAATGTTTCCACAGATTTTCATCGGCACTGGTGGCTATGCCGACACCGACTTAATCGGTACACTTTATCCTTTCGGCACGAAAAAAGAGGATTTTCTGGCGGTTTACAGCCAGCATTACGACACGCTCGAAATCAATAGCACCTTCCACGCTCCCATTGGGCAGAAAGCTTTTGAGGGAATGGTACAGAAAGCGGAAGGGCGGCTGAATTTTTCGGTGAAATTACACCAAGATTTCAGCCACCAACGCACCGCAACTTTAGAGCAGGCTCAAGCCTTTTTGAATGCGTTGCAACCGCTTATGGAGCAAAATGTGCTGGCGAATTTGTTTATTCAGTTCCCAACTCAATTTGAACGCACGTCGCCCAATCGCCGTTATTTGGGCGAATTGATAAAATGGTTTGAAAATCAACCGCTTGCGATTGAGTTTCGCCATCCAAGTTGGCATATTTCGCCTGTGTTTGACACCTTTGCGAACAGCCCAAATCTGATTTGGTGCAATGTGGATTATCCGCAGAATATCGGTTTGCCAGCGTTTCATTTTTTCGCCAACCAACGCACCGCTTATTTACGACTGCATGGTCGCAATCCTGATTGGTGGAAAGGGCAAAGTGCGGCAGAACGCCACGATTATCGTTATTCGGACGAAGAGTTGAACGGTTTGGCAGATTTGCTGTTTCATCGAAAAGCAGAGTTCGACAAACTCTATCTCTACTTTGAAAACACCACCAAAAGTCACGCATTTTATAATATCCAAACGCTCAAAGGATTTTTGGCGGAGAAAGGATTTCAGATAAAACCTGTGCCGGAGCATTTGTTAGGACAGCAGAGTTTGTTTTAACCCAAAAAGAAAAAAGAGCAGCGGAGCTGCTCAATTATGCGTAACCCGGCACGGCTCGTGCTGGGAACTAAAAGACGATTTGCAAATTATTCCGCTTTTTCAACCGCTTGTTAAAACAAAAGGGCGCCCCTACAAGGTTATTTTTGTAATTCGAGAGAATTTTTTAGCTTTTCTTGGAAAAATGCTTTTACATCTGAGCGTGAAAAAACATAGAAAAATAATATAGATAGCCCAAGTATTAAACTAAATTGAATAACACTTGCTAATTCGAACTCAAGGAATATCAATAGTAAGCTATTAATGAGTTTGGGAATTAGCCAAACCCATATTACTATCTTACTCCAATATGCTCCTTTGAGTGCCCCAATGGAAGCAATAATTAGCATTACAGGATAAATAATAGGATTTAAGAAACGATACAAATTTATCGAGAGGTCATCTCCCTCTTTGAATATTTGTGCTACTTTAATCACAGAGTATCCTTGAAAAATAATTATACCGAAGGAGATAATTATTAGCCCATATATAATAATAGAAAGAGAAATTGGTCTTTTCATCATAAATTTAATAAAAGAAAGGTAGGCTAGACTTGCTCTAAACCTACCTATTTTATTACTCCTGTGTAATCGTTCTAATCGCCAACTCATCCAACGCTTTCGGATTTGCAAAGCTAGGAGCTTCGGTCATCAAACAGGCGGCTGCTGTGGTTTTTGGGAAGGCGATAACATCACGGATATTATCGGTGCCGGTAATCAGCATTGTTAAACGGTCTAAACCGAATGCCAAGCCAGCGTGTGGCGGTGTACCGAATTTTAATGCATCTAATAAGAAACCGAATTTCTCTTGTTGTTCGTCTTCGTTAATGCCTAAAATGCTGAACACGGTTTGTTGCATTTGTGGGTTGAAAATACGCACAGAGCCGCCGCCGACTTCGTAGCCGTTAATCACCATATCGTAAGCGTTTGCCACCGCATTTTCCGGATCTTTCACTAATTCTTCCGGCGATAAATCTTTCGGTGAAGTGAACGGGTGGTGCATTGCTGAAAGATTGCCTTCATCATCACGCTCGAACATTGGGAAATCAACAACCCAAAGTGGTTTCCACGCTGTGGTGTCAGTTAAGCCTAAATCGTTACCCACTTTTAAGCGTAACGCACCAATCGCATTGGTTGCAACGTGCCAGTTATCCGCACCAAAGAAAATAATGTCATCATTTTGAACATTTAAGCGGGCAAATAGGGCTTTTAGCACATCTTCATTTAAGAATTTTGCCACTGGGCTTTGAATGCCTTCTAAGCCTGCGTTTACATCATTCACTTTTGCCCAAGCTAAACCTTTCGCACCGTAAATACCAACGAATTGGGTGTATTCGTCAATGTTTTTGCGGGTTAAGGCTGCACCGTTTGGCACACGCAATGCGACCACTCGCCCTTTCGGATCGTTTGCCGGACCGCTGAAAACTTTGAAATCCACCTCTTTTAGAATATCGGCAACATCGACCATTTCAAGTGGGTTACGCAAATCCGGCTTGTCTGAGCCGAAACGTTGCATCGCTTCCTGCCACGTCATCATCGGGAATTTGCCTAAATCCACGCCTAGAGTCGCTTTCCATAAGCCGTGAATCATCTCTTCCATCAATGCACGCACTTCTTCTGCTGTGAGGAATGAGGTTTCCACATCGATTTGGGTAAATTCAGGTTGGCGGTCTGCACGCAAATCTTCATCACGGAAACATTTTACGATTTGATAATAACGGTCAAAGCCCGACATCATTAAAAGCTGTTTGAAGAGCTGTGGTGATTGCGGCAGAGCATAGAATTTGCCTTTATGCACACGGCTTGGCACTAAGTAATCTCTCGCACCTTCAGGAGTAGCTTTGGTTAGCATTGGGGTTTCGATATCTAAGAAACCGTGCTCGTCCATAAAGCGACGAACAAAGCTGGTAATTTTGGCACGAGTTTTCAGTTTTTCTGCCATTTCCGGACGGCGTAAATCTAAGTAGCGATATTTTAAACGCTGTTCTTCCGAGTTATTTTGGTTGAAGTCGAGCGGCATTACTTCAGCGTTGTTATACACCACTAAATTTTTCACTAACACTTCAATTTCGCCAGTCGCCATCTCTTTATTGATTTGCGATTCATCACGAGCAATCACTTCACCTTGAATTTGCACGCAAGCTTCTGAACGCAGAGCAGAGGCTTGTTTGAAAAGTGCTTCGTCTTTTTCATCAAAAAACACCTGCACAATACCTTCGCGATCACGAATTTGC
Source organism: Mannheimia indoligenes (assembly GCF_036880405.1). NCBI lineage: Bacteria > Pseudomonadati > Pseudomonadota > Gammaproteobacteria > Pasteurellales > Pasteurellaceae > Mannheimia > Mannheimia indoligenes. The sequence continues at coordinate 42,480 of NZ_JBAJJM010000010.1, read as the reverse complement.
ATAAAAATAAAACGACCAAGATTACGAACACGATGAACCCAGCCGCTTAAGGTAACAACTTGTCCAACGTGCGAGCGGTTTAGCTGACCGCAGTAGTGAGAACGCATCATATAAATTATCCTTTTGAATTTTGAAAATGATTGCCCGAATATCGGGGAAAGCTTGAAGATTATAGCGGAAATTGGCTTGAAAGGGAGAAATAAAAACAAACAAGCGGTGATTTTTACTCAATTTTTTGCAAAATGTTAGTTAAAAACGACCGCTTGTTATGGTTAGATGTGATATTAGTATTTTAATACTTCGCTTTCATTTGGTACATAAACGCGTTTTTCAAAATCCGTCCCTTTGATGAATGCTTTCATATCTGATTTACTCGTTGTTGCGTGATTAACGCTATCCATATGTACTGTAATAATTGATGAGTTTGGCATTATTTTTGCCATTTTTGCTACGTCAGCCGTTCCCATAATGATACTATCAGAAGAATTACCTAATTCTGCGTGCCCGGTATTCATCACAATAACCTCAGGTTTATATTGATTTAATGCCATTTCTACCTGTTCATTCCAAATGGTATCGCCTACAATATAAAGGGTTTTCTCATTTTTAGATTTGAATACTACGCCCATTGCATTACCTAATAATTCAGCTAAAGCAGGGTTGGAATACATAGCATCTGTGCCGTGCTGACCCCCTGTTTTAGATAATTTTACTTGTTTAAATTCCGTATTTTTACCGACTACTCGCACATCTTTAAATCCTTGAGCACGAATAATCTTAGCATCATTTGCATCCTGTACAAAAATCGGTAAATTTTTATCAATTAATTTTTGTGCAACTTCGTCCCAGTGATCATCGTGAGTATGCGTTACAATAACCGCATCTATACCTTTTAGAATATTTTCTACAGGTTCAGCCAGATCAATCATAGGATTACGTTGTTCACTATTTTTAGTGCCGGCAAAACCGGCATATTTGCCTTTTTCAGCTAAGTAAGGATCAACTAAAAAAGTTGCATCACCATAAGTTATTTTTGCCGTAGCATTACGAATATGTTGATAGCTGATTTCAGCATTTGCTGTACTGATAAGCATTGAGCTTAATGTGAGAGAAGCAAGAGTAGCTTTTAATTTCATAATATTTCCTTTATGTGAGATTTCATTAAAAATGACTGCTTGTTGATGAGGGTTATTATCGGCAAAAATAGCAGTAAGAAATATTGACTTTTAGAGCAGTAATCGAAAGAATTGGGTCAATTTCATTTGTTAGGAAAAAATAATGAATTTGCCTAAAGTCGCTTTTGTGCTTTACCCAAATTTCAATCCTATCGTTCTCGTGCCTCCGCAAATGATTTTTATGGCGGAGATAGATGGATTGCCACTTTTTGAATGCAAAACGGTTTCAGAAGAACAACTGCAAGCGGTCGGAAATGGTGGGAAAATTACAATTTCTGCCGATGAGGATTTAAATTACTTAGATGAAGCAGATCTCATTGTTATTGCAGGGTGGGCAGATCTTAATACACCACCTAGCTCACTATTTAGCGAGGCTTTACAACGAAACTATCAGCGTGGTGCAACAATTATAGGTCTGTGTTATGGCACTTATGCGTTAGCTTATAGTGGTTTACTAAACGGCAAGATGGCGGCAACACATTGGCTTGCTGAAGCTGATTTCAGTCAGCGTTTTCCGCAGATAAAACTAGATTTAAATGCTCTTTATGTTGAACAAGATAGGTTAATTACTTCTGCTGGAGCAATGGCTGGTTTAGATTGTTGCTTAGCTATTGTACGGAAATTTCACGGTGTGAAAGTAAGTAATCGTTTAGCAAGAATGTTAGTTTCTGCTCCTCATAGAGATGGGGGGCAGGCACAGTTTATTGAACAGCCGATTGCAACACGAACCAATAACCAAACTATCAATCAATTATTGGATTTTCTAAGAGAAAATTTAAATAATGCACATACTATTGATGAACTTGCTGAACGTTTAGCAATGAGTCGTAGTACCTTTACTCGCCATTTTCGTAAAGCGACAGGTATGGCAGTAGGCGAATGGTTAATAGAAACTCGTTTGCAACGGGGAAGAGAATTATTGGAGAGCAGTGATTTGAGTATAGAGCAAATTGCAGCAGAAATAGGCTTTCAAACGGCTACTTCTTTCCGCCAACATTTTAAAACTAAACATTTTGTTAGCCCAAGTCAATGGAGGCGGAATTTCGGTAGTTTAACCCTCTAACCCAATAAAAATCGCCAATAATAACGGGGCGGCTAAATTGACGATAAAGCCGAAACTAATGGCAAGTGGCACAATTTGAATACCGCCCGATTTTTGAATGATTGGGAGCATACAGTCAAGAGAGGTTGCTCCGCCAATGCCGACTGCGGTTGAGGGGAATTGTCGCATAAAGAGCGGCACTAAAAACAGGCATAAAATTTCACGAGAAATATCATTAAAAAAAGCAATACTGCCGTAAATCGGACCCCAAGCATCGTTCACCAGCACACTTGAAAGGGAATACCAACCGAAAGCAGAAGCAAAGGTTAAGCCTTTAGCAAGTGAAATATTGAGTAAAAATGAGGCAATTATGCCACCAATTAGCGAGCTTACAATCATCACAATTGAAGTGTAAATGCCCCGTTTGTTAAAGAATACTTCTCGCAATGGAATACCGCTATTGCGAAGCTGAATACCCACCCCGAAAATCATCACTTCTAAAACATAAGTGCTTGCGTGTAAAGGGAAATCTACAGAGCCTTTAGTGTAATAGCCAATAATGCCGCCTAGTAAGGTTACGCCGATTAATTTAAAGGAATCAATGAGTAAATGCAGACGAGAAGGGAGTTCGTCTCGGCTGATTTGCTCTCTTTTCATTGGTTGTAATCTGTCGTAAATCACTAAACCTGCAATGTTTGAGAGAAGCAAAATAGCAACTAAACTAAACGCCATTCCACCGATTTGTGGCAACTCGGTTAAGATGTTGTCGATTTGTCCGAGCGAAATCCCCATTACCAACAAAATCAGATAAAGGCAGATGTTCACGACTTTATTGACAATCGCCATATAGCGGTGGTTTTTAACGGTGATTAGATAACCAAGAAAAAGGGGAATTAGCACAATGGCTAAACCGTAGAGCATTTTTTATCCTTTTTTAATATTGATTTAATCTTGAAATTTTAACAATAAGGGCATAAAATAAAACTGTTTTTATATACAGTTATTTTATTGTAAGCGGTGTGATTGTTGGGGAATTTTGCAAATGTCGAATCAAAGCAAAAGTCAGCGGAAAATTATCCATATTGATATGGATTGCTTTTATGCTGCGGTGGAAATGCGAGAAGATCCGTCTTTGGTCGGCAAACCGGTGGCGGTGGGCGGCAGTGCAAATCAACGTGGTGTGCTGACAACTTGCAATTACGAAGCCCGAAAATTTGGCTTGCACAGTGCGATGGCGACCGCAACCGCCTTGAAAAAATGCCCGAATTTAATTTTATTGCCGGTGAATATGCCATTGTATAAAGCGGTTTCCGCTCAAATTCACCAAATTTTTCACCGCTATACCGATATTATCGAAGCCCTTTCCCTTGATGAAGCCTATTTAGATGTGAGTGATTGCGAGCTTTATTCAGGTTCTGCCACTTGGATTGCAGAGGCTATCCGTAATGATATTTTCAATGAACTGAAATTAACCGCCTCTGCCGGCGTTGCTCCACTGAAATTTTTAGCCAAAATTGCCTCCGATCAAAACAAACCTAACGGGCAGTTTGTGATTACCCCTGATGAAGTGCAAAATTTTGTGAAAAATCTACCGCTTGCAAAAATCCCCGGCGTAGGCAAAGTAACTAATGAAAAATTAAAGCAGCTTGGTTTTGAAACCTGTGGCGATATTCAGCAAGCAGAAAAAGCGATAATTTACCGTGAATTTGGTAAATTTGGACAAAGATTGTGGGATTTTAGCCACGGCATAGACGAAAGAATAGTAGAGCCTTATCGCCCAAGAAAGTCATTAGCGGTAGAAAATACGTTACTTGATGATATTTGGACGTTTGAGCAAGCCAAATCAGTGATTGCAGAGCTATTTGATAAATTAGCATTTAGAATTCAGCGGAACTGGTCAGATGTGCCGTTAGCTGAATTTAAAAAATTAGGCATAAAATTGAAGTTTGATGACTTTACCCAAACTACGCTTGAGCGAACTACCGAAGGCTTTGCCTACCAGCGATTTGAGGAATTATTAGCACAAATTTTTGTACGTAGAAATAAGCGAAAAATCCGCTTAATCGGCTTAAATGTGCATTTTCCCGAGAAAAAAGTAAATAAGCAGTTAAATTTATGGGAATAATTGTGAACAAACTCTTGAATTTGCTGACAAAAGCATTATCTTAATTAGGCAACATTGCATCTATTATTTTTGGAGATTTACAACATTATGGCAAAACGTGTCATTTTATTCTTATTAACCAACTTAGCGATTACCTTTGTTTTAGGGATTGTTTTAAATATTATTTTTAATGTAACCGGTATTCAAGGGCAAAGCGTTGGTGGGATTTTAATTCTTTCTTTAGTATTTGGTTTCAGTGGTTCTTTAATTTCTCTGTTTTTATCTAAATCAATGGCGTTACGCTCAGTTGGGGCAGAAGTAATTAAACAACCTCGTAATGAAGCGGAACAATGGTTATTCAACACTGTTCAACGCCAAGCACAGCAAGCAAATATCCCGATGCCGGATATTGCCATTTACCACTCAGCAGATGTAAACGCATTTGCAACAGGGGCAACAAAGAGTAATTCGTTAGTTGCGGTAAGTACAGGTTTACTTAACTCAATGACCCAAGATGAAGCGGAAGCGGTAGTCGCACACGAAGTGGCACACATTGCTAACGGCGATATGGTAACAATGACACTTTTACAAGGTGTATTAAATACCTTTGTGATTTTCTTAGCTCGTATTATTTCAACTGCTGCGGCAAGTTCTCGTGATGAAAACGGTAACTCAAGCACTAACACGTTAGTGTTTTGGGTGGTAGATATTGTGTTGCAGATGGTATTTGGTGTATTAGCAACAATGATTGCAATGTGGTTCTCCCGCCATCGTGAATTCCGTGCAGATGCAGGTTCGGCTCAGTTAGTAGGTAAAGAGAAAATGATTGCAGCTTTACAACGTTTGCAGCGTATTCACGAGCCACAAGAGTTGCACGGTTCTCTTGCTGCGTTTATGATTAACGGTGCACGTGGTAAAGAATTATTTATGAGCCACCCACCGTTAGAAAAACGTATCGAAGCGTTAAGAGGCTTATAATATACATATTATTTAGGGGGCGAATGAAAAATAATATTCGCCCTTTTTATAATTAAGTTTCGGTACGTTTATTAAATTATAGTTTTGTTGAAATACTCAAATACTGGTTATTAATAAAGATATTATAGTGCTCATTAAATGTGATAGAGATCACATTCTCAACATAAGATAAATGGGAAATTCTTTTTCTCATATTTTTTATTTACCCATCGTTTTATAGTCAAACTTCCATATTAATTCAGGAGGTTATGATGATGCTCTCAATTATTGCTCTTCTTATCGTGATTGCTACGGGATATTTCATTATTAAGAAATATAATACGCAAGCCATTCTTTTATTTGCAGGATTATTGATGATTACTATCGGTATTCTGGGAAATAATACTCCCTTTTTACCAAAAGGAACTCAATCTTCTGGAACAGAAATTATTGACCTATTCTTAGTAATTAAAGCGATTAGTGCTAAGTCTGTTGCAGAAATAGGGCTAATTATTATGGCAACTGGTGGTTTTGCTAAATATATGGGACATATTGGAGCTGCTAATGCATTAGTAAAAATTGCGATAAAACCTTTGTCCTATATTCGTAACCCTTATTTATTATTAGGGCTAACTTATATTATAGGACAAATTTTAAATGTATTTATTCCTAGTGCAGTTGGGCTAGCAATGCTTTTATTGATTGCCCTTTATCCTGTTTTAGTTTCTATTGGCTGCACTCCTGCATCTGTTGCAGCAGTTTTAGCGACAACAGCTTGTCTAGATCTAGGCCCAGCATCAGGAGCATCTAATAAAGCTGCTGAAATTATTGGTATCGATGCCGCTAGTTATTTTATAGAGCACCAACTTATAGTAGGAATCATAACGGCAATTGTAATTGCTATTTTACATATCGTAACACAAAAGTTCTTTGATAAAAGAGATGCACAAAAAGGCGGAGAATCTAAACTGGAGGTTAAAAATGATGAACAAAAAACGGTACCTCTTTACTTTGCTATTTTACCTATTTTACCTCTAGCTCTTTTACTAACATTCAGTAAGTTTTTGGTAACTTCAATAAAAATTGATGTTGTTACTGCAATGTTTCTTTCTCTTGCTGTAGCGATGTTATTTGATTTTATCTATACAAAAGATGGTAAAAAAGTGGCAGCATCACTCAAAGTTTATTTACAGGGAATGGGTGATATATTTGCTAGTGTTGTCTCTTTAATTATTGCAGCACAGGTTTTTGTAGTTGGACTAGAAACTATAGGTTTTATTGATGGCTTGATGCATTTATCTGATCATTTAGGTTTAAGTTCTTCAATGATGATTATTTTATTAGTTTCTATTATTGGATTAGTCACTTTATTATCTGGTTCAGGTAATGCTGCATTCTTTAGTTTGGGCGGATTAGCACCAACAGCTGCAGCTAATTTAGGAATATCAACGGCAACATTAGCAATGCCAATGCAATTATCAGCAGGCATCTTTCGCTCTTTTTCTCCTGTATCTGGTGTTGTGCTAGCTTGTGCAGGTGTTGCTAATATCTCACCAATTGAATTGGTTAAGCGTACATCAATTCCAATGGTAGGTGGTTTAATTGCTACAATCGTTACTTCTATTATTGTTGGTTAAGGAGTTTTTATGAATATGAATTCATCTGTTTCTGTTTTTGATGCTTCTCTTTATTCTCCATTATTTACCCAACAAGAAATGAAAAAAATTTGGTCAGAAAATTACCAGATTGAATGTTGGCTCAAATTTGAAAAAGCAATTGCTAAGGTGCAGGCGGAATTGGGTATTATTCCTCTTGATGCAGTTATATCAATAGAAACTGCTTGTGATAGTCTGGAAATAGATTGGCAGCGTTTAATAAAAGAAACACAAGTTATAGGAATGCCAATTAAACCTATCATTGATCAAGTTGCAGATAATGGGGATGATTTGGTAAAAAAATATTTGCACTGGGGCTGCACTACACAAGATTTATTAGATAGTAGCTTATCAATGCGATTAAAAGAAAGTTTGACTCTTATCAGAAAACAGTTAATTGCTTTAGGTAATCAATTAAGTAATTCTATAGTTGAGCATCAAAATACTGTGATGGTTGCCAGAACAAATGCTATTGATGCTTCTGCAACTACTTGGGGGTTGCAAATGAGTTCTTATTTGAATGAAATTTGCAGACATCTTAGTCGCCTTGAACAAATTTATCCACGAGCAATTGTAGGAATGTATGGAGGAGCAGTAGGGAATCTAGCATCTGTGGGCTCACAGGGAATGGATGTAAGAGATAAACTTTGTGCTGAGCTTGGGCTAACAGTACCGCAAGGATTGAATAATGCTAGCCAAGATCAAAATGTTGAAGTCATTCAATTCTTTGCCCTTATTCACGGTACTTTATGCCGTATAGCAAATGATATTGAATTGATGTGTCGCACACCAATTTTTGAAGCTATGGAAGGAAAAAAAGGTGGTGGTTCAAGCACAATGCCACATAAAACAAATCCTCGTGATTGTAATATGTTACAAACACTTTCACGAATGGGATGGATGTATGCATCTGGGGCCCCAAATATGTTAGATCAGCAAGATGTACGTTCTGCTTCAATGCGTATGTTAAGTTGGAATTTGATGCCAGAAGCTTGCTTAGCAGTTTCAACTGCATTATTCAGAGCTAAAGAATTATTTGAGCATTTAGTTATCAATGTAAATAGGATGCGAGAAAATTTTAATGCGTCATACTACTTTATTATGTCGGAATCTGTAATGATGGCTTTAGCTGAAAAAATAGGTCGCCAGTCTGCTTATAAATTAATGCAGCAAGTATTAAGAGGGGATAATGATAAAAAATCAATGATTGATATACTTTTAAGTAATAAATTAATTACAGATGTTTTGAGTGATTCTGAAATTTTGGAATCCTGTAATCCTTCAAACTATTTAGGCTGTAATGATAGTTTAATTCAAGAGACTCTTTCTAGTTTCTCTCGTATTAAAAGTAATCTTTAGAGCCTAAGTAAATTTTATAAAATAGTGAGGAAAAATAATGACAAAATTGAATTCTTTAGTGCTAGAAGAGTATAATCGGTTAGCTGATAAATTAGTAAGATTAACTGACGCTGAATTAAGATTAACGCATTATTTTAAATCGCATTTTAGTGAGATTATCTATTGTGGGATTACTGATGTTGCTGTAAATGCTAATGTGAGTAAAGCAACTATTGGGCGTTATTTAAATAAATTAGGATTTACTGGTTATTCAGAATTTAAAAAAAGCATTGAGCTAGGACTTGAACCTAATAAATTGCGTCCTCCAATTACTATTTATAATCAAAAAGAAAAAAATAATTTTTTTAGTACCACGAGCTTGGCAACTAAATTTAGCTATAATATTCAAAATTTACTAGATAAATTTATAGGGCAATTAAATTTAAAAGATTTAGATGCTTTAATTAATTTATTGCTTGATAAAGAAAAAAGGATTTTTGTTATTGGTCCATCTTCTTCATTTGCAATGGCAAAACATTTTTCTACATTAATAAAATATTTTCGTGATAATATTTCTTTGCTTTCTCTGGACACAAGTGAGTTACCTAAAGAAATGCTACATTTAAATAAGAATGATATTTTAGTTATTTTCTCTTATTATCGTTTTAATAATGTTGCTATCGAGATAGGAAAATGGTTCAAAAATAAAGATGCAAGTGTTGTTCTAATTACTAATTCGGCTTCGAATCCATATGGAAAGTTCACAGACATTCAATTTATATTACCAAGTGATGCTAATGCAATATTTCAAAGCCGTATTATTGGATTTTATTTCATTGAATTAGTTTTACATTTATGCTACGAAAAATCAGAAGAAGAAGGAAATTTTGAAGAACTTGAAGAGCTATTCCAATATTTCCATACATTTTCTAGTTAATTTATAAAACATATTTCAAAACAGGGTAGAGTGTTGCCAGTAGAAAGAGGTATCGCAATAGCTTGCCAATTACAATAAGTATAATGCTTTGCCAAAGGTTGAATCTGAGCCAGCCTGCTATTCCACAGAAAATATCGCCAACAATGGGTAGCCAACTAAAAAGTAAGACTAAAATGCCATATTTTTTACTTTTTTCTAATGCCCATTGTGTATAGCGACGATCCGTTTTTTTCGGGTGAGGTACTAACAAGCCCATAGCATAAGTAATTAAGCTACCCAAGCTGTTTCCTAAGGTCGCAACAATTATTAAAACAAATAATGATGGGTAAGGTGTTTCATTTGACACAATATGCTGGCTTGCAAGTGTGGTAAAAATGATCTCAGAATTTCCCGGCAATAGGGTCGAGCTGAGTAGTCCGCTAAAAAACATTGTAATGAGTTGGTTTTGTTCAGAGAAGAATAAGCTGAAAAATGAAGTGATATATTCTGTCATAAATTTATTGTTAATTTGTTAATATTTTGTTTGTTAGAATTTGATTAAATGTTGTGCTTTTAAGGGATTTTGTTCTACATCAAAAAAAAGAGTAGAAATACCTCTGATTATGTAAGATTTTATTTAAAGATGAAACGAAGAGGTCTATAATTCCTTCAAAATATATCGGTTTTTCAATTCTCATAATTAAGGTTATCTGATGTTTTCTCCTGCTGAAATGGCAAAAATCGCAGAAGATGGTGCGGTTTATAAAGCAACAAAAAATCAATTTTATTCCTTTCTTTCTGCCATTACTGCAGGCGGTTTTATTGCAATAGCTTTTGTATTTTATACTACAACCCAAGTAGGTGCGAGTGGAATGCCTTGGGGGGTGGCTAAGCTGATTGGCGGTTTGGTTTTCTCGCTTGGCGTTATTATGTGTGTGGTATTTGGAGCAGAATTGTTTACCTCTTCAACCCTTACGATTGTGGCGAGAGCAAGTAAAAGAATTAACTGGCTACAAATGTTTAAAAACTGGGTAGTGGTTTATTTTGGTAACTTTGTTGGTGCAATTTCAATTGTATTGCTTGTGTGGTTTAGCGGTCAGATTATGGCGGCTAAAGGGCAATGGGGCTTGGTTATTTTAAATACGGCACAGCATAAAATTCATCACGCTTGGTTTGAAGCATTCTGTTTAGGTATTTTCTGTAACATTATGGTATGTATCGCAGTGTGGATGTCTTATGCAGGTAAAAGCCTAACCGATAAAGCCTTTATTATGATGTTGCCAATTGCAATGTTCGTTGCCTCCGGTTTTGAACACTGTGTGGCAAATATGTTTATGATTCCAATGGGAATTGCAATTTCTCATTTTGCCGCTCCGGAGTTTTGGACGGCAATTAATGTTGATCCTGCACAATTTGCGGATTTAGATTTATCTCATTTTGTATTTAAGAACCTTATTCCTGCTACATTAGGCAATATTGTGGGTGGAGTTTTCTTCATTGGCTTAATGCAGTGGTTCTTATACATTAGAAAGCACTAAGATTTTAGATTCAAGCGGTCAAATTTTTGCAAAATTTTACCAAAAATTAACTGCTTCCCGTTTTAACTTACTAACATAGAGGACTTAAAATGACTCAATTAACAGACGCTCAACAAAAAGCGTGGGAAGGTTTTGCCGCCGGCGATTGGCAAACTGAAGTAAATGTGCGTGATTTTATCCAAAAAAACTACACACCGTATGAAGGCGATGAATCTTTCCTAGCTGAAGTAACACCTGCAACAAGTAAATTGTGGGCAGATGTAATGGAAATGATTAAAGTCGAAAACAAAACGCACGAACCGTACGATATTGATTGCGATACTCCATCAACCATTACTTCACACGCACCGGGTTATATTGATAAATCATTAGAAAAAATCGTGGGTCTTCAAACTGATGCTCCGTTAAAACGTGCGATTATGCCGTTTGGTGGAATCAATATGGTAAAAGGCTCTTGTCAGGTATATCGTCGTGAACTTAAACCTGAAGTTGAAAAAATCTTTACTGAATACCGTAAAACCCACAACCAAGGCGTATTTGATGTTTACACACCGGATATTTTACGTTGCCGTAAATCAGGCGTAATTACCGGCTTACCGGATGCTTATGGTCGTGGTCGTATCATTGGGGACTACCGCCGTATGGCACTTTACGGTGCAGATTTCTTAATGAAAGATAAACAACGTCAGTTTGCTTCATTACAAGCTCGTTTAGAATCCGGTGAAGATATTCAAGCAACCATTCAATTGCGTGAAGAAATTGCCGAGCAACACCGTGCGTTAGGCAAAATGAAAGAGATGGCGGCAAGCTATGGTTACGATATTTCTAAACCGGCAACCAATGCACAAGAAGCGGTACAATGGACTTATTTTGCTTACCTTGCAGCGGTTAAATCGCAAAACGGTGCGGCAATGTCGTTTGGTCGTGTATCTTCATTCTTAGATATTTATATTGAGCGTGATTTAAAAGCAGGCAAAATCACCGAACAAGAAGCTCAAGAGTTGATCGACCACTTAGTAATGAAGTTGCGTATGGTGCGTTTCTTGCGTACACCTGAATACGATCAATTATTCTCAGGCGACCCAATGTGGGCAACTGAGACCTTAGCAGGTATGGGCTTAGATGGTCGTACTTTAGTAACGAAAAACAGTTTCCGTATTTTGCACACTCTTTACACAATGGGTCCTTCTCCGGAGCCAAACTTAACCATTCTTTGGTCTGAGCAGTTACCGGAAGCGTTTAAACGTTACTGTGCAAAAGTATCTATTGATACCTCATCAGTACAATATGAAAACGATGACTTAATGCGTCCGGATTTCCAAAATGATGACTATGCGATTGCGTGCTGCGTAAGCCCAATGATTGTAGGTAAAATGATGCAATTCTTCGGTGCTCGTGCAAACTTAGCGAAAACCTTATTATACGCAATCAATGGTGGTATTGATGAGAAATCAGGCGACCAAGTTGGTCCAAAATCTGAAGCAATTACAAGCGAATACTTAGATTACGATGACGTAATGACTCGCTTAGACAGCTTTATGGACTGGTTAGCAACGCAATACGTTACTGCTTTAAACATCATTCACTTTATGCACGATAAATATGCGTACGAAGCGGCATTAATGGCACTTCACGATCGTGATGTATTCCGTACAATGGCGTGTGGTATTGCAGGTTTATCTGTGGCGGCTGACTCACTTTCAGCGATCAAATATGCGAAAGTAAAACCAATCCGCACGGACATTGAAATCAAAAATAAAGCTGGCGAAGTGGTTGGCGTAGCGAAAAATGTAGCAACTGACTTTGAGATTGAAGGCGAATATCCACAATTTGGTAACAACGACAACCGTGTAGATGACATTGCTGTTGATTTAGTTGAACGTTTTATGAAGAAAATTCAAAAACTTAAAACATACCGCAACGCAACCCCAACTCAGTCTGTTCTTACTATCACATCTAATGTGGTTTACGGTAAGAAAACAGGTAATACGCCAGATGGTCGCCGTTCAGGTGCTCCATTCGGACCGGGTGCAAACCCAATGCACGGACGTGACCAAAAAGGTGCGGTTGCTTCATTAACTTCTGTGGCTAAATTACCGTTTGCTTATGCGAAAGATGGTATCTCTTATACCTTCTCAATCGTACCAAATGCGTTAGGTAAAGATTATGAAGCACAAAAACGTAACCTTGCGGGCTTAATGGACGGCTACTTCCACCACGAAGCAACAGTAGAGGGTGGTCAGCACTTAAATGTGAACGTATTAAATCGCGATACATTATTAGATGCGGTAGAACACCCAGAGAAATACCCACAATTAACCATTCGTGTATCAGGTTACGCGGTACGTTTCAACTCTTTAACCAAAGAGCAACAAATGGACGTAATTACCCGTACCTTTACTGAAAGTATGTAATAGCAATTTGCAAAACTTTTAGAAAAATCAACCGCTTGTGGTATTTATGCCACAAGCGGTTTTTTTGTGATCTCGCTCGAAAAAATAGTTATTCATTTACACAGCTTTAGAAATATTGTTTATAATTACAGTGTTCTATATGGGAGAAAGAGATGTCTAAGCAAGATTTAATTCGTTCCTCTGTGGCAGAATATCTGACCTTTATCACGGCAACAGGGGAAAGCCAAGTTGATGCTATTTACTCTGATGAAAATGTTTGGCTAAGCCAAAAAATGATGGCAGTGTTGTATGATGTTGATGTACGAACAATTAGCTATCATCTTAAAAAAATCTTTAATGACAATGAGTTAGCTGAAAATTCAGTTATCCAATTTTTTTGGATAACTGCCCAAGACGGAAAAAACTACCAGACGAAGCACTATAATTTATCTGCCATTATCGCAGTAGGTTATAAAGTTAATTCCGAGCGAGCAGTGCAGTTTCGCAAATGGGCGACTGAAATTGTACAGAGCTTTGCGATTAAAGGCTTTGCGATGGACGATGAACGGCTAAAAAATGACGGCACTATTTTAGGCAAAAAATACTTTGAAGAACAGCTCGCTCGCATTCGGGAAATTCGATTATCCGAACGCAAGTTCTACCAAAAAATCACCGACATTTATGCAACCGCAGTGGATTACGACCGCACCGCAACTGCCACCAAACGCTTTTTTGCTACAGTACAAAATAAATTGCACTGGGCAATTCACGGACAAACTGCTGCTGAACTGATTATGGCAAGAGCCAATGCCGAAAAACCGAATATGGGGCTAACGAATTGGAAAGACGCTCCGCAGGGTAAAATTTACCCCTTTGATGTAGTCGTTGCCAAAAATTACCTGTCTGACAATGAGCTGGCACAATTACAACGGCTGGTATCGGCTTATTTAGATATGGCAGAAGATATGGCAGAACGCCAAATTCCTATGACAATGGCAGATTGGGAAACCCGTCTCAATCGCTTTCTTGCCGCTACCGACCGAGAAATTTTACAAGATGCCGGCAAAGTTACTGCTGAAATCGCTAAATCGTTTGCCTTAAGCGAATTTGAAAAATACCGAGTGAAACAAGATTTGAGTTATGAAAGTGATTTTGACTTAATGGTAAAAGAGATAGCAGCCAAATACCACGCAGGTTAGGTTTGCAAATTTTTACGGAAAACTAACCGCTTACAAGCGGTGAAAATAGGTTTAAAAAATGCAAAAATTTAAATATAGCGTATAATTCCAATATGTTATTAATTTGTTTATATAAGGTTTCTTTAATGTATCAAAATTTTTCTGCTGAATTAAATTGGGCAACACTACATATGACCCGTACACGTGCGGCTGTTGAGGCTTTACCTGATTTATCTCACGTCCGCTTGGCGTGCAATATGCACTTAGATTTGAAAATGGCTCCGTTAGTGAAAGGTTTGCTAGATAAAGGGGCAAAAGTGTTTTTAACCACTTGCAACCCAACCACCGTACAAGATGATGTTGTAGAGTATTTAGTTGAACACGGTGCAGATGCTCACGCTTGGCGAAATATGTCCAATGCCGACTGGCACGAAAGTTTCCAAAAAGCAGTAGATTGGCAGCCAACCCATTTATGCGAAATGGGGTCGGATTTAACCTCACTCATTCACTCGAAAGGCTTACAAACAGGTGTGAAAGCAGGCTTAGAAGCCACCGGTTCAGGCGTGAACCGTTTAAATGGTCTGAAACCTTATTACCCGATTTTCAACTGGGATGATTTGCCGGTGAAAGAAGGTTTACACAACCGCCATATGGTGGGCTTAACCGCTTGGCATACTTTCTTACAAACCACCCACTTAAGCCTACACGAAAAAACAGTAGTTGTTATTGGTTATGGTTTGGTAGGGCAAGGTGTGGCAGCTTCAGCAAAAGCCTACGGTGGTAAAGTGATTGTGGCTGAATTAGATCGTGCAAGAGCGTTACAAGCCGAATATGACGGTTGGATGGTAATGCCACTTGCTGAGGCAATCAAAATTGCTGATGTGGTTGCCACAGCAACAGGGGCGAAAAACGTGCTTTCAGGCAAGATGATTGAACAAGCGAAATCAGGCTTATTTATTTTAAATGTCGGACACGTTGCCGAAGAAATTGATGTGCCGTTTTTAAAACAACACCCGATGAGCGTGCCGATGCCGTATGTCAATGCTTACCAAGTAGGTGAGAAAACCGTTTATCTGTTGGCAGACGGCTCAATGTTTAACCTCACAGCAGGTTATGGCGACAGTATTAATGCCTTTGATGTAACTTTAGCGGTTATGGCAAGCGGCATTGGGCATATTGTCGGCGAAGGTGAAAAGGCAGAAAAAGATGTTTACTTACTACCGAAAGCTGTTTGGCAAAAAGTGTTATAAAATCGACCGCTTGTAATCGGTTGGAATATACTTAAAATAATCAACTTTAAAGTAAAACAGCCCTGAATTGGGCTGTTTGTCGATAAATTGAGTACGCTAAATACAATAAATTTGTTTTGAACCTTTCGATTTAGGTTGGTAGCACTGACCTCTAAAGTGAGCGGGAATACCTTTTAATCGTTTCACTTCTTTCGCCTCTTTCCCATTGATATAAGCATCAGTTTGATAGCCGTTTCCGCCTGTTGTCATTGCTAAATTGATGTTGATAAAACTCACTATAACACCATTATCAAAAGTATGGCTCTGTTCTTGCATTCCATTTGAGCAGTTTCTGACTTTGCTTTTTGTGAGCTTTCCGTTCTTAAGATAATAACCTGTGGAATAGCGTTGTCCTTGCCCGTAATCTTCATCGCAGGCAAGGGCTGAAAGAGGAAAAATAAGGGGGATTAAAATGAATACTGATTTTAAATTGCACATAGTTGAAAAAAATAAATATTAAAAATAAAGCAACCTAAATTTAAGTTGCTTTATATTAAAAATCAACTAGTAAGATACTTTAATTTCAATGTCTGAATATAAATTGGGAATGATAGAATCTAGCTCTTTTTTTATATTAGTTTTTAATTTTTCTAAATTAATATCAAATATTTCTTTATGGAAAATAAGAATGTGCTTTTTCCCATTAGTAGCCTTATCGCTATATTTTTCTAAGAATGTATAATTTTCTTTTTCTAATTTAGAAATAATATCAGAATGCAATTCTACATTATTGCTGATAATATGAATTTCAGTGCTCATTGCTATCGTCTCCATCTTCCTGTTTCTGGATCAATTTGAATACTCAAAGGACAATAGCCTGATTTTATATTGATAGTAAAAATTAGACCATCGGCATCGTATGTACATCTACAATATTGTACCCCGCACTCTTGAGTATCAGATACTTCCCAAGCAGTAATAAAATCTGCAAAAGCACTTACAGACGTTCCTAAACCAATAGCTAAAATAGCTAATTTTCTTAAATTACGCATACTTTTCTCCTATCTAGGTTAATTAAGAATTTGTTTTCTTCCAAAATGGAACTTGTGGTTTCCCAAAATCATTTTCTCCATCGTTACCTTTAAGAAAAGATAGTGAAACTACACAACAATAAGAAAGCCCTAAAATTAGCATATAGATAATAATAACTCCTCCAGAATTAGTCAGTAGTGATAGAGAATCTCTTAATTCATTTGATGACATAAATAGATATTCTGCCTGCTCCATATCAGATTGTATTCTAGAGAACATTAATGAATGATATTGTTCAATCAAATCATAATTAATTTTGGATTGCATATTAAGATAATAAATAATCAATAAAAAAGAAGTGATATCAAGCAGGAGTATTGTGTTATATAGTTTACTTTCTGTTGGCTTCTTATTGAAATCATGAACTCTTCTAGTAAGATAAGAGTATTTAATTATCAAATAAATAACTAAAGCAATTAGTAGTGAAGTATAGAATACAGGCTCTTCCTGAATTATATCTAATAGAGCGAATTCTCCTCGCATACCAACTAACAAAAGAATAGCTAGATTAAATGCTATAGAGCCTATAAAGAAAAATAACAAGAATAGAGTAAAGGAGGCTCTTCCAACCCTTCCCTGAAATCCAAAGATTCCTTTGATGATATTCATTTTTAAACTCCTATTATTGAAAAATATGCCTTCTAGGCATTTAATGTGCGTATTCTATGCCTTATAGCATATTCAGTCAATGCAATAAATCACAAAAAATATGCCTAAAATGAATAATCAGAGTAGGCAGCAAAATGGCACAACCAGTGGCATCAGACATCGACCGTCTTGTCGGTCAAAGAATTCAACAAAAACGCAGAGAAATGGGCTATTCGGCGGAAAGGCTGTCGGAGTATGTGGATATTTCTCAACCACAACTTTCACGCTACGAGCGTGGGGCGAATAAGATCAACGTGGCACATTTGGTGGCGATTGCGACTTTTTTGAAAACGCCGATCAGTTACTTTTTTGCCGATTGTATGGAAGGATTTGATTGGAATAGCGATGAAGCCGACCGATATTGGCAGGAATTAACCCAAACGCAAAAATCGCTATTAGTTGATTTTCTGAAAGAGATCAAAAAATAGTTGGGATTTCTCGCTGAGTAAAGTTTAATGGCTTGATTTATTTCTGCGAACAATCTAAAAATTTGCTACAATTTGTCAAAATTTTTTGAGGTTCGAGGTAAGTAAATGTCTGTTGTTGGACGTATCCATTCTTATGAATCCTGTGGCACAGTAGATGGTCCGGGAATTCGCTTTATTCTTTTCTTGCAAGGCTGTTTAATGCGTTGTAAATATTGCCATAATCGCGATACTTGGGATCTGGATGGTGGCAAAGAAATTACCGTTGAAGATCTAATGAAAGAAGTAACGACTTACAAGCATTTTATGAAAGCAACCGGTGGTGGCGTAACGGCTTCGGGTGGGGAAGCAGTGTTGCAAATGGAATTTGTGCGTGATTGGTTCAGAGCTTGTAAAGCGGAAGGGATCAATACTTGCCTTGATACCAACGGTTTTGTCCGTAATTACAGTCCATTAGTGGATGAAATGTTGGAAGTGACCGATTTAGTGTTGCTCGATTTAAAACAGCTTAACGATGAAATTCACCAAGATTTGGTTGGTGTGTCTAATAAACGTACCCTTGATTTTGCTCGCTATTTACACAAAATGAATAAGCCGACTTGGATTCGCTATGTGGTTGTGCCGGGCTATACGGACGATGATGATTCTGCTCATCGCTTAGGACAATTTATTCAAGGAATGGATAATATTGAGAAAGTGGAACTATTGCCATACCATCGCTTAGGTGCACACAAGTGGGAAACCTTAGGCTATAAATATGATCTGGACGGCGTGTTGCCACCACCGAAAGAAGATTTAGAGCGTATCCAAAAAATTATTGAAAGTTACGGACACACAGTCAAATTCTAAAGACAAGCGGTTATATTTTGTAGGTTTTTTGCAAAATATGACCGCTTGTTTTCTTTTCTCTCCAACTTTGTGTATTATTTTGATACGAATTTTCATTTTGACTATAAAAGGAAAAAATAATGTCTAACCCTCTTTTAAATTACACAGGCTTGCCTGAGTTTTCCAAAATCAAACCTGAACACATCAAACCTGCGGTGGAAGCCGTGATTAAAGAGTGCCGTGAAACCATTGAGGCGGTGGCAAAAATTGAAAACCCAACGTGGGAAAACTTCTATATGCCGCAAGCGATGGCGGGCGACAAATTCTCTCGTGCGTGGTCGCCGGTAGGGCATTTAAATGCGGTGAAAAACTCTCCTGAATTGCGTGAAGAATATCAAGCCTGTTTACCATTATTATCGGAATACAGCACTTGGGCGGGGCAACATCAAGGCTTATATCAAGGCTACTTAAAATTAAAAAACAGCCCTGAATTTGCTCACTATTCGACTGCACAGAAAAAAGCGATAGAAAACAGCCTGCAAGATTTTGAATTATCGGGCATTTCTCTGCCAGCAGATAAACAAAAACGCTATGGCGAAATTTCCGCTCGTTTATCGGAACTTAGCTCACAATTTAGCAATAACGTGCTAGATGCCACAATGGGTTGGGACATCGTAATTACTGACGAAGCTCAATTAAAAGGTTTGCCGGAATCGGCACTTGAAGCCGCAAAATTATCCGCTGAAAGCAAAGGCAAAAAAGGCTATCGCTTTACCCTTGAATTTCCAAGCTATCTGCCAGTGATGACTTACTGCGAAAACAAAACCTTGCGTGAAGAAATGTACCGAGCTTTTGTAACCCGTGCCTCAGATCAAGGTCCAAATGCAGGCAAATGGGATAACAGTGCCATCATTGATGAAATCTTAAAATTACGCCACGAAAGATCACAACTGCTTGGCTTTAAAACCTATGCGGATTATTCCCTTGCCACCAAAATGGCAGAAAATCCACAACAAGTATTGGATTTCTTAAACGATTTAGCCACTCGCTCAAAAGCACAAGGTAAAAACGAATTGTGCGAATTGAAAAAATTTACCAAAGAACACTTTAGCGTAGAACATTTGGATTTATGGGATATTACTTTCTACAGCGAAAAACAAAAACAAGCGTTATATTCAGTGAATGATGAAGAACTTCGCCCATACTTCCCTGAAAACCGAGTACTTTCAGGCTTGTTTGAGGTGATGAAACGTGTTTTCGGTATGCGTGTGGAAGAACAACAAGACGTAGATGTTTGGCATAAAGATGTGCGTTTTTTCAATATTTTTGATAAAAATGACCGCTTGCGTGGCTCGTTCTACCTTGATTTATACGCTCGTGAAAACAAACGTGGCGGTGCGTGGATGGACGATTGCATCAACCAAAAACGCTTAGCGGATGGTTCACTGCAAAAACCGGTTGCCTATTTAACCTGTAATTTTAACAAGCCGATTGGCGACAAACCGGCATTGTTTACGCACGATGAAGTTACTACCTTATTCCACGAATTTGGACACGGTATTCACCATATGCTGACTGAAATTGAAGTAGGCGATGTTGCCGGCACTAACGGCGTGCCGTGGGATGCGGTGGAATTACCAAGCCAATTCTTAGAAAACTGGTGCTGGGAAGAAGAGGCACTTGCCTTTATTTCAGGGCATTACGAAACTGGAGAGCCGTTACCAAAAGCGAAATTAGAGCAATTATTGGCGGCGAAAAACTTCCAAGCGGCGATGTTTGTATTACGCCAATTAGAGTTCGGCTTGTTCGATTTCCGCCTACACACCGAGTACGACCCAAACAAACAAGGTCAAGTATTGGCATTGTTAAAAGAAGTGAAAGAAAAAGTGGCAGTGGCAAAAGGCGTGGAGTGGGCAAGAACGCCACACAGTTTCTCGCATATTTTTGCCGGTGGCTATGCGGCAGGCTATTACAGCTACTTATGGGCGGAGGTGCTTTCAGCAGATGCTTATTCACGCTTTGAGGAAGAAGGTATTTTCAATGCGGAAACCGGACAATCTTTCTTAGATAATATCTTAACCCGTGGCGGCTCAGAAGAGCCAATGGTGCTATTTGAACGCTTCCGTGGCAGAAAACCAACCCTCGATGCGTTACTCAGACATAAAGGGATTTTGGGTAACACGGCATCTGAAGCCTGTGGTACAAACTAGCGTTAAATGAAAACAACCAAGCGGTCAAAATTGCAAAATTTTTTGCAGATTTGACCGCTTGTCTTTTCTTTCTTTGGGAACAGGTTATAATTTCCAACATTAATTATAACGAGAATGTACCTATGTCTTTAGATTTATCCGATATTCGAACACAAATTACCACCCTTGATCGCAATTTATTAAAGCTACTTGCCGAACGCCATCGTTTGGCATTTGATGTGGTGCGTAGCAAGGAAATCACGCAAAAACCGCTGCGAGATTTAGAGCGTGAAAAAGCGTTATTGCAAGAATTAGTTAATTTTTCGGAAGCGGAGAATTATCAGCTCGATCCGCAATATGTTACCCAAATTTTCCAACGCATTATTGAAGATTCGGTGCTGACTCAGCAAACTTATCTGCAAAATAAACTCAACGCTCAGAAAGAAGAGCAGGTGTCAGTTGCTTTTTTAGGAATGCGTGGCTCTTATTCCAATATGGCAACTCGTCAATTTGCCAAAAAATATCAAGGGGCGTTGCTGGAGCTAAGCTGTGGCTCTTTTAATGAAGTGTTTGAAAAAGTCAGTTCGGGCGAGGCGGAGTTTGGCGTGCTGCCGCTCGAAAATACCACTTCAGGTTCTATCAATGAAGTCTATGATTTGTTGCAGCATACGGATTTAACCTTAGTGGGCGAGTTGGCTTACCCGATCAAACATTGTGTATTAGCAAACGGCAATGTGGGTTTAGCTGAAGTAGATACCGTTTACACCCACCCTCAGCCGGCTCAGCAATGTAGCCAATTTTTGGCAACCCTAGATAAAGTGCATATTAAATATTGCGAAAGCAGCTCGCACGCCATGCAAATGGTAGCACGTTTGAATAAGCCTAATATTGTGGCACTAGGGAATGAAGATGGCGGTAAGCTCTATGGTTTAACTAGCATTAAAACCGAGATTGCCAATCAGCCGAATAATATCACCCGTTTTATTGTGTTATCTAAGGAAGCGGTGAAAGTCTCACCACAGGTACAAACTAAAACTTTATTATTGATGACTACCACTCAACAAGCCGGTGCATTGGTAGATGCGTTGATGGTATTCAAAACCCATAATATCCGTATGACAAAACTAGAATCTCGTCCGATTTATGGTAAGCCTTGGGAAGAGATGTTTTATGTGGAATTAGAAGCGAATATTCATTCCGAAAATACGCAAAAAGCGTTGATAGAACTTGAAGAAGTAACTAGCTATCTTAAAGTGTTAGGTTGCTACCCGAGTGAAATTATTGAGCCTGTGAAGCTTTAATCAATAAAAATGAATGAAGGGCTGCTTTTAAACACAGCCCTTCATTATGTTTGAGTAATTTAGCATTTACTTTCTTGAGCAGCGAGGTAGTCTAAATGTTGGCGGCTTTGGAACGGCACAATAGACAACTCGCCATTAGGAGAAATAAGTTGATAAAATTGTGGGTGGTTAAAGCTGCCAAATGAGATATCTGTTTTTTCCTTCTGCTGTTTATTGTGTTGTAATTTATTGATTTTTCGGATTTTTTCTTCTTTATTGCCGGAACAATTATAGTAACTTTCCACACTATTTTTTTCATCAACCACATACACATTAAAACTGCTATCTTGGTTATCTTCAAAGAAGAATTGCAAAAAGCCTTCGCTGGCAAATTCGCTGATTTTTTGAGGAAATGGTTTTTTCTCTTTGGCTATATCAGCGGTTAGATTTGCAACGTTTTCACGATTTTCGACCGCTTGTTCTTCAATCTGCTTAATGCCAACCGTCTGTTTACGGAAGATCACTTGCCACGTTTTGCCCGCAATTTTTAAGTGGCGTAGCTCATCGGCGTGCAGTAAACAACCTGTTTGAATTGCAATACATTTATGCACTAAATCAGCAACAAACTCACGAAGATCGCTGCGTAAATATTTACTATAGCAAAAAATATTCACGGAATTTGGTGAGGCTGCACTTTGATAAATTCGATTAGAAACTAATTTCAGTGCTTTTAAAATGGCATCTTCGCCGTCGAAATGTTGAGTGCGGATTTCATTCCAAACATTTCGGTAAATAATGCTGACACTACCGACTAAGGTTTTTTGCGTTTTACCAAAATTAAATAGATCACTTTGGCAAACTTTTTTAGGCAAGTCAGTAATGGTTTCCGTCGGATCTTGCACTAAATTGATCGCAATCGCTAAGTTACGAATTTTATTCGGATGATACATATCTTCCTGTGTCATCTCCGGTGCTTGAATCGGGAAAGTTAAGCGTAAATCGGTAATAAATTGGCGTAATTTCTGCGTATTTAGGTTATTGCTCGCCGTGTGCAAATGGGTATTGGCATTTATAATGCCGTTAAAAAATCCCCAAGCAATCAGTTTAACCGGGCTTTTGTTGTAGTGAACATAGCGAAGGTTTGAATCATATTGACTTTTGGGTGCTTGATTCACTAAATACCAACCTGGTTGCATTGAGCTACCGGCTTTTACTTCAATAAAAGTTACGGCATTTTCTGCTACGTTCGGCGATATTTTCGGATTGATTAACGGCACTTTACCCGGCAAAGTTTCAAATACAGAGTAAAGTCTTCGCATTAAAATGTCGGTATCGTTGGTCATAATACTCGGATTAAGATGGAATTTTCGAGCGAAGTGGATTAAGTTACGATAGCTTTGTAGCAGGTGATCAATCAGCATATTTTCGTGGCTCATCACTTGCTTAATTTTCCAGTTTAGGCGATTTTGTAATAATGTAGTTTGTGCCTCATTCCAAGACCATTGTTCAACTAAAGATTGTAACGCTTCTGTACGCCAGTTTTTTCTGATTTCCCCTTCAATCGCTTTTGCATAAAAACAGACACGCAAGCGGTCTAATTTTACCCATTCTTTGCGAGTAATAAGATGTTCGGTAACTAGCTCAAGCATTGCTAGATAAGGGTCAAAATGGTATTCAATTGATTCATCACTCAGAATTTTTTTCTTAAACTCTTTTGAAATTAATTTTGTTTTCGGGTAAGTGTGGGCATAGCATTCCAGCAATAAAATCTTAATGGCTGATTTGTAAGGGTTATTGATCCCTTTATAGAGTTGCCATAGGCTTGCCCCAAAGAATTCGCTCGTAGAAAGACTGGAGAAATCGCCAAAATCTACCCATTCGTTTAAATCAATTTCAGGATTATTATGAGCAGTTTGATATTCATCTTTATGCAGATGTAACCACAGTAAGCGTTTACCTGCAAGTAGTATGGCTGAACGATAAAATTCATCAAGCAAGAAAAAATGCTGAGCTGAACCACTGTGTTCATCTGTTACACCACTACTGTAAGTTTGAGTTTTAAACTGCTCCGGGTTCATTAAGAAAATATTAATGTCCACATCAAAGGTTTTCGCCCATTCTTGTAGCTTAGTAATTTTAAGCTCCATTAATTTATATTGTTCAATAGTAAGCGTGTTTGAATAGCATAACCATAAATCTAAATCTGACAGACTTGTTTGAGTAATAGACCCCGTGCTCCCCATACAGTAGAGAGCATCAAAATGAGTTTGATTTTTTAAATGATGTTCGGAAATAGCCTCGTGAAAGCTATAAGACATTAATGAGTTTTTTTGATAATCAGATAATTCAAAATGCCAAATACCTTGCGGTGCATTTTCTACATATGCAGGTAAGCTTGGGTGGTTAAGATGAATAAGTAATGGGAGCAATGAAAAAACGTGGCTAAAGCTTTGATTATTGGCACTAATAGCCCGCTCAATGCGATAAGCATTAAGTTTATCAATTCTTTTTTTAGTTAAAGCTAATTTTTGGGAAAAATTTCCCTTACTTGCCTTAATAGCAGTTCCTTCTACTATTTTTGCTGTAGTAGCTTCAAGGGAGAGTGTTTTCACGCTAATTTCCTTTTTAAAATGTGATCCACTTAACATTTTAGCTGAAAAGTAATGATAGTATAAGGTAATAGCTCAAAAAAGTAAAAAATACAATTTTCTCTAAAAGAGTTCAGACCAGTCATAATTTTAGTGTAAAATAAACAAGTTTTAGTAGCTTATTTGAGTGAACAAGTGTAAGCTGAATTGACTATTTTTTCAGAAAAAATGATGAAGGAAACAAAATGAAAAGAGTTGTTATTACAGGTTTAGGTGTTATTTCAAGTATTGGTAACAATAAAGAAGAAGTGTTAGCCTCATTAAAAGAAGGAAAATCGGGCATTGAATTCGTGCCTGATTTTGCTGAAGTAGGTATGCGTAGCCAAGTTGCAGGGACAATTAAATTAAACCCGGCAGAGCTAATTGACCGTAAAATTTATCGTTTTATGGGCGATGCAGCGGCTTATGCTTATCTTTCTATGAAAGAAGCGATTGAAGATTCAGGTTTAACTGAAGAACAAATTTCTAACGATCGTACGGGCTTAGTTATCGGTGCTGGTACAGGTTCGGCTCATAGTCAATTAGTAGCGTGTGATGCGGTGCGTGGTCCGCGTGGCGTGAAAGGTATTGGTCCTTATGCGGTAACGAAAACAATGGCATCAAGCGTGTCAGCCTGTTTGGCAACACCATATAAAATCCGTGGTGTGAACTATTCGATCAGCTCGGCTTGTGCGACTTCTGCTCATTGTATCGGGCACGCAATGGAATTAATTCAATTAGGCAAACAAGACATCGTTTTTGCAGGTGGTGCGGAAGAGCTTTCTTGGGAATGTGCAACTGAATTTGATGCAATGGGTGCGGTATCTTCTAAATATAATGACACACCAACCAAAGCAAGCCGTGCTTATGATGCAAACCGTGACGGTTTCGTTATCGCAGGTGGTGGTGCGGTTGTGGTTGTAGAAGAATTAGAACACGCTCTTGCCCGTGGTGCTAAAATCTACGCTGAAATTGTGGGATATGGTGCAACGTCTGACGGTTATGATATGGTAGCTCCAAGTGGTGAAGGTGCTGAGCGTTGTATGAGACAAGCAATGGCAACGGTAAATGGTGAGATTGAGTATATTAATGTTCACGGCACATCTACACCAGTGGGTGATGTAAAAGAACTGGGGGCAATCCGCAATGTATTTGGTGATAAAAAGCCTGCTATTTCTTCAACCAAATCAATGACTGGACATTCACTTGGTGCAGCAGGAGCTCACGAAGCAATTTACTCATTATTAATGTTAGATAACAACTTCATCGCACCAAGCATTAATATTGAAACTCTTGATGAGCAAGCTGAAGGTATGAATATTGTAACTGAACGCCAAGATAAAGAATTAACGACTGTTATGTCTAACAGCTTTGGTTTCGGTGGTACAAATGCCTGCTTAGTATTCCAACGTTATTCAAAATAGTCTCATCTTAATGGATAAAAAAGTGCGGTAACGCACTTTTTTATTGCCTACAAGCGGTTGAATTTGGCTAAAAATTTGCAAATTCACCTCTGTTTCACACCTTTCCCATATTTTTGATAAAAAATTTAAAATTTTATTTTTATCTACTTATGGTTATATTTTTAGCATTAAATTTTGCTAAATTATTTTTCTGGTCGCCATATAAAAGAATTTCAATTTATTAAACAGCATAATAATTTTAGCATTTTTTTAACAAGATTTTTCGTCATCTATTTTTTACTTTATTTTATGAGTAGAATGGAGCCTTATTAAAGGTCTTACACATATTTTGGAGAATATATGACACAACAAGTAGAACGTTCAACTTGGCAAAGTAAGTTTGCCGCAATGGGTCCGGGTATTTTAATGGCATCAGCGGCTGTAGGTGGCTCGCATATTGTTGCTTCAACCCAAGCCGGTGCAATTTATGGTTGGCAATTAGCAATTATTATTATTTTAGCGAACTTGTTTAAGTATCCGTTTTTCCGTTTTGGCGTGCAATACACACTTTCAAGCGGTAAAAGTTTATTAGAAGGTTATAAAGATAAGGGTGGTATTTATCTCGTTATTTTCTTTATTCTAAATGTGATTGCCGCAATGATTAATACGGCTGCTGTAGGCATTGTTACGGCTGCGATCTTAAAATTTATTTTTTCAGCATTAGGTGTTCCATTTGATTTAAGCATTCCAATGGCAGGGACAATCGTGATTGTAGTAACCTGGGGAATATTGCTTTTAGGGAAATATCGTTTCTTAGATTCTCTATCTAAATGGATTATGATTGCTCTAACGGTTTCAACAGTAACTGCAGTAGTGATTGCGGCTTTAAAGGGTGGAATTACAGTTGCCCCTGATTTTATTGAGCCGTCTCCGTGGAATTTAGCCGCACTGGGTTTTATTGTTGCTTTAATGGGTTGGATGCCGGCACCAATTGAAATTTCAGCAATTAACTCAATGTGGGTTATTGCTAAAAAACGTTTTAGTAAAATCAGCTATCAAGACGGTATTTTTGACTTCAACGTGGGCTATATTGGCACAGCCATTTTAGCAATTGTTTTCCTAGCATTAGGGGCATTGGTACAATATGGTTCAGGCGAACAAGTTGAGCAAGCCGGTGTAAAATACATTGCTCAATTGATCAAAATGTATGCCTTTGCAATTGGTGATTGGTCTAAGCTGTTAATTGCATTCATTGCCTTTATGTGTATGTTTGGTACAACCATTACAGTTATTGACGGATATTCTCGTGCGAATGCAGAAGCATTGCGTATTTTAACGAACCGTAAAGAGCATTCTCAAACAGAATTAGCGATCTGGCTAACACTCACATCAGCAATTGGTATCTTAATTATTAGTGTATTTATGAGTGATGTAGCAACAATGCTGAAATTTGCAATGATTTCATCGTTTGTTTCAACGCCAATTTTTGCGTGGTTAAACTTCTCATTAGTGCTGAAAGGCGAGCACCGTGTAACAGGCGGATTATTCTGGTTAGCAGTCGTTGGCTTAATTTACTTAACTGCTTTTGCATTATTATTCTTAGCACAGCAGTTTGGAATTATTGGTTAATTTAATAGAGATGAAAAAGGCGGCTAAAAATAGCTCTGTATCGAAAAGTTAGATTGATTTAATTCAAGGACTGAGTGCTGTATTCCACAGTGCTTAGTCCTTCTAGCTTCATTTGAATCGTTTCTCATCGACCGAAAAAGCTATTCATTATAAAGATAGGTATATTTTGCAGAAAATTATTCGTTTTTGACCGCTTGTATAAGCAGATAATTTAAATCTGATGGGGAGTAAGTTTTCTTTTTATCTAGTAAGATTAACTCATTGAAATTATTAGGATTATATTAGGGAAAACAATGGTGCTTGGTTGTTTCTCCAATCTGAAAATGTTAGCGAGTGAATAGGCTATTTAATAGCTGATAAAGTGTAAAAAAATATAAATTTAAGTCCTAATTTTTTCACTCAATTTCTCTGAAAAATCCTTACTTCAACCTCCATTTTGTTTTAGAATATCTGAATTAATTAGCAACATTAAAAAAATAAAAGGACACAACAATGGCATTAAAAGAGTTAGATTGGGCAAATTTAGGCTTTTCCTATATCAAAACAGATTACCGTTTCATTGCTCACTGGAAAGATGGTAAATGGAATGAAGGCGAATTAACACAAGATAACGTATTACACATTCACGAAGGCTCAACTGCATTACATTACGGACAACAATGTTTTGAGGGCTTAAAGGCTTACCGCTGCAAAGATGGTTCAATCAACTTATTCCGCCCTGATCAAAACGCAGAACGTATGCAACGTACGGCAGATCGTTTATTAATGCCACGTGTGCCGACTGAATTATTTATCCGTGCTTGCAAGGAAGTGGTTAAAGCAAACCAAGACTGGTTAGGTCCTTATGGTTCTGGTGCAACGCTTTACTTACGCCCATTTTTAATCGGCGTTGGCGAAAACATTGGTGTGAGAGCAGCTCCTGAATTTATTTTCTCCGTATTTTGCTGCCCGGTGGGAGCGTATTTTAAAGGTGGATTAGCACCATCTAACTTTATCACAACAGACTATGACCGTGCTGCTCCAATGGGTACTGGCGGCGTAAAAGTGGGCGGAAACTATGCAGCAAGTTTATTACCACACGAATTAGCAGTGGAAGAAAGTTCGGCAACCCGTAAATTTGCCGATGCGATTTATTTAGATCCGAAAACGCACACGAAAATTGAAGAAGTGGGAGCGGCAAACTTCTTTGGTATTACTAAAGATAACAAATTTATCACGCCGATTTCAGAGTCAATTTTACCAAGTATTACCAAATACTCATTGCTCCATATTGCCAAAGAACGTTTAGGTATGGAAGCGATTGAAGGCGATGTGTATATCGACCAACTTGATCAATTTATTGAAGCAGGTGCGTGCGGTACAGCCGCAGTAATCACCCCTGTTGGTGGTATTCAGCACAAAGATAAGTTCCACGTTTTTCATTCTGAAACGGAAGTCGGTCCAATTACCCGCCGTTTATATGCAGAATTAACAGGCATTCAATTTGGTGATGTTGAAGCACCGGAAGGCTGGATTGTTAAAGTAGAATAATTTTTATATCACATACAAGCGGTCAAAAAATAAGATTTTTTTACCGCTTTATTTTTTAAGAGAATATGAAAAAGTTAATTTTTTTAGGTTTAACCGCATTCGCATTAGCCGGTTGTTCATCAAGCATTTCTAATTCTAACCAATTAATTGGCAATTGGAAATGTACGATTAATTACGACGATTTTAATATTAGCACGATAGATAATCTGAAGTTTGCATCAAACGGTAATATTATCAATCAAGGCACAATTAATTACCCGCTCCAAAAACCGATTTTTATTTATTCTAT
Source organism: Mannheimia indoligenes (assembly GCF_036880405.1). Taxonomy (NCBI): domain Bacteria; kingdom Pseudomonadati; phylum Pseudomonadota; class Gammaproteobacteria; order Pasteurellales; family Pasteurellaceae; genus Mannheimia; species Mannheimia indoligenes. The sequence continues at coordinate 13,015 of NZ_JBAJJM010000010.1, read as the reverse complement.
ACAACAAAATGGACGTTGGAATTTACAGAATAATAAAATTGTTTATCGTATCGTAACCCAGTCATTACAACGCACTCATCGTGCTGAGATATGGGCTGAATTGCAGCGTGATCCTGCTTTACAACAATTTGAAGAGAATTTATTTAGCTCTCTGTCTGATACTGAAAATAATAAAACTATTGAATTAATGGTAACGGATTTTTCTAATCAAAAAATGGAGATTAGACAGGAAGTTAAAGGGCATAAAGCTTATAAAGGACAATGTTTAAAAAGCTAGAGGAAATAATATGATTCAACGTTTTGAAGTTGGTAATCGCTTCTCAGAAGTCGCCATTCACAATGGCGTAGCATATTTAGCAGGGCAAGTGCCACTTGATGAAACAGCCGATGCTTATACTCAAACCCAGCAAGTATTGGCTGAAATTGATAAATGGTTAGCAAAAGCTAACACCGATAAAAGCAAAATTTTAATGGCAACGGTTTATTTAAAAGAGATGACAGACTATGCTGAAATGAACCGAGCGTGGGACGAATGGGTTGCCGAAAATAATGCTCCGCCCAGAGCTGCGGTTGAAGCGAAATTGGCTAATCCAAACTGGAAAGTGGAAATTGTGGTAACAGCAGCTGTATAACAAAAAGCAGATCATTGCGATCTGCTTTTATGTGAATTTCACTTAAAACTCAAAGAGTTGTGCTATTTATACATTTGCTCAATTTGTTCTTTGTAGCGTTCTAAAATCACTTTTCGTCTCAGTTTTAATGTAGGCGTAATTTCTTCCATTTTAGTTGTAAATGCTTGAGATAATAAGGTAAATTTTTGTATCTGCTCAAAACTCGCAAGATCTTTTTGCAATTCATTTATGCGTTGTTCGAACATTTTAACCACCTCAGCATTTTTTATCAGCTCTAGGCGATCTTGATAGCGGATATTCAGTTTCTTGGCGTATTCCTCAAGGCTGTCAAAGCAAGGGACAATCAATGCAGAAACATATTTTTTCGCATCAGCAATAATGGCAATTTGTTCTATAAATTTATCTTTACCAATTTTCCCTTCAACATATTGTGGGGCAATATATTTGCCATTTGAGGTTTTCATTAACTCCTTAATTCTATCTGTAATATAAAGATTACCTTGAGAATCGAGTTCCCCTGCATCCCCTGTTTTCAAAAATCCATCTGCCGTGAAAGTCTTAGCGGTTTCTTCAGGCTTTTTGTAATATCCCCTCATAACGGCTCCACTTCGTACTAAAATCTCATTTTCTTCACCGATTTTAACTTCTGTACCAGGCATTAAGATACCAATTGAATGAACATTGATATTGTTCTCTGACCAGCAGGAAACTGTGGCAGTAGTTTCAGTCATACCATACCCAAGTTTAATGTTGATACCAATACTTTGGAAAAAGGTACCTATAGAAGGATCAAGTGTTGCACCACCGCAGGGCATCATACGGATTTTTCCACCGAGAAGAGAACGTAATTTGGATAAAACCAATTTATCTGCAATGATGTATTGCAAGCGGTTTAAAAAAGTTGTTTTTTTACCAAGTAAATGGGATTGAGCCGAGCGAATAGCCCAATTAAACAAGGTTTGGCGGTGGCTTGGTGCTTGATTTACTTTATCCCATATTGCCGCATAAATTTTTTCATAGAATCTTGGTACAGCACACATTAAAGTCGGTTTTAGTGCAGTAAGAGCATCACGAACTTGATGGGGATCTTCCAAATAACAGTTTATAGCACCTCGGTGTAGAACATAATAGACCCAAGCCCGTTCAAAAATATGAGAAATGGGTAAAAATGAGAGCGATACATCATTTTCATCGATGTTCGGAAGTGCTTTATCGTGAGCCTGAAGCTGATAAGCTAAATTCGCATAATCTAGCATTACCCCTTTTGGTTCACCTGTTGTGCCTGATGTATAAATAAGAGTGAATAGGTCATCTAAACGTTTATCATTTAATCGTTGATTCAATTCAGTATCATTTGGCGATACGTTGATAAAATCTTGCCAATGTTGAGCAATTTTGATATCACGCAATTTAATAGACTGTTTCATTGCCACTATTTTTTGTAATAGTGGACACTTGTTCGCTATTTCAATAGCAATATCATATTGTTCTTGATCGCCAACAAAGAGAATTTTAATATCTGCATCGTTTAAAATATACTCAACTTGTTTAGCAGTATTCGTTGCATAAATTGGCACGCTAACGGCACGAATTTGCATTGTGCCGATATCGGCAATCGTCCAACGAGGCATATTTTGTGCAAAAATAGCCACTTTGTCTTGCACCTCAATACCACTAGCTAACAAAGCGTAAGAAAGTTCATCAATATGTTTTTGCAATGTTACCCAATTCAACTCCACCCATTTTCCATTTTGGAGAAAACGGGCTGCAGGCTGGAGAGATAACCTCTGAGCTTGTTGGTGAAAACGATTGATAAAGTGGAAGTCTAAAGATGTCATCATTCTGTTTTTAATTTTAAATTTCAGTGAACAAGTGTACTCTAATATAACTATTTTTATCCGATAAATCTAGGAAAAAGTAACAAGTGTACGCTGAAATTAGATTGGGAGTGAAGTATCAATTAGAAGATGATGTTAGCAAATTGTCTGGTGTGTAAATTTTGCAAAAAAGACCGCTTGTAATGTTTACAAGCGGTCATATTTTTTCAGATTTTTGCAACTAAATCCGTTCAATATTAAATTGTTTTAAGTCAATTACATCAGGCGTGCCATAAAACGCACATAATGCTTTACGCAAGGTTTCGGCTCGTTTAGGGAGATAACCTCGTTCTGCGTAAGTTTTTACTTGAGCATATACTGCTTGTTTGAATGCAGAATTATCGCCCGGGTTGCCGGAGAGATTATCGGCACTCGCAAAATAGCGGAAGCCGGCAGCGGTCGCGAGTACCCATTCTATTGCTTGAGGCTTAATTTCCGCACTCTCAAATTCACGTTGGCGTTCGGCAGATCTGCCGTCCGGTTCATACCAATAACCGAAATCTTCTAATTTTCGGCGTTCTTCACCAGCAACCAGCCAATGGGCAATTTCGTGCAATGCACTGCTGTAGTAGCCGTGAGCAAATAAAATCACGTTGTAAGGGCGTTCACTTTTTACGCCATCTTCTGCCAAAAAGGCAGGTAAATAGATAGGGTAATCGCCACCACGTTCTAACCGAGTATTGTATTCGGTAGCAAAGCAGTCATCAAAAATGCGAATAATATCTTCAATTTTGTGGTTTTCTTGATTCATTTTCTTCCTTTTATTCTTTTAAAGTTTATTTAACCGGTCTAAAAATTGGTTCGCTTCTAAAAAACCGGTAACACGAGATTGGCTTAATTCATTGCCGTTTTCATCAAAAAACAGGATTGTAGGTAAACCTAATACATTAAAATGTTGCATAAATGCAATGTTCTCTGTGGAGTTTTTGGTGAGATCGATCTGTAAAACAACCATCTCATTGAGCTTTTGCTGAACATTAGTATCTGTAAATGTATATTTTTCAAATTCTTTACAGGCAACACACCAATCTGCGTAGAGATCTAGCATCACTTTTTTACCTTTGGAAGCGGTCAATTTTGCCTCTAAATCTGCAAGTGAGTGAATTTGCTCTAACGTTAAGTGTTGAGTATTTTGTTTCTCGATTTGAGAGCCATTCCAAACTAAATCTGTCCAAGGCTTAGCGGCAAAGGCTAATGCTATGAGTAAAAAGATTTTGATGATTTTTTGCATTATAGAGCGAGATGGAATTGTCTCTAATAACCAAATCAAAAATGCGACGGCAAGTGCCGACCACAAAAAGGGTTCATAGTGGCTTGGCAACACGCGGCTTAATAAAAATACAGGCAGTGCAAGCATAACAAAGCCAAATGCAGTTTTGACTTTTAGCAACCATTCGCCTGATTTCGGCAGAATTTTATTACCAAATAGTGTAATAAGAATAAGCGGAAGCCCCATTCCTAATGCTAACAAGTAAAGAGCTAATCCTCCGGTTAATAAATCGCCACTTTGAGCAACATAAAGCAATGCACCTGAAAGAGGGGCTGAAGTGCAAGGGGAAGCAATTAATCCTGCGATCATACCCATTACAAAAACGCTGCCAAATGCACCGCCTTGCTGTTTTTGGCTCATCGCATTCAGTTTTTGTTGCCAGCTATTTGGTAGTTTGATTTCATACAAACCAAACATTGAGCAAGCGAGTAAAATGAAAACAATGGATAAACTAATCAATACAGGTGGACTTTGCAGTGCGACTTGGAATGGCAAACCAATTGCCGCTACAATTAAGCCAAGTAACGTATAAGTTAGAGCCATACCTTGAACATAGGCTAGGCTTAGCAAGAGGGCTTTTGCGGTAGAAGGGCGTTCTTTATTGCCAATCACAATGGCAGAAAGCAACGGTAACATTGGCAGTACGCAAGGCGTGAAAGCCAAACCTAACCCAAGCACAAAGAACCAAAAAATCGAAAAGCGGTTGTTTGATAGCTTATCGGCAAGTTTATCTTGTTCTGATTTTGCAAAATTTTCGCTATTTTCAACCGCTTGTTCTGCCAGTTCTTCAGGATTTGCGGTAAGAATACTATCGAATTTCAGTTCTAGTCGTTCGGGTGGGTAGCAAAAACCTTTGGTGCAGCCTTGATAAACCACCTCAATAGCTGCATTATCTTTAACCTCTTTAAACGGCACGGCTAATTGTAGTTCGTTGCGGTAAATTTCAACCTGCCCGAAAAATTCGTCATTATACTGCTCAGCCGCTGGGAATTTGATGTCGCCAAGTTCAATATTCTGTGGTGTAATTTTGATCTCTTTTTTGTAGAGATAATAATCTTCGGCAATGTTCCAATTAAGTAGCAGGTTTTCATTGCGGTTTTCTAACGAAAAAACAAAGGCTTCTTCCGCTTTTAAAAATTTAGGTTTAGAAGAGAAAAGCCCTGCGTGAGATGAGCCTATCATCAACAGGCTTACAAATAGGGAAAAAAGCGTCTTAATCATATTCAATCAAGCATTTTAAAATTCTATTGAGCGGATTATAACGCAATAAATTGCAAAATTCTGAAGAAATTGAACCGCTTGTACTCTTTTAACTTCGACAAGCGGTCATTTTTTAGTAAAAAATTACAATAAAATAAAAAAGTTATTGCATATTTATGCAATAATAATTACTATTCATTCATTATTTTAAAGTGTAGTAGGATTTTAACGAATGGCAATTCGCATTCAAAATGTCAATTTTTTTTACGGCTCAAACCAAGCCTTATTTGACATTAATTTAGAGATTGAAAAAGGCGACACAGTTGTCTTGCTTGGTCCAAGTGGGGCAGGCAAAAGTACCTTAATTCGTACATTAAATTTAATGGAAGTGCCGCAATCCGGCACATTAGCAATTGCAAATCATAAATTTGATTTAGCCGCGAAAACAAATAGTAAAGAAGTAAGTTTATTACGCCGTGAAGTGGGAATGGTATTTCAACAATATCACTTATGGCCACATTTGACAGTAATGCAAAACTTAATTGAAGCTCCAATGAAAGTGCTTGGGTTAAGCAAAGAAGAAGCAACAAGCCGTGCGAAAACACACTTGGCACGTTTACGTTTAAGCGAGTTTGCAGATCGTTTTCCTCTGCATCTTTCCGGTGGTCAGCAACAGCGTGTGGCAATTGCAAGAGCCCTAATGATGCAGCCACAAGTACTACTTTTTGATGAACCGACTGCAGCCCTTGATCCTGAAATTACTGCTCAAGTTGTTGATATTATTAAAGAACTTCAACAAACAGGCATCACGCAAGTGATTGTAACCCACGAAGTTGGTGTTGCTCGCAAAGTAGCAACGAAAGTGGTGTATATGGAAAAAGGTTCAATTATTGAACAAGGCGATGCAAGTTGTTTTATGCAACCAAAAACCGCTGAGTTTGCAAATTATCTTTCACACTCCTAATAAAAATAAGGAACACAACAATGAAAAAATTACTTTTAGCGACTTTAATTGCCACCTCCGCAATGGCAAACGCACAGCAAGAAATTACTTTTGCAATGGAGCCAAGCTACCCGCCTTTTGAATTAACCAATGAGAAAGGTGAAATTATCGGCTTTGATGTGGATATCGCCAATGCGATTTGTAAAGAAATTAATGCGACTTGCCACTTCAAAAGTATGTCGTTTGACTCATTAATCCCAAGTTTAGTGAAAGGTCGTGGTGGTTTTGATGCAGCAATTTCAGCAATTGATATCACAGAAGCTCGTGCAAAACAGGTGTTATTCTCTGAGCCATATTATGAAAGTTCTGCAAGCTTTATTGCGGTAAAAGATAAAGGTTTAACGCTTGAAACAGCGAAAAAAGTGGGGGTACAAAACGGTACAACTTATCAACAATATATCGCAAATGAAGCGAAGCAATATGAAGTGTCATCTTATGCTAGTTTACAAGATGCTATTTTAGACCTGAAAAATGGACGTATTGATATTATCTTTGGTGATACTGATGTGGTAAGAGAAATGTTCGATAAAAACCCTGAGTTAGGTTTTATTGGCGAAAAAATTACCGATAAAAAATACTTTAACAACGGCTTAGGTATTGCGTTAAATAAATCAAAAGCTGAGTTGGTTGAAAGTTTGAATAAAGGTATTAAAGCGATTAAAGAGAATGGCGAATACCAAAAAATCTACGATAAATGGATGACAAAATAATCTGATGTTTACTGATTATCTTCCCTTAATTTACACCGCAACCCTAATGACCTTAGGGTTAGCGGTTTGTTCTTTACTACTTGGCTTTGTGCTGTCTATTGGTTTTGTTTCCTTAGAAACTAGTAAGTGGGCTGTTGTGCGTAAAGCAACGAGTACTTTTTTAACATTACTACGCGGCTTACCGGAAATTTTGGTTGTCTTTTTGATCTATTTTGGTACGCCTGAAGTATTGGAATTGCTGACAGGGCAATATGTTGAAGTTGGACCGTTCGGTTGTGGTGTTGTGGCACTTTCATTCATTTTTGCTTCTTATGCTTCACAAAGTTTGCGTGGTGCAATTCAAGCTATTCCGCTTGGGCAGTGGGAGTCTGGAGCAGCTCTTGGTTTAAGCCGCAGTTATACTTTTATTCATATTGTAATGCCTCAAGTATGGCGACACGCTTTACCTGGGTTGAGTAACCAATGGTTAGTATTACTGAAGGATACCGCATTGGTTTCGCTTATCGGTGTTCACGATTTAATGCGTCAAACTGACTTGATTAACACTCGTACTCACGAGCCGTTCACTTGGTATGGTTTAGCAGCCTTGATTTATTTAGCGATTACCTTAATCAGCCAGGTATTTATCCGCCGTCTTGAATTGCGTTTTACTCGTTTTGAAAGAGGAGGCAGATAATATGTGGCAAGAATATTTGAGCGTGATTGCACAGGGTATTCCAACCAGTCTTGCTTTAATGGCAGTGGCATTGGTTGTTGGTTTTATATTGGCAGTAAGCCTCACTTTTTTACTTTCAATGGAAAATCGCCCGGTAAAATGGGTGGTTAATAGTTTCTTAACACTGTTTACAGGTACACCATTGTTAGTTCAGTTTTTCCTGATTTATTATGGACCGGGACAATTTGAGTGGATCACGCAAAGTGCTGTGTGGGGATTGTTTTCAGATGCTTGGTTCTGTGCCGTATTGGCATTATCATTGAACAGTGCCGCATATACGACATTATTGTTTCACGGTGCGGTAAAGGCGATTCCGAAAGGACAATGGGAAACCTGTGCAGCATTGGGTTTAAGCCGTTTAGATACGCTTAAAATTTTAATTCCTTATGCGTTAAAACGAGCTTTACCATCTTACAGTAATGAAATTATATTAGTTTTCAAAGGTACATCGCTTGCCTCAACCATTACGATTATGGATATTATGGGCTACGCTCGCCAATTATATGGCACGGAGTATGATGCTCTAACCATTTACGGAATGGCTGGTGTGATCTATTTAGTGATTACAGGCATTATGACGGTAATCCTCAGAAAATTAGAAAGCAAAGTATTAGCCTTCGAGCGACTTGAAGTAGAAAAAGCCTAATCAGTTAATATCAATAATAAAGCGGACAAATACAGATTTGTCCGCTTTTACTTTATAGATTGCGAGTTGCAAAATTTTATGAAAATTTAACCGCTTGTATTGGTTATCTCCAAGCCTTGAATTGGTTAATCAAGCCATTGGTTGAGCTATCGTGGCTGGTAATTTCTTCATTATTTTCTAGCTCAGGCAAAATGCGGTTAGCGAGTTGTTTACCAAGCTCTACGCCCCATTGGTCGAAGCTGTAGATATTGAAGATCACGCCTTGTACAAAAATTTTGTGTTCGTACATAGCAATCAATGCCCCTAAGCTATACGGTGTGATTTTTTGTACTAAGATAGAGTTAGTCGGTTTATTACCAGTGAACACTTTAAACGGCACAATTTCAGCGACTTCTTCAAGCGTTTTGCCTGCGTCCAAGAACTCTTTTTCTACTACTTCTTTGGATTTACCAAATGCGAGTGCTTCAGTTTGAGCAAAGAAGTTAGAAAGTAATTTGTTGTGATGATCGCTTAACGGATTGTGCGTTTGAGCCGGTGCAATAAAATCACAAGGAATTAATTTAGTCCCTTGATGAATTAATTGATAAAACGCGTGCTGACCGTTTGTACCGGGTTCACCCCAAATAATAGGACCTGTTTGATGCGTAACAGGCTTACCATCACGACCCACGAATTTACCGTTTGATTCCATATTGCCTTGTTGGAAATAAGCCGCAAAACGGTGCATATATTGGTCGTAAGGTAAAATTGCTTCAGATTCTGCTCCTAAGAAGTTGTTATTCCAAATCCCCACTAAAGCTAACGTTGTTGGAATATTTTGTTCAATTGGAGCTAATAAGAAGTGTTGATCCATTGCGTGAGCACCGGCAAGAAGCTGCTCAAAGTTTTCAAAGCCAAGAGAAAGGGCAATAGATAAGCCAATTGCAGACCAAAGTGAATAGCGACCACCTACCCAATCCCAAAACTCAAACATATTTTCAGTATCAATACCAAATTTTGCGACTTCTTTCGCATTAGTTGAAAGTGCCACGAAATGTTTTGCCACCGCTGATTCATCTTTAGCAAAATCCAATAGCCATTTGCGAGCTGAAAGGGCGTTAGTCATCGTCTCTTGCGTTGTAAAGGTTTTTGAAGCAACTAAAACTAAGGTCGTCTCAGGATTTACCTTGCGTAACACTTCTGCGATGTGAGTGCCATCGACATTTGATACAAAGTGCATATTCAGATGATTTTTGTAAGGACGTAATGCCTCTGTTACCATATAAGGTCCTAAGTCTGAACCACCAATGCCGATATTAATCACATCGGTAATCGCTTTGCCTGTATAGCCTTTCCACTCGCCTGAAATCACACGCTCAGAGAACGCTTTCATTTTAGCTAATACAGCCTTCACTTCCGGCATTACATCTTTACCATCAACAGCAATTGGCGTATTAGAACGGTTACGCAATGCTACGTGTAAAACGGCACGATTTTCGGTACGGTTAATTTTTTGACCTGAGAACATTGCCTTTTTAGCTGAATCCAGACCACATTCATTTGCTAATTGGCGAAGAAGGGTTAAGGTTTTGTCATTAATCGCATTTTTAGAAAAATCGACCAGCAATTCATTTTCAAAACGAAGGGAGTATTTATCAAAACGGCTGGCATCTTCGGCGAAAAGTTGAGGAATGGAGAGGTTATCTGCTTTATGCTGAGTCAAAGCATTCCAAGCAAAGGTTTGAACAGGATTGATTTTCTGCATTTTTTATTTCCTTTTACGAATTTACAAATTGAAATCGGTTTAGGATTGAGCATCTTTATTTAATTCATCAAGACGCTTTTCTAATTCATTTAATTTCTCGCGCGTGCGAAGTAAAACTTGCGATTGAACATCAAACTCTTCACGAGTTACTACATCAAGGCGAGCAAGCTGAGCTTGTAGAATCTGTTTGAATTTTTCATCTAGATCGTTACCTACATTTTTTAGACTTTGGGGTAACGCATTGTGTAATTGTTGAGCAATAGCTTCTAAGTTTTTAGGCGTGAGCATTTTCTAATTCCTTACAATAAAATTATCCTAATTCTAGTTAATTTTAGGTATAAGAGAAAGTAAATTCTTTGATTTATTGCGTTAGTTGGTGCTATTTAAATAGCCTTTTATCTTATTTCTCTGTAAAATGCCGCCTTTCGTAAAATATAAGCCAAAATTATTCACAATCCTTGTAAGGATTGTTCACAACTTCGCTGCCGTTGGCAAAGCCAACATTCAAAAAGCGATGTTTTTTGTAACCGCTTGTATTGACTAATTCGTGGTTCGCAAACCTCCCACGCAAAAAAACTAAGGACATAAAATGACAATTCAAACTCCAAAAGCCGTTGTGATTTTTTCAGGCGGTCAAGACTCTACCACTTGTTTATTCCAAGCCATTGCTGAATTTGGTAAAGAAAATGTGGAAGTGGTTACTTTCCAATATGGACAACGCCATTCTATTGAACTTGAAAAAGCTGAATGGATCGCCAAAGATTTAGGCGTGAAACAAACGCTCATTGATACTTCTGTGATTAAAGCCATTACCACCAATGCGTTAATGGATAATAGTGCTAAAATTGAGCAACAAGGTAGCACGCCTAATACTTTTGTTGATGGGCGTAATGCACTTTTTCTGCTTTATACCGCCATTTATGCTAAAGGGCAGGGTATCCAAACTATCTTTACCGGTGTGTGTGAAACCGATTTTAGTGGCTATCCGGATTGCCGAGATGTATTCGTGAAATCGATGAATGTTACGCTAAATTTAGCAATGGATTATAACTTCAATATTCGCACACCATTAATGTATCTGACTAAAAAGGAAACTTGGGCATTAGCCGATAAATTAGGGGCTTTTGATTATATTCGTGAGCATACCCACACTTGTTATTTAGGCATTGAAGGCGGTTGCCACGACTGCCCGAGTTGCATTTTGCGAGAAAAAGGTTTGAATGAATATTTGGCGGAAAGAGGACAATCCAATGTTTAAAATTGCAAAAGAATTTAGTTTTGATATGGCACATATGCTTGATGGACACGATGGAAAATGCCAAAACCTGCACGGACATACTTATAAATTGCAAGTTGAAGTAGCAGGAGAACTGTTCCAAGAAGGAGCAAAACGTGGAATGGTGATGGATTATTCGGATCTAAAGGCAATAGTGAAAACCCATATTTTAGAGCCGATGGATCACGCCTTTATCTACGATTTACACAACGAACGCGAAAGCCAAGTGGCACAATTGCTTATCGATTTAAAATCGAAAGTTTACGGTATTCCAAGCCGGACGACAGCAGAAGAAATGGCAAAATATATGTTTGAAAAGCTCGAGAAAGTAGGGTTGCCGGTAAGTTTAATTCGCCTGTGGGAAACGCCAACGTCTTATTGTGAGTACAGCAAATAATGGCAGAACTGATTTCTAACCCAAGCTTTCCGATTGTTGAAATTTTTGAGAGTTTGCAGGGCGAGGGTTTTAACACCGGAATGCCTTCAATTTTTGTGCGTTTTGGCAAATGTAATCTCACTTGCCCGTGGTGCGACACCAATTACAATCAATTTGAGCAATGGACGTTAAATGAGATTCTTGCCAAAGTAAGAAGTTATTCGGCAAAAAATATCATCATCACCGGTGGAGAGCCAACTATTCAGCCCAATTTATCGCTATTACTTAATCAACTAAAAAAAGAAGGCTATTTTTTAGCGATTGAAACTAACGGTTTAAAGGAAATACCACCGCAAATTGATTATATAGCAACTAGCCCAAAACGAATGTATCAAGAAAAATATCAACGCCGTTGCATTGAATTTGCTAATGAAGTGCGAGTAGTAGTGGATGGTGAGGTTCAAACGTTTTGTGAGCAATTGGAAAATAAAATTAAAGCAGAGCATTATTACCTTTCGCCTTGTGAAAAAGAGGGAAAAATGAATTTGTTGGAAACCATCACCCAGATTGGGTTATTAAATCAGCGTCCAAATAAGCCTAAATGGCAACTAAGTATCCAAACGCATAAAATTGTGGGGATTGAATAAGTAGAAGTTAGAAGATGATTTTCTTCAATTTAAAAGACTGAGCCGATATTATCCAGACTCAGTCTTTTTATTTCAGTTTTTAGCAGAAGATAACTTTATTTTTTCTCGCTAACCATTATAGCTTGCCAATTATCGCTTTTTGCTTCACCGATTAAGTATTTTTGGTCAGAATTACCAGCCTTTGAATCAATAAACTTAGTTTCCATAATTGCTTTTTCCATTCCTGGAGTATAGCTTTTTTGATTTTGGGTTAAAATTGCCGTAATAATTGGGTTACCTTCTGTTGGGGTAATCTCTAACTGCTTTATATCACCTTTAATAGTAAATATATCAGAATTCCCGTCTTTCACTTTTCCTTGAGCTTGACCATTTTCAAATTGAATTTCTACATCACCCAATTTGCTGATACGTGCGGCAAATTCTTTAGTATGTGGATTTGAACCATATACAAATCCTTCTTTTTTATGGTAAGTTGCTTTTAATTTATCAGAGATATTATTATTTACTCGTTTCTCATCATACACGACAAAATATTGACTGAATTTATCGGCAGCATCGACAAGGTTTTTGCTATTTGTATCGTTATAGTAGCCATAGAATAGATCATCGCTACTGCGGATAAGAAAATCGCTAGAGAGTTGTTCAGCATTAATATCAGCCAAATTTAATACGAGAAAATCTTTTTCTTCAATAATTTGTTTACCGCTTACCACATCAAATTTTGGCTTTGTGCCAGCTTGATCCACCAAAGTGAATCTACTAAGCTCAAGAGTTTGAGCGTCTTTATTGAGTTTTACTGAACCAATTTTCTCAAAAGAAGCGTCAATTTTTTGTGATTGTGGCTGTGGTACGGGCGGAGTAAGCTCTGTTTGAGGAGCATTTTCTACCTGAGGAGCATTTTCTACCTGAGGAGCATTTT
>NZ_JBAJJM010000009.1:0-42097 GCF_036880405.1 Mannheimia indoligenes | reverse complement strand
CCTGAGGAGCATTTTGTGCCTGAGGAGCATTTTGTGCCTGAGGAGCATTTTGTGCCTGAGGAGCATTTTGTGCCTGAGCAGCATTTTGTGTCTGAGGAACATTTTGTCCCTGAGTGCTATTTTGTGTTTCTAGTACTGGTTTGGACTGGCTCGGTGTTGAAGACGAACCTCCGCTACCGCTCCCTCCGCAAGCACTTAAAACTAAGGTTGCAGCAAATGTTAAAATTAATTTTTTATTGAATTTCATTCAGTTATTCCTTAAATATAAAAACGAAACTGCGAGGAGTCTATCACATTTTTTATATAAAATAAGAATGAGTGGTCTGAGGAGTCTTACGTAAACGTTTCCCTAATGAAAATTTTTTAATTATGGGAATATCCACTACTAATTTTGTAGCGATAATGTATTTTTTTAGGAAGATGGAAATGAAAATAGAGAAATAAATAATTAAGAGCTTAAGTTCTGAAAGTCTGCCTTACAGATCCCCTTTTGTTACTAAATCAATATTCAATAATTTAGCGATACCTTGTGATTTACGTTTAATTTCCTGCCATTCCGATTGTGGATCGGATGCCTCTACAATGCCAGCCCCTGCATAAAGCGTAATTGAATTTTGTGAAATTAAGGCAGAACGGAGTGTTACGCAAAATTCGGCTTCATCATTACTCATTACCCCCAAAGTGCCTGCGTACCAATGGCGAGTAAAGGGTTCGTTTTCAGTGATAAATTGTTTTGCTTTTGGGCGAGGAAGCCCTGCCACAGCGGCAGTGGGGTGAATACGACTTAAACAATCGCTATCAAAAACACCTTGTTTTAGCGTAGCTTGAATTTGGCGGCGTAAGTGCTGGACATTGTGCAACCGTTTGATTTTCGCTTCAGATACTTTAAATTCAGTAACACAATCGGCAAGATTGCTCTCAATATCATCAACAACTAATTGATTTTCGTGGATATTTTTCGGATCGCTTAATAGCCATTGTGCATTCAGTTCTGTTTGGGTTTCACTTGGTGTAACTGCTGCTGTGCCGGCGAGAGCTTCAGTAAAAAATTGCTTGTCTTTGCGTTGATATAAACGCTCCGGGGTTGAACCAATGAATGCAACCTCTGCACTTTCAGCCCAGAGGAAATGGTAGCAACCTTGATTGATTTGGCGACTTTGTGCAATCAGATCATAGCTGCAAATCGGGTTTTCAAAATGCAGACGGATGGCGTTTGCCAATACCACTTTTTGAAATTCGCCTTGTCCAATAGCACAAATCGCTTTGTTGATATTGCTTTCCCATTGCTCAAAACTGCTGGCTGCTGCAACGGATTGCAACGGATTATCGGGCAAGCTCAATTTTTCAATATGCTCAAAATTTGCAAGAAATTGTGCAAAAACAACCGCTTGTTGCTCCATATTATCGCTATCGAAATAGAAACAAGCGGTCAAATTTTGCTGATTTTTTACCAATGTGAATTGAGGCAAAATAAACTGAGTGTAACCTTCAAATTGTAATCCACCGATTAGAGGCAAATTGTGTTGTTGAATAAAGGCTTGTGCGGTTTCAAGGGTATGAAATTGACGAATTGCTCCCATAGTTGCAATTGTCTCATCTTTATCACGATATTGTAGAAAAAAGTGTGGGTAGTGCTGATTTTGTGCTTTTAACCAACCAAGTAGCGGTAAATTTTCTTCAAATAGTGGTACGGAGGCTTGAATGCTGATTAAGCCTTCTCCTTTTTCTACTTTTGAATAAATTTTTATAAGCTCTTGTTTTAATTGGTTAAAAATAGACATTTGCAAAAGAATGAAAAAATTATACCGCTTGTTTTTAGCTGATTTAAAAAAAGGTCATCATTTTAACGTATTTCCTCTTTTTTTTCCTCTCAAATTAGAGTAATGTTTGCAAATTCATTCCAAAGTATCGATTTTTTAAACAATCGTATGTGGAAATAGCAGAATTAATCATATAGGAAGTTAGCAATGGAACGTTTTCCCAAGTCAGATAAATTAGCACAGGTTCGTTACGATATTCGCGGACCAATTCATAAAGAAGCTCTCCGCTTAGAAGAAGAAGGGCATAAAATTTTAAAATTAAATATTGGTAATCCTGCTCCATTTGGTTTTGAAGCACCGGATGAAATTTTGGTGGACGTTATTCGTAATTTACCGAAAGCACAAGGTTATTGTGATTCAAAAGGTTTATATTCAGCTCGTAAGGCGATTGTGCAGTATTACCAATCAAAAGGTATGCGTGGAATGGACGTGAACGATGTTTACATCGGTAATGGTGTTTCTGAGCTGATTACGATGTCGATGCAAGCATTACTCAATGATGGCGATGAAATTTTGATTCCTATGCCTGATTATCCGTTATGGACAGCCGCCTCAACTTTGGCTGGCGGTAAAGCGGTGCATTATCTGTGCGATGAAGAAAATGAATGGTTCCCGGATATTGAAGATATTAAATCAAAAATCACTCCTCGTACAAAAGGGATTTTAGTCATCAACCCCAATAATCCAACGGGTGCGGTGTATAGCCGTCAAATTTTACTTGAAATTGCAGAGCTTGCTCGTCAGCATAATCTGATTATTTTTGCAGACGAAATCTATGAAAAAATTATTTATGATGGTGCGGTTCATCACCACATTGCAGCACTTGCCCCTGACTTATTAACCGTTACTTACAACGGTTTATCAAAGGCTTACCGTGTGGCGGGTTTCCGTCAAGGTTGGATGGTGCTAAGCGGTCCGAAACATCAAGCTAAAGGCTTTATTGAAGGTTTGGATATGCTTGCCTCAATGCGTTTATGTGCGAACACGCCAATGCAACACGCAATCCAAACCGCATTGGGTGGTTATCAAAGCATTAATGAATTTGTGCTACCGGGCGGTCGTTTATTAGAGCAACGTAACAAAATGCACGATTTATTAGTGCAAATTCCAGGCATTAGCTGTGTGAAAGCGAAAGGGGCATTGTATATGTTCCCGAAAATTGATACTGAAATGTATGGTATTAAAGATGACCAAAAATTTATTTACGACTTGTTACAACAAGAAAAAGTATTGTTAGTACAGGGTACAGGCTTTAACTGGCATAAACCGGATCACTTTCGTGTTGTAACGTTGCCTTACGCACATCAAATTGAAGAAGCAATCGGTCGTCTTGCGAATTTCTTGAAAACCTATCGTCAAGATTAGGTTAATCTGCCTTCCCCTCTTTATCTGAAGAGGGGATTTTATCTCTATATAAATTCATATTATTTAGTTAGTAAGTTTTTGAATAGCCCGGTTAATTTAAGCATTTAGATGAATGAACCTTCCTCTTTAGAAAAGAGGGATGAGGGAAATTGAAAAACTAGCAACAATTAATTTCTTATCACTATGTTAAAAGGCATTCTTTTATCTCTTTCAGCCTCAATGTTATTTGGTTGCCTCTACTATTTGGCGATCTTTCTAAAACCACTGGCAGGTGTGAGCATTTTCGGCATTCGTATGGTGGTTACGATTCCTTTTCTTTTCCTTGCCGTATATCTATTTAAAAAACAAAACGAGTTTTTAGCATTTCTCCAACGCCTTAAGAGAGAACCTCATTTGTTACTGATTATTTTCATTACGGCATCTATTGTGGGTGGGCAAATGTGGCTATTTTTGTGGGCACCCAATAGTGGCAAAGCGATTGAGGTTTCAATAGGCTATTTATTAATGCCGATTATGATGGTGGCATTTGGAAAAGTAGTTTATAAAGAAACGCTTTCTTTTAATAAATGGTTGGCAATTGTCGTGGCGTTTGTAGGCGTTATCAGTAATATTCTTTTAACAGGTAAAATTTCGGTTGAAAGTTTGTTTGTCTGCACAGGTTATCCAATCTATTTTTCCCTCCGCCGAAAATTTGGTTTAAGTCATTTACATAGTTTTGTAGTGGAGATTTTATATCTACTTCCTGTTGCGTTATATTTTATAAGCCAACTAGATATGCAATATGTAGAAATGCAAAATCCAAATATTTACTATTTTATTGCTCTGCTTGGCTTAATTAGTGGCACTGCACTTATCAGCTACACCCTAGCCAGTACGATTTTACCTTTTAATGTACTGGGTTTATTGGGCTATGTTGAACCACTATTGATGTTGATAGTTTCCTTCTTAATTGGTGAAAAGTTAGAAAGCGAATCTTATATCTTGATGATTTGCCTACTGGTTTCGATTCTATTTTTGGTGTTAGATGGTATCATTGCTCTGCGACAGCAGCACAAAAAGCGAAAACAAGTATCTGGTTTAAGGGTGAATAATGAGTGATATTGTAAATTATTGGAAATGGTTAAATTTATCGGGCTTGCGATCAAAATTGGTTTAGAGAAGTGAGATTAATTAGGGTGGCACTGAATGTGCCGTTACATCGTTTTTTTGACTACTTACTGCCTGACGAGCTGAATGCCGGTAAGGGCAGCAGGGTTGTTGTACCTTTCGGCAGGCAAACTAAAATCGGCATTGTGGTTGATTTTCCGCAAACGAGTGATGTGCCAATTGATAAACTTAAACCGATTAAAAACGTATTAGATTTAGATACTCTTTTCGATGATGAAATGTGGCAGCTGCTTACTTGGGCTGCTCGCTATTATCACGCCCCAATAGGCGAAGTATTAAACAGTGCTTTGCCCGTCAAACTTCGTAATGGCGATTCTACCGAACGCTCCCAACCCGATTATTTTGTGGTAACGGAACAGGGAAGAAGATCCTTAATTATCGGCGAAAACAAAAAAGCCAAAAAACAGGTTGAGCTTTTAACTGAACTTGCCGAATTTGAAAAATTTTTTGAAAAACCGACCGCTTGTAGCCCTTCTGCGTGGAAAGGGCTATTAGAGAAAGGCTATGTTGAGAAAATTGATGTGCCTTTTATTTCGCAATCGTGGCAACAATCGCTTGGCGAATTGCCGTTAGTGAATGTGCAAAATCGCCTCACCTTGAATAAACAGCAAACTTTAGTGGTTAGCCGTTTAAATGTGCAAAATGAGTTTGCTGCTTTTTTACTGAATGGGGTAACGGGTTCGGGCAAAACCGAAGTTTACCTGCAATTTATCGAAACCGTGCTAAAACGCAACCGGCAGGTGCTTGTGCTTGTACCGGAAATTGGGCTAACACCACAAACGGTACAACGTTTTAAAGCTCGCTTTAATGTGGAAATTGACGTTTTACATTCCAATATGAATGAAACTGAACGTCTGAATGCGTGGCTTCGAGCTAAAAATGGCGAAAGTGCGATTGTTATCGGTACACGTTCCGCCCTCTTTACTCAATTTAAGAAATTGGGGGCGATTATTTTAGATGAAGAACACGACAGCTCATTCAAACAACAGGAGGGCTGGCGTTACCACGCACGAGATTTGGCAGTGGTGAGGGCAAAAAATGCAGATATTCCTATTGTGCTAGGCTCAGCCACGCCAAGCCTTGAAAGCCTACAAAATGTCCAAAATGGCAAATTCATTGAATTAGGGCTCACTGCACGGGCTGGTAATGCACAAATTGCTAATCAACATATTATTGATTTAAAAACACAACGCATTACTGCGGGTTTATCTGAACGATTGTTTTCAATGATGAAACATCATTTGGAGCAAGGCAACCAAGTGATGCTGTTTTTAAATCGTAGAGGCTTTGCCCCTGTGTTACTTTGCCACGAATGCGGTTGGATTTGCGAGTGTGAGGCGTGCAATAAGCCCTTTACTTACCACCAAAAACAGCGTGTGCTACGCTGTCATCATTGTGCTACTCAGAGGGTAATTCCTCGCCAGTGTGGACATTGTGGCTCAACCAATTTGATTACTACCGGTGTTGGCACAGAACAGCTGGAACAAGTGCTTAAGGAGCAATTTCCAACTTACCAAGTTACTCGAATTGACCGAGATTCTACTTCACGGAAAGGTTCACTAGAAAATCACCTTAACGATATTCGAGAAGGCAAAAGCCAAATTTTGATTGGCACACAAATGTTAGCAAAAGGGCATCATTTCCCTAATGTTACGTTGGTAGCGATTGTAAATGTGGATTCAGCTCTTTTCTCGACTGATTTTCGAGCGGAAGAGAAACTAGCTCAACTTTATTTGCAAGTGGCAGGCAGAGCAGGACGTGCCGAGAAAAAGGGCGAAGTAGTGCTACAAACACACTACCCGGATCACCCATTGTTAAAAACCTTGTTAGAACAAGGCTATAGCGAATTTGCCAAAGAAGCCTTAAAAATACGAAAGATAATGGCATTGCCGCCGTTTTCCTCCCAAGTGCTATTTAAAGCGACAGGGAAGAATAATGAGCAAACATTAAAAGTGCTTGAACAACTTGCGGATTATTTTAAGCAAAAAATCCGACAACAACATTGGCAAGGTTTTCAGTTGATTCCTCCATTTTCTGCTCCAATGGCAAAAAAAGCAGGTTTTTACCGCTGGTTGTTGTTAATACAACACCCAACCAGAAATGCTTTGCAACAGTTACTCGATTGGTTTGATCAAGAAAAAGAAAGTTTAGATATTCCAACGAATATTAGGCTGAGTTTGGATATTGATCCACAAGAAATTGGGTAAAAAGAAGAGAACAAGCGGTTGATTTTGTGTGATTTTTTGCAAATGAATAAGGCAGGTTTAACCTGCCTTATTTGTTATCTACTTTCCTTCCAATACCCAATCCACTCTTTTAGTGCAAGCATATTACTGTTCATTGCTCCGGCTTGTGGAACAAAGTGCATAAAGTTGAGCTTGTAGTGATCAGGGGTATCTCCTGAGCCAACACTTGCAGTAAGCACTTCAAAACCTTGTTGGGTAAAGAGCATTTCTGCTCGTTTCATATGCCATTGGTTGGTTACTAAAATAATTTTATTGATGTTCTCTTTTTCTAAAATTTCACGGCTGAAAATCGCATTTTCTTTGGTGGTTTTGGCTTTGTTTTCTAGCCACTTAGTTTCAATGTTAAAGAATGTTTTAAATTCATCCGCCATTACTTTTGCTTCAGATGTGCCATTTGGGCTACTGCCTGTGGCTAAAATCGGTAAGCCTGTTTCTTTATGTAAATAAGCGGCATAACGCATTCTTTCCAGTGGAATGCCTGTAATCGCTAATTTTCCGAATAATTCTTGGCTGTCTCGTAATCCACCGCCTAATACCACGATCGCTTGGGCGTTTTTGTATTTTTCGATAGTCATTTCTCCACTATCTACTAAGGAATCACCCAGCTTTTGTGAGGTGTAAGGAATACTGAAAATATATAAAATTGCAATGCCAAGCAGGGCAAAAAAGTAAGCTGAATATTTATAGCCTACTGAAAATAGAATTAATGCTAACAACCATAACAGGATAATGTTAAATGGCGGTAGGACCATTGCCGTAATGAATTTAATCAGTTCAAACATAAAATTGATTTATCGTAAAGATGAGTAAATAAGTGTTTATTTTCCTAGATTATCAACGAATTGTCTATTTTTCCTTATGGAAAAGTATTAGAATGCTCCATTTGGAGAAATCTTCTGATGCATAAGGCAGAGGGGAAGTAATATGCAACAACGATCTACGAAAGAAAAATTGATTCTAATCGGTGCAGGTGGTTATGCAAAATCTGTATTGGATTCACTCGATTTTGAGAAATATGAATTCTGTGGCTTTATTGATAATTTTAAACCTGAAGGAAGTAGTCATTTAGGTTATCCTGTACTGGCATCAACGGTGCAAGATTTTAAAAATCGGGCAAGCTATAGTTATTTTATTAGTATCGGTGATAATACTCGCCGTTTAGAGAAATTTTTTAAGCTACAGCAATTTGGCTGTAAAATTATTAATGTGGTTGATAAAACCGCAGTAGTTTCTAAACATTCTACACTAGGCATTGGCGTATTTGTTGGCAAAATGGCGATTGTAAATAGTGGTGTTAGTGTGGGCGATAATGTGATTATTAACACGAAATCATTGATTGAACACGGTTGTTTTATCGGCAATCACTGCAATATTTCTACAAACACGACACTAAATGGCGATGTGATTGTCGAAGATTATGCATTCGTGGGCAGTTCATCTGTGATCAACGGTCAATTAAGAATAGGTAAAAATGCATTGGTTGGTTCCGGTGCAGTGGTAATTAGAAATGTAGAGCCTCGCACTGTTGTAGCAGGCGTTCCGGCAAAATATATTAAGGATATAAAATAATGGCAAATGTATTTATTGTGGCAGAAATTGGTTGTAACCATAATGGCGACCCTGCTTTAGCGAAAAAAATGGTAGATGTAGCAAAAGAATGCGGTGTTGATGCGGTTAAATTCCAAACCTTCAAAGCAGATAAGCTGATTTCTAAATATGCCCCTAAAGCTGAATATCAAAAAGTAACCACAGGTACGGCAGATTCTCAGCTGGAGATGACCCGCAAATTAGAGTTGCCTTATGATGAATTTGTAAAATTAGAGGCGTACGCTCGTTCACTTGGTTTAGAGGTGTTCTCTACTCCGTTTGATTTTGAATCGATTGATTTCTTAGCAAGTCAGCAACAAAAAGTATGGAAAATTCCATCAGGTGAACTAACCAATTTACCTTATTTAGAAAAAATTGCACGACTTCCGATTGAAGGCAAAACCATTGTGATTTCAACGGGAATGGCGACGATTGAAGAAACCAAAGCCTCATTAAAAGTGTTAGAAGATAATGGTATGGCGAAAAAAGATATTACGATTTTACATTGTAATACCGAATATCCGACGCCTTATGAAGATGTAAATTTAAATGCTTTCCACCAGCTTAAACAAGAATTTGGCGAATATAGCTTAGGCTTTTCCGACCACTCAGCTGGTTATTTCGCAGGCTTGGCGGCAGTGCCTTATGGCATTACTTTTATTGAAAAACACTTCACGTTAGATAAAAATTTTGAAGGTCCTGACCATAAAGCCTCAGTTACTCCGGATGAATTGAAATTACTCTGCGAAGGCATTCGTGCGGTAGAAAAATCATTAGGTTCTTCTGAAAAGCTAGTAACGAACTCTGAAGCAAAAAATAAAATTGTGGCAAGAAAATCCATTATTGCAGCACGTCCAATTAAAAAAGGTGAAATTTTTACTACTGAAAATATTACAACCAAACGTCCGGGCAATGGCATTAGTCCAATGTTCTGGTATGATGTATTAGGAAAAGAAGCTCAACAAGATTTTGAAGAAGATCAACTTATTCAAGATTCTCGTTTTGCAAATCAGATGTAATGTCATATAGTGATGAGGCGAAAGTTCCATCATTTTTTAGATAACAAGCGGTCAGATTTATGAAAAAAATTGCAATTATTACAGCTCGTGCGGGTTCAAAAGGCTTACCAAATAAAAATGTACTCTTGGCAGACGGTAAACCTCTAATGGCGTATTCTATTGAGGCAGCGATTGAGTCTAAGCAGTTTGACAAAATTATTGTCAGCACCGATTCACAAGAATATATTGACTTACTTTCCCATTATCCGATTGAATTTATCAAACGTGCCGAGCATTTAGCCAGTGATAAAGCCAGTTCTTTTGTGGTGATTGAAGATGTATTAAATCAATATAAACACGTTGATTTTGACTATTTTATGTTACTTCAGCCAACATCGCCATTAAGAACTGCACAGCATATTCAAGAGTGTTGCGAGAAGTTTGAGCGTAACTTTGATAAGTTTGATTTCATCGTGTCGGTATCTGACGCTCATAAGCCAACCACACTTACTCGTGTGATTGAAGAAGATGAAAGTTTAAAACATTTCCAGCTAGATTATTCTAACTATGCCCGTCAGCTCTATCTCCCGGAATATTCACCAAACGGTGCAATTTTTTCAGCAAAACCGACCGCTTACCTTGAGCAAAAACATTTTTATGGGGCGAAATGCTTGGCGTATTTTATGGATAGAGATGTTTCTATTGATATTGATGACCGTCAAGATTTTGAGTACTTCTACTTTATTCTACAACAACGTAATAAAGAAAAAATCTTACTCGAAACCATTAAGCGTTCTATTTTAATGAAAAAAGAGAATTTTAAAGAAGTTAAAGAGATTACTTTAATTGGGCATTCTATTTTAGATTATTGGAATATTGAATCTTTAAATGGAAAATCAGTTAATAATTTAGGTATTGCAGGTATCTCTACTAAACAATATAGTGAACTGATTTTAGACAAAGGACTCATTTCAGAGTTACCAAAAGAAGTCGTATTGATGCTTGGTACAAATGATATTGTGTATAAAGGATGGAGTGATGAGCAAGTCCTAATGGATATTAATCATTTAATTAGCCAATTAAAAGCAATCCGTGCAGATATTGAGATTTCATTCTTAGAAATTACGCCGACCGCATTTAGAATAGATCGCAATAATGATGATATCCGTTTGTTAAATCAATATTTGAAAGATAATTTATCAGTAAAATGGATTGCGTTGGATAAAGCCTTTAGTGATAAATACGGTAAGTTAGATTTAAATTATAGTAATGACGGCTTACATTTAAATGCAAAAGGTTACGAAAAATTAACCGCTATTTTGGAAGAAGAATTAAAGTAAATGAAAAATATCGCATATATTACAGGATCGCGTGCTGAATATGGCATTGTTAAGCGTTTATTAAAGAAATTAGAACAAGATCCGGAGATTAATTTCTCACTTGTTGTAACCGCTATGCACCTTGATCCGCAATATGGCAACACAGTAACTGTGATTGAGCAAGATAGTTTTGACATTACCGCTCGTATACCACTTACCTTAAATAGCGAAAATAACCAAACCATTATTCATTCTATGGCGGAATGTTTAGACCGATTTGGTCAGCATTTCCAGCAACATAAATATGATGCAGTTATTGTATTGGGTGATCGTTATGAAATGTTAGCGGTAGCAACGGCGGCTGCAATGCACAATCTTCCGCTCATTCATTTACACGGTGGTGAGCAAACCTTAGGTAATTACGATGAATTTATTCGCCATTGCATTACTAAAATGTCTAAACTACATTTAACTTCAACGGAAGAATATAGACAGCGTGTTATCCAAATGGGAGAATTGCCTGAAAATGTGGTCAATACAGGCTCGCTTGGGGCAGAAAATAGTTTAGATTTAGTATTACCAACCAAAGCGGAGTTGGTAGAGCAATTAGGTGTTCCAAATACACCGTATTTCTTAGTGGTTTTCCACCCTGAAACATTGACAGATGTGTCGGTATTAGATCAAATTGATGCGTTGCTAAATGCTTTTGAGCAATTTAAAAATAAATACCAATTTGTGTTTATCGGCTCAAATTCGGATACTAATTCTGAGCAAATTTACGCCTGCTTTAAAGCCTATACTGATGAAAATCAGTTTAAGTTTTTCACTTCCGTGAAGCCGGAAGAATATTTGGCATTGATTAAATATTCTCAAGGTTTAATTGGTAACAGTTCATCAGGCTTAATTGAAGCACCAAGCTGTGGGGTTGGAACGATTAATATCGGCAATCGTCAGCAAGGAAGAGTGCGTGGAGAAACGGTAATTGATGTAGAAAGCAATGAAAAATCCATCATTGAAGGCATTAGTAAATTGATTTCTGCCGAGTTCCAAGACAGATTGCCTGAAATGAAAAATCCATATTTTCAAGACAACGCAATGGAAAAGGCTTACAATGCAATCAAAAAATTCTTAGCCGATAGCAAAAACAGTCAGCCGAAAGGATTTTATGATGTGAGCTTTTAACAAGCGGTCGAAAATGGACAAAATTTTGCAATTATGAAAGCAATTAAAGACAGCGTTATTTACTTAATCGGGGAATTGGCTTCTAAGTCAATTCCTTTCTTGCTCTTACCTTACTTCTCTCGAAAATTGGGGGTAGAAGGCTATGGCGAGCTTTCCTATTACCAAACTTTCTCTGCCTTGTTTGTCATTTTTATCGGGCTTAGCCAAGATGGGGCTGTAGCTCGTTATTTTTATTTCTACGGTAAACGTTCGCTCAATTTAGTGCTGACGACAGGCTATTTATATACTCTTTTGGCAAGCTCGCTTATTCTATTGGGTTGTTGGTATTTCAAGTCAGAAATTATTGCTTATGTGGCGATTGGGGCAATGTTCCAATCCTTTTTGAATGTGCAATTAAGTGTTAGGCAATGCCAAAAACAGGCGGTTTCTTATACGGTTATTCAGCTAATGTCAGCTATCTTTTCGGCAGTTATTACCGTTGCAATGATGGAATATTTTGAAACGGATTTAGTTGAAAAACGGATTTTAGCGATTTTAATCAGTAATGCGTTAGTGTTTTTCATCGCTTATCTGCTTTATGCGAAAAAAAGCAAAATGAAAAAATTTAGTATTGCTCATTATAAGATCGCATTCTTTTATTTGATGGGTTTTGGTTTACCGTTGATTTTGCACCATTCCAGTATTTTCTTAAAAGGGCAGTTAGACCGTATTTTTATTTTCCATAAATTTAGTGAAGCTGATTTAGGCTTGTATGCAATGGGGGCACAAATTGCATTTATTTTAGCCATTGTTATTCAAGCCTTAAATAAAGCGACACTTCCTTATTTTTATGAAGCACTAAAACAGAAAAAAATTAATGTGAGCCATATCCACAAATGGGCGTTTTATGCCTTATTTACAGTACCAATTCCGGCACTCGTGATGTGGTTTATTCCTGAAGAAGTAGTGGTTTGGATTTTAGGTAACCAATTTGTAGGCACAAAATATTATATAATCCTATTTTTAATTGCGACAATGCTCGTTGTGCCTTATCTAATTTTAGTGAATTATTTGTTTTTTTATGGCAAAAATAAACTGATTTCACTTTGTTCTATTTTATCGACCATTTTCTATTTGGTGGCATTATTCGCTTTAACTTTTACTCAAATAGAATATATTCCTTTTGCCGCTATTATTGGAGCAATTGTAATTATTCCAATTCTTTATGTAATGACGGCAAGGGTAGGAAAAACCGTATGAATTTAATTATTTGTTGCACTCCTTTGCAAGTGCTGATTGCAGAGAAAATTATTGAAATGCACCCAAATGAGGCATTTTTTGGGGTAATGCTCTCAACCGTCAAAAATGCGAAATTTGATTTCTACCAAGCTCGTTTAAGGAAAAAATGCCAGCAATTTTTTGCAATGCAGCAACATAGTGAACGAATTCAATTACTTAAAGAAATTCTCTATTTAAAATCAACCTTTGGTGGTAAACAATTTAATAAAGTATTTCTCGCAAATATTAATGAATTAGAAATTCAGTTTCTACTCAGTGCGATTAAATTTAATGTACTGAATACCTTTGATGATGGTGCAGCAAATGTTGTTCCAAGTAGTATTTTCTATAAAGAAGAAAATATAGGACTAAATCGTAAATTAATTAATATGTTTTTAGGCAATAAATACAGTTTGGAAAAACTGAAAAATTTATCTAAAACGCATTATACGATTTATCAAGGTTTCCCAAATATTATTAAAAATACGGTTTATGTGGATCTTATTAATAAGAATGAATTATCCGGATCAGAATTAGAAACTTCTAAGGTTTTTAATATTCTACTCGGTCAGCCAATTTTTGAACGAGAAGATGAGAAAAATATTGCGTTAGCAGAGAAGGTAATTAAAGCATTTGATGTTGATCTCTACTTACCACACCCAAGAGAAAAATATAAACTCAGTAATGTGGAATATATTGATACCAATTTGATTTTAGAAGATTATATCTTTCAAGAGTTTAGCCATAAAAAATGCCGAGTTTATACCTACTTTAGCAGTGCCGTAATTAATATTTTGAATAAAAGTCCAAATATTGAAGTTGTTGCTTTAAGGGTAGAGGTAGATAATCCAGCCTATATTGAAACTTATGAGCTTTTTGAAAAATTAGGCATTAAAATAATTGATATTCGAGAATAAAATGAAAAAATATTTAATTTCATTAGAAAAAGATGTGAAAAGACGCGAGCTTTTCTTTTCTCAACCCAATACGCTTGATTTTGAAATTTTTAATGCCATTAATACAATGAGTAGAGATTGGGACGCTTTGAATACGCATTTTGATTTAGCTAAATTCGAGCAGCATTATGGGCGAAAAACCACGAAAGGCGAAGTTGGCTGTACGTTAAGCCATTTGGCGGTTTATCAAAAAATAGCAGAAGATAATACTATTGAAAATAATGATTACTGCCTTGTCTGTGAAGATGATGCGTTATTTGCTCAAGATTTCCAAAAACATATTGAGGCTTTATTAGTACAAAATTTGACAGCAGATATTATTCTAGTCGGACAATCCAAAATCCCAACTTTTGATGACGTGGAATTAGAAATTAATTATCCAACTACTTTTGGTTTTTTACAAAAACAGATTGGCGATAGCCAATATAAATATGCTTATTCTTATCGTAATTATTTTGCCGGCACAGTTGCATATTTAATTAAAAAATCGACCGCTTGCAAGTTTTTAGCACAATGCTCAACAACTCGCCCTTACTGGCTTGCTGATGATTTTATTTTATTTGGTAATGAATTCAAATTAGATGTGTTAATTGTTCGCCCATTAATGGCGATTGAAAACCCTGTATTAATCAGTAATTTAGAAGATTTACGTGGTTCACTTAATAATAACTTATTCAAAAAGCTGGTTAAATATCCATTTAAAAAAATATTAGCGATCAAACGTAATCTTTCTTAAAATTTGTAATAGGTTTGTAATGTCAGCACTGTTTAATTTATTTTATATTTACGATCCTTGGTTCTTCCACTTTTTGCGAATGGCATTTGTGGTAGGATTATTGGCTTGTGGTTATTTAGCTTTCCAAGTTGTTAAAGGAAAATCCAACGGAATTATTATTCCGAAAGACAGTTTGATTGCAATTTTTGCATTGATTGGCTTTAGTGTTATTCCGCTTCTCATTAACGGTACGAAAGAAATTGGCGTATTGGCAATGTATGTCAAAATGTTAATTTTATTTATTTTTGGTATTGCAGTTTATAATATTTTTTATCGAACGGAAAATGGTAAATCTTTATTTGTTCGTGATCTCAAAATCGGCATTGGTATTCAATGGATTTGTGGTGTGGCTGCATTATTAGGTATACCATTTATGGTGGATTTTCTATTGTCCAGTAACGCAATGATGCCGCGTTTTTTTGGTTCTGAGCAGGAATACAGACTTTATAATATTACCTCATCTGCTTTTTTCCAATTAAGTATTTTCTACTTAATGTTACTGCATTTTTTATTAGCTTATAATAAAAAAACGGATTCAATAAATGAGTGGTTTTTATTTTTAATTTTATGTGTTGGGCTAATTTCAGGGAGAACATTTTTATTAATATCGATAATTAGTATTGCTCTTTATTTTAAATGGAAATACTTATTGCCATTAATAGCCTTTACGATATTAATTCTATTTTTAGCTATTGTTTTCCCTGAAAATCGTTATGTGGAACACGCACTAGAGCCTGTAATTAATTTATTATCCGGCACAGGTAAGGTGAGTTCTTCCACCGATAATTTAGTGAAAAACCACTTATTTATTCCAACCCTTAGCCAATTTATTTCCGGTGATGGTTTATATTATACCGAAACAGGCGGTTATTATGGCGGTTCAGACTCAGGCTATATTCGCCAAGTGTTATACGGTGGTTTGAGTTATATGTTAGTTTGTTTTGCATTTACTGCTTATTTTGTGCGGAAAGTAGCAATAAATTGGTTTGGAGGAAGCTGGATTTTTACTTTATCGACTATTGGTATGCTTGCTATTTTAAATATTAAAGCCGATACCTTCGCTTATCCGGGGATTATGTTTGTCTTATTAATGTTTTTATCCTTATTCGGTACAAGCGGTCGAAATTTAATATTATTTTGCAACAACAAAGAGGCAAAAAATGTTTAGTATTATTGTGCCTTCTTATAATCGTAATGAAGAAATTAAGGCATTGCTGGAAAGTTTAAAGCAACAAACGCTTTATAATTTTGAAGTCGTGATTGTTGATGATTGCTCCAAAACCCCTGTTAGCGTCAATGAAGAGTATCCTTTTGAGGTAAAGGTTATTCGTAATAACCCAAATGTGGGAGCAGCACAAAGCCGTAATGTGGGGGCAAATCACGCAAGCCGAGAATGGTTGCTGTTTTTAGACGATGACGATCGCTTTATGTCTGAAAAATGCGAACGATTGACGCAAGAAATTAGTCAAAATCCAGCTGCGAATTTTATTTACCACCCTGCAAAATGTGAAATGGTAAACGAAGGCTTTACTTATGTAACTTCACCCTTTAAGCATAAAAGTGAACTGACGAAAGAGAATATTCTGAAAGCAAATAAAATTGGTGGTATGCCGATGATTGGCTTGAAAAAAGAACTCTTTTGCAAAATTGGCGGATTATCTGACCGCTTGCGATCACTGGAAGATTACGATTTCTTGTTGAAATTATTGGAAGAGCCGACTTTTGAGCCACTTTATGTGGATAAGGCATTAACTTATTGCACCTTCCACACCAAGCGTTCTAGCGTTTCAACGGATACCACAAATACCGAAAAAGCGATTGAGTATATAAAACAAACCTATATTCAAACGCCTGAACAGGCGGAAAATTTTAAATTAAATTCACTTTATATTTTAAGTTATCCGCATATTATGAATTTATCTCGCAAGGCAGCAGGTTATTATTTTGAAATGTTTAAACAGACGAAAAATATTAAATCGCTGATTATTTCCCTTGTAATTCTTATTTCGCCGAAATTGGCGATTAATTTAAAAAGGTTTATTTAATGAAATTTTCCGTTTTAATGTCGTTATACATTAAAGAACAGCCGCAATATTTAAGAGAATGTTTTGACAGCCTGAAAGCTCAAACTCATCAAGCAGATGAAATCGTCATCTGTTTTGATGGGGCTGTTACGTCTGAATTAGAAGCGATTGTAGAAGAATATAGTGCAATTTTACCGATAAAAGCGGTGAAATTCCCTCAAAATCGTGGCTTGGGTAAAACTTTAAATGATGGTTTGAACCATTGTGCAAATGAGTGGGTTTTCAGAATGGATACCGATGATATTTGCTTGCCAGATCGTTTTGCAAAGCAAGTGGCATTTATTGAGAAAAATCCTGAAGTCGTCATTTTTGGCGGGCAAATTGCCGAATTTGGACAAGATATTAACGATATTGTGGCTTATCGTAATGTGCCGACCACAGCAGAAGAAATTATTAAATTTACCCGTAAGCGTTGTCCGTTTAACCATATGACGGTGGCATATCAAAAATCGAAAGTATTAGAAGTGGGGGGATATCAAGATCTACAAGAAGATTACTATTTGTGGATCAAACTCATCGCTCAATTTAAACAAGTGGCGAATTTACCTGATTTGTTAGTGTATGCGAGAGTAGGCAACGGAATGGTCGGTAGACGCCGTGGCAAAGCTCAGGCGGAAGCAGAATGGCGTTTATATAAATTGAAAAATCGTTGCCAAATCCACGACCCAATTTCAGGGTTTGGTATTTTCTTAATGCGAGCAATTCCACGTTTATTGCCGCTTTCTATGCTTAAAGCCGTTTATGGATTGTTGAGAAAGTGAATTTGTTCTATTTATAATAGCTGGCTATATTATCTAAAAAAATCATCACAGCTTCCTTTTGCATTAAAGGAAGCTGTTCCCATTTCTTATCTAACTCGCTGAGTTTTACCTCATCTAAAAGAGCATCTTTCGGCATACAGTCTTGGAAAAACCAACTAATCGGTGTTTTAAGGAAAATGGCAATATCAATTAAATGTGCTACATTTATTTTACTTGCACCCCGCTCATAGCGTGAAAGTTGCTGTTGAGATAAGCCGATATATTCGGCTAATTTTTCAGCGGAATAACCTAATTCTTTACGCTTTTCTTGAACTCGTTTCCCAATTAACTTATCTACTTCTACCGCAAGCAACTGTGCCATTTTTCACTCTTTACCTAAAATTACTCATTTATTGATATTTTCGTGATTTTTTCACTTGAAAACAGAGTAATAAATAAGTAATAATTTGCTTAAATACTTATCTATTGAGTATTTAATGTATTTTTTACTTATTTAAATTAGAGGTTACTATGAAAAAACTACTTTTTTGTTCAGTTGCAACTTTATCTGTTTTATTAACCGCTTGTGGTGGTGGCGGTGGTAGCGGAAAAGCTGAAACCCCAGATGGTACTAAGGTTGATTTAACCAATAGTCCAAAAGGTGATGTAGCAGGTAAAACCGTTGGAGGTGAATTCTATGGTAAAAACCAAAATGACTCATTCTATGGGGTTTGGATCAATGATGCGAAAACGGTAAGAGAATTACGTTATCAAGGTACAGAAGCTACTCAACTTCCGTCTGGAACAGCAACTTATTTCGGTGATTCTTATTGGTTAAGTGGTGCAACTGGCGAGGTATCTAAAGGTGGTAAAACTACGTTGAATGTGGATTTTGACCGTAAAACTGTAGATGGAAAAATTGAATACTCACTGTTAAATGATGGTAGAGTTCAAGATATTACCTTGCACGAAACATCATTAAATGGTTCAAAATTCAATGGCGAGGCAAGTACGCTTTTAGAGAAGGGCACTTATGAAGGGGCGTTATTTGGTCAAGGGGCGAAAGAAGCAGCGGGCTTAGTGAAATTTCCTAAAGCTCCTTCTTATGATACTTCTTTCGGCGGTATTCGCTATTAATTCTATTTATAGTCAGGTAGAGATACCTGACTTCTTTCTTTTATTATTCTCACTCAATTATGCGATTTTGTATTTCATTGCTTGCCTTTTTCAGTATTCAAATGGTATTAGCAAATCATTTCAAACTTGAAGAACAGCTAAAACAAGCGATTTACCAACAAGAATTTAAAAAGATCCAAATTCTACTGAAAGATTATAAACAACAAGAAAATGCAGATCCTACTGTAATCGCTTATGCAAAAGCGAAGTCTGCCTTTATTCAACAAGATTACCAAACAGCAATTTCTATTTATAGGAATATCATTAGTCAAAAGCCGGAATTAAATTCAATGCGTATGGAGCTTGCGGTTGCCTTATTTGCAGATAAGCAAGATAACGAAGCTAAGTTGCAATTTGATAAAGTAAAGAGTGTTCCTGATTTGCCCGGAGTAGCTTACCAAAAAATTGAGGCTTATTTAGAGGCGATAAATCAACGTAATGAATGGCAATTTGACCTGAATTTTTCTTATCTTAAAACGGATAATGTAGCGAATGTATCTCACCAGCCACAGATTGAAAATACGGGTTTTATTAAAAACGAAACGATGTTACCACAGAAAGCTAATGGCTTTGTTTTTAATGTGGATGTAGCAAAAGATTTTAATTTATTTAATTCTCACTATTTGAGCTTTCGAAATGAAGCAACTGGCAAAATTTACTGGGATAATCACCGTTTTGATGATGTATCTAATCGCCTTCTGCTAGGTTATGCCTATAAAAAATCAGATAAAACACTACGTATTCAGCCTTTTTATGATAAACGTTGGTTTGGTAATAGGTCTTTTCATTGGTCTAATGGGCTTCAATTTAGTTATGATTTTGCTATCTCTAATCAATGGAAAAATCAGACGGTTTTATCATTTGAAAAGCGGTCGTTTTTTGATGAAAATTTGCAAGCCGGTAATATAAAAGCTTTCTCCAATACTTTACTTTGGTTGCCTAATCCTAAACAATTATTTTATGTTGGGGGGACAATATCAAAAGAAAATACGCGAGAAAAACAGTATGGCTCAACAAGCAAAAATATTCGCTTAGGCTGGTTACAAGAATATCAATGGGGAATTTCTAGTCAGTTGAGTTTTTCATTTACCCACCGAAAATTTCACGATGAGGCGATACTCGTAGGGATTATTCCTCTCAATAAAATCAGACAAGATAAAATCTATAGTGTGAATGCTAAATTTTGGAAACGAGATTGGTATTTATGGGGCATTACGCCTAAACTGAATATTGTATGGAAAAAGCAACAAAGTAATTTAGCAAGCCTCTATTCTTATACAGATAAGCAAATTACAGTATTATTTGAAAAGAGCTTTTAAATTAGGGGTGAAACCCCTAATGTTTAGTGATGTTACTGATTCTTCAAAATCTCATTCATCAACTGAATATCAATATGACAATAACCCGTTGGGTTTTTAACCAAGTATTCTTGATGATATTCTTCGGCAGGGAAATATTGTTCTAACATTTGATTTTCTACCGCTAACGGTTTATCGAATTGAGTTTGTAGCTCGCTTAAGGCTTGGTTAATCACAGGCAGATCTTGCGGATCGGTATGATAAATGCCTGTACGGTATTGGATACCGATGTCGCCACCTTGTTGGTTAATGCTCACCGGGTCAATCACTTTAAAGAAGTAATCCAATAATTTTGCTAAGCTGATTTGGTCAGCATCATAAGTTACTTTTACTACCTCAGCGTGTCCGCTGCCTGCACACACATCTTGGTAAGTAGGGTTGTCTGTATTACCGTTAGCATAACCTGATTGAGCTTTTACCACGCCTTTAATTCGTTGCATAAAAGACTCTACGCCCCAGAAGCAGCCGCCCGCTAAATAGATTTCACGAATGTTTTGCATATTTTCTCTCCTATAATCCTTCAATTTAAAGTATTAGTAAAAATTAACTAAAATTATACCGCTTGTAAAACACAATAATATATATTTTACCGATTTCAATTATAGATAATTGCATTTTTTACAAGATTTTTTACGCAAAAATAGGTATAGTATCGCCACCTTTTTTAATCAATTTATAATTAGAGGTTCTATGGGTACTCTTAACAGCCTTTTAGGCATTATTGTTTTACTATTCATCGCATTTTTATTTTCAAACAACAAACGTTCAATAAATGTGCGTACGGTATTAGGTGCGTTAGCGTTGCAAATTGCAATTGCGGCATTGGTGCTTTATGTGCCGGCAGGTCGTGATGCATTAAATGCAATGGCAAGCGGTGTTTCTAAAGTTATTTCTTATGGTAATGAAGGTATTTCATTCCTATTTGGTGGCTTAGTCAGCGACAAAATGTTTGAAGTGTTTGGCGGTGGCGGTTTTGTCTTTGCTTTCCGTGTGCTTCCTGTGATTATTTTCTTCTCGGCATTAATTTCATTGCTTTATTACATCGGGGTAATGCAATGGGTAATCCGCATTTTAGGTGGCTTATTACAAAAAGCGTTAGGTACATCTAAAGCTGAATCTATGTCTGCAGCGGCGAATATTTTCGTTGGTCAAACCGAAGCTCCACTTGTGGTAAAACCCTTTATCAGCAAAATGACTGAATCTGAACTCTTTGCGATTATGTCGGGTGGTTTAGCTTCTATTGCCGGTTCAGTAATGGCAGGTTATGCAGGAATGGGCGTACCATTAACCTACTTAATTGCAGCATCATTTATGGCAGCTCCGGCAGGTTTATTATTTGCGAAAATTATGGTGCCACAAACAGAAACGTTCCGTGATGAGTTAGAGGCAGTTGATTTAGAAAAACCAGCTAATATTCTTGATGCAGCTGCTTCAGGTGCGTCATCAGGTATGCAACTAGCCTTAAACGTAGGGGCGATGTTGATTGCTTTCGTAGCGTTAATTGCCTTAGTGAATGGTATTTTAGGTGGTATTGGTGGCTGGTTCGGCTATGACTCATTAAACTTAGGTCAAATTTTTGGCTGGATATTTAAACCTCTTGCTTGGGTAATTGGCGTTCCTTGGGAAGAAGCTGAAATTGCAGGGCAGATGATTGGTCTAAAATTAGCGGTTAATGAATTTGTAGGCTACTTAGAGTTTGCAAAATATTTAGCACCTGAATCAGCCATTCAGTTAAGCGATAAAACCATCGCAATTATTACTTTTGCACTTTGTGGTTTCGCTAACTTCAGTTCTATTGCTATTTTAATCGGTGGTATTGGTGCAATGGCTCCAAATCGCCGTGGCGATATTGCACGACTTGGTATTAAAGCCGTAATTGCAGGTTCACTGGCGAACTTAATGAGTGCGACTATTGCAGGCTTATTTATCGGCTTAGGCGGTGCAGTTTTATAATCTGAATAATGAATAAAACCACTAGAAATAGTGGTTTTATATTTTTTTATCTAACGTAAACGGTTGCTTGAAATTTGTCTATTTACAAGCGGTCAGATTTTTATAAAAATTTACTGAATCATTCATTTAATTAAAAAGGAGAATCGTATGAGTCTAAAAAATTCAGCTGAGATTGCACTTTCTTTGATGGATCTCACTACATTAAATGACAATGATACAGACGAAAAAGTTATCGCACTGTGTGAGCAGGCTAAAACCGATTTTGGTACACCGGCAGCAGTATGTGTTTATCCTCGCTTTGTACCGATTGCACGCAAAACCTTGAAAGCACAAGGTATTGAGCAAGTAAAAATTGCGACTGTTACTAACTTCCCACACGGCAATGATGATATTGACATTGCGGTTGCAGAAACCAAAGCTGCGGTGGCTTATGGAGCAGATGAGGTTGATGTAGTATTCCCTTATAAAGCGTTAATTGCAGGTAATGAACAGATTGGTTTTGAATTAGTTAAACAGGCTAAAGCGGTATGCCAAGAGAAGAATGTTTTACTTAAAGTGATTATTGAAACGGGCGAGTTAAAATCAGAAGAACTCATTCGTAAAGCAAGTGAAATTTCAATTCGTGCCGGGGCAGATTTCATCAAAACTTCCACAGGTAAAGTGGCAGTAAATGCAACGCTTGAATCGGCTCGTATTATGCTTGAAACTATTCGTGATTTAGGCGTGGCGGAAACCGTTGGCTTTAAAGCCGCCGGTGGGGTAAAAACCAGCGAAGAAGCAGCGGAATATCTAGCTTTAGCTCGTTCCATTTTAGGCTCGGATTGGGTTAATTGCTCACATTTCCGTTTTGGTGCATCAAGTCTATTAGGTAATCTGTTAGCAACATTAAAAGGCGAGCAGCAACAAGCTGTTCAAGGTTATTAATTATTCATCATAAGAGGAAAATAAAATGGCAACTCCACACATTAACGCACCTGAAGGTGCTTTTGCAGACGTTGTATTAATGCCGGGTGATCCGCTTCGTGCAAAATATATTGCTGAAACCTTTTTAGAAGATGTTAAGGAAGTAACTAATGTACGCAATATGTTAGGTTACACCGGTACTTATAAAGGTCGTCGCATTTCTGTGATGGGACACGGTATGGGTATTCCATCTTGTTCGATTTATGCTAAAGAGTTAATTACGGAATATGGTGTGAAAAAAATTATTCGTGTCGGCTCTTGTGGTGCAGTGCGTAGCGATGTTCGCATTCGTGATGTTATCATTGGTTCAGGTGCTTGTACCGATTCTAAAGTCAATCGTATTCGCTTCCGTGATAATGATTTTGCCGCCATTTCAGACTTTGAAATGACATTAGCAGCATATCAAGCGGCACAACAAAAAGGCGTGAATGTTCGAGTAGGGAATTTATTCTCAGCAGACTTATTCTATAGCCCGGATGTTGAAATGTTTGATGTGATGGAAAAATACGGCATTTTAGGCGTGGAAATGGAAGCTGCGGGTATTTATGCGGTAGCAGCGGAATATGGAGCGAAAGCATTAGCGATTTGTACCGTTTCAGACCATATTCGTACAGGCGAGCAAACCAGTTCGGAAGAGCGTCAATTAACTTTCAATGAAATGATTGAAATTGCGTTAGAGTCTGTACTGATTGGCGACAAACAATAAGTCTCAGTTTTTAAATTAACTATGGCAAGCGGTTAAATTTTGCAAAAAATTTGCAGAATTTGACCGCTTGTTATTTTCCTTTAGGGCTACTACCAAACTGCCTTTTATATTCTCTGCTAAATTGGCTTGGGCTTTCATAACCACTTTCATAAGCCACTTCGCTTACACTCACTCCTGCTTGTAATTTTTCCCTCGCCATATTAAGTCGTAGTGATTTTTGATATTGTAATGGGGTCATTGAGGTTATATTTTTAAAATGAGCGTAAAACCCAGCCACACTCATTCCCACCTCTTTAGCTAACTCGCCCATATTCACGTTTTCTAAATAATGTTGTTCTAAATATTGAGCTGCTTTCGCAATTTTATGGATTTTTCCCTCTTGAACCACTAAAGAACGTAACGCATTGCCTTGCGGAGATTGTAGTAAATAAAAATAGAGTTCTTGCAAAATCAATGGTGCAATAAAATCTATCCTTTTTGGAAAATAAAGCAAATTAAGCAGCCTTAACAGACAGTCATCAATCTCTTCAATTAACTGCCATTTTGTTTGATTGACAGAAACACCGCTGATTTTAACATCGGGTAATTGTGCCATTGTGCGAGCAACCAAATCAAAATCAATCCGCAAAGAAAGAGAAAGATAATCGCTATTTTCAGGCACATTAATGTTGAGTGTTGTAACAGGTAAATTAACGGGACAAAACATCATTTCATTGTGCCCGAAGACTTGGCATTGCCCATTGGTGCAAATTTGTCGTTCGCCTAACATTACTACACATAAGCTCGGATCTTGAATATAACCCTTTGTAACGCTTGAGCGATCGGCAGCATAAATGGTTAAACCTGGAATAGGCGTTCGCCAAATTTCATTTTTAGGCGAAAGTTGGAAAATGGAATGTAGAAGAGTTTCACGATTTTGCATAATGTTTCAATATTTAGAAAATTAGGCAAATTTTATAGAAAATCAAGCATTCTTAAAAGTAAAAAATAAGGCATAATTCAGCCATTACATTTCAATCACTTTTAAGGAAATAATACAATGAAAATTTTTTACCATACATCAGCCACTGCAACAGGCGGTCGTGATGGACGTACTCAAGTCGATGACGGCTCAATCGGTTTTGATCTAGTCGGTTTTCAAAACGAAAGCGGTAAGGTTGGTACTAACCCGGAGCAACTTTTTGCAATGGGTTATGCTGCCTGCTTTGACAGTGCAATGAACCACGTTGCTCCAACTTTAGGCATTAAACCAAGTAAATCCAGCACAACAGTAGGAGTCGGTATTGGTCAAAAAACAAATGGTGCGTTTGCATTAGATTTAGATATTACTATTACTGTTGAAGGATTAAGTTTGGATGAGGCGAAAACCTTGATTGAAAAAGCTCACGAGGTTTGCCCATATTCAAATGCAACGCGTGGCAATGTTGATGTGCGTTTACACGTTAATGTTGTTCAGTCATTTGATTTATAAAAATGATAAGAGGAACAGCTATGTTAGATTTTGAAACAACAGTTAAAACACGCCAATCAATCCGTAAATTTTTACAGACCCCGATGACGGAGCAAGAGATTAAACAGATTCTTGCCGATGCACAAAATGCCCCGTCTGCGTGTAATACCCAACCTTGGTTGGTTCACGTTGCTTCCGGCGAAACCTTAGAACGCTTGAAAAAACGTTTCCAAGTAACTTTCGCTCAAGGTATTAACCAAGCTGATTTTGAATTTGACCAAAGTAAATACAAAGGCGACTACGAACCACGTTGGCGTAATCAGTATTCCCACGTTTTCACCACCAGCTACGGCATTGCCCGTGAAGATAAAGCAGGTCGCCAAGTGGTTTATGATGACAACATCATCGGCTACGGTGCACCACATATGGCATTTTTGTTTATGCCGGCGATTGACGGACACGATGTGAATATCGCCAGCGATGTCGGTATGTATTCGCAAACTTTCCTGCTTTCTTTAACGGCTCGTGGCTTTGGTGGTATTCCGCAATTAGCGTTGGCGATGTTTGCCGATGATGTGCGTGAAGAGCTAGGCATTTCAAGCGATTACAAATTGTTGCACGCGATTTCATTTGGCTATCCTGATTGGGACGCAATGCAAAACAAACACCATCTGGGGCGTGTGCCTGTGGAAGAAAGTGCGAAATTGCACTGGTAATGAACAAGCGGTTGATTTCTTGCAAAAATTTGCAAAAATCAACCGTACTTTTTTAGGAGAAAACGATGACAAATTTATTTACCCCTTATACGTTTAATAACAATGTAGAAATCAAAAACCGCCTTGTGGTTGCCCCGATGACCCATTTAGGTTCTACCCCGGACGGCACGTTGGGCGAACAAGAACGCCGATTTATCAGCAACCGTGCCGAAAATATGGGTATTTTTATCACGGCGGCGACTCTGGTTGCAGACGGCGGTAAAGCGTTTTTCGGGCAACCAGCGGCGATTGACGAAAGCCATTTAGCCAGCCTTGCCGAAACCGCTCAAATCCTGAAAAATCAGGGGGCGAAAGCGGTGTTACAAATTCATCACGGCGGTATTCACGCCATTAAAGATTTAAACGGCAGCGACAAAATCTCGGCAAGCGATCACACCGAAACCGGCACGCGTTCAGCGACTGTACAAGAAATTCACGATTTAATTCAAGCCTTTGCCAATGCAACCGATTTGGCAATCCGTGCAGGCTTTGACGGCGTGGAAATTCACGGGGCGAACGGCTATTTAATTCAGCAGTTTTTCTCACGAGAGTTTAACCAACGCACTGATGAATGGGGCGGAAGCGTTGAAAACCGTCTGCGTTTTCCATTGGCGATTGTGGATGCGGTTACTGCGGTGCGTGAAAAACACGCCAAGCCGGATTTTATTATCGGCTATCGTTTTTCGCCGGAAGAGCCGGGCGAGAACGGTTTAACGATGGCAGATACCTTTGATTTGCTGGATGCGTTGGTCGAAAAACCGTTGCAATATCTGCACGTTTCGCTGTGGGATTTCTACAATAAAGCCCGCCGTGGAGCAGACGAAAGCAAAACCCGTATTGAGCAAATTCACGCTCGCATTGGCGGAAAATTACCGCTGATCGGGGTAGGTAACTTGCTGACGGGCGAAGCAATTGAACAGGCATTTTCCACCGGTTTTTGCGAGTTTTTGGCATTGGGGAAAGCGGTGATGCTCAACCCAAATATCGCTACACTATTGCAAGAAAAACGCTATGGCGAGATTGAAAGCGAATTTGACCCTGAACGTGCTGACCACTACGGCTATCCGGATCTGCTCTGGCAATATAACTGCGATGGTGGAAACTGGCTACCTCCTGTAAAAGGACGAGAGCATACCCCTTTGAATATCTAATTGACAAGCGGTCGATTTTTCGCAAAACTTTGCAAGAATTGACCGTACTTTTTATTTAAAAAGGAACAAACTATGATAATTTTACATTATCTCAACAACTCTTGCTCGCACCGGATTGTGTGGTTATTGGAAGAATTAGGGTTGGATTATGAACTGAAAATTTATCATCGCGAAGAGAGTGGTTTTGCTCCGGCTGAATTGAAAGCACAGCATCCACTCGGTAAGGCTCCTGTATTGCAAGATGGCGATTTAGTGCTTTCTGAGGGGAATGCGATTATTCAATATTTGATTGACCGTTATGGAAATGGTCGGTTAGAGCCAATGCGTCAGACGAATGCTTACTCAATGTATCATTATTGGCTTTCGATTTCAGCCTCTCTTTTCTCCGCTAACCTTATTGGTATGATTGCTAGTCGTTCTGAGCTTGGTGCTTTCGGTGATTATGCCAAAACACAAACGCCACTTTATTTTAATCATATAGAACAAGCTTTGGTCGGTAAAAAATGGATTGTAGGTGAAGAGCTTACGGGAGCGGATTTTTCGCTTTGTTTTCCATTGCAATGGGGTAGAAAGTATGTAGATATGGCAAATTACCCAAATATCGTTCGTTATCTCAAGCAAGTAGAACATCATCCTGCTTACCAAAAGGCGAATGTAAAAGCCCTAAAGCTAGAACTGGATAAATTTTAATTAAGTTAGTCTTATTATCCCTAACAATCTTTGTTAGGGATTTTTTTATCGCAATATTGAATATTAAGTCAATTTAAGTGAATATTTATTCAAAAATAAGCTTGAGTTTTCGCCAGAATCGGCTTAGACTAAGGTCAATTTTATCAAGATAAAAAGAAAAGGATGTTGAATGAGCAAATATAAAATTTTTGTGGACGGGGCTGTTGGCACAACAGGGCTACGCATTCACGAACGTTTAAATCAAGCAGAGGATATTGAGTTATTAACCTTGCCTGAAGAACAACGCAAAGATTTAAATGCACGTTTAGCTAAAGTAGCAGAAGCAGATTTAACTTTCCTCTGCCTGCCGGATGAAGCCTCAAAAGAATTAGTGGCAAATGTCCCGAAAAATGCCCGTATTTGCGATACTTCCACCGCCCATCGAGTCAATCCTGAGTGGGTGTATGGCTTTGCCGAATTAAGCGGACAACGTGAAAAAATTGAACACGCCAACCGTGTTGCTGTGCCGGGTTGCCACGCCACCGGCTATATTGCCTTAGTTCGCCCATTGATTGAAAAAGGCATGCTGCCGGCAGATTATCCGCTCAGTTGCCATTCATTGACTGGCTATTCAGGTGGCGGTAAATCAATGATCGCTGATTACCAAAACCCAGAGCGACCAGAGGCTTTTGGCGCCCCACGTGTTTATGGTCTCGCTTTAAAACATAAACACTTACCTGAAATGCAAGCCTTAACGCTAATGCAAAACCCGCCGATTTTCACCCCTGTAGTAGCAGATTACTATAGCGGAATGCTGGTTACTATACCATTGCCAATTTCCGCGTTACAAGCGGTCAAATCCGGCGAAGAAATTGCAAATCTGTTAAGCGATTACTACAAAGGCAACCCATTGATTAGTGTTCACCCTTTCCAAGATTTACCCGAATACGGTATGCTCTCTGCCAATGCTTTTTCTGGCAAAGACAACCTTGAGATTTTTGTCTATGGCAACGAAAGCCAAATTCTCCTCGCCGCCCGTTTTGATAATTTAGGCAAAGGGGCTTCGGGGGCGGCGGTGCAGTGTATGAATATTATGTTGGGTAGGGATGAAGTTTCGGGGTTAGAAATTTAGTATCATAATCAAATCTCCCCTAATCCCTCTTTTCTAAAGAGGGGAACTATATAGAGAGGAAAATATGCAACTACAAGAAATCAACCAATTCGCAAATTTACTAGAAAAATCAACCGCTTGTCTTGAAAAATGGCAGGATAAAATCATCGTGGTGAAATATGGCGGTAATGCGATGATTAACGAAGAACTGAAAAAATCGGTAATGGCGGATATTTTGTTGCTGAATCGTTTAGGCGTAAAAGTTGTATTAGTACACGGTGGCGGACCGGAAATTTCCCAAGGGGTGAAATTGCTAGGCAAAGAACCGCAGTTTATCAATGGCTTGCGTGTAACAGACAGCGATACCATCAACGTAGTATTGCAAATGTTAGCCGGCAAAGTGAATAAAAGTTTGGTCGCTTTGCTTAAAGGCAAAGGTATCGGCTTATGTGGCATTGATGGAGCAATGTTGCAATGTAAAAAATTAGAAGATGAAGTGGATTACGGCTTTGTGGGCGATATTGTGAAAGTGAACCCGCAAGTGATTGAAATCGCCCTTAACGCCGGTTTCATCCCTGTGCTTTCCACGGTGGGTGTGGATGAAAACGGGCAGGCGTATAATATCAATGCCGATACCGCTGCTAGCGAAATTGCGATTGCCTTAAAAGCAGCAAAATTAGTTTCAATGACCGATATTGCCGGTTTACTACGAGATCGCTTTGATGAAAATACCTTGATTCCTGAGGTAGAAGTAAGCGAGGTACAAGGCTTAATCGAGCAGGGGATTATTGCGGGTGGTATGATCCCGAAAATTGCCTGTTGTACTGATTTCATCAATGCTGGCGGTGTTGAGGCGAATATTATTGACGGGAGAGTCGAACACGCCATTTTAGTGGAACTCTTTGGCGGCAAGAACGGTACGCGTTTTTATAAAAAAGGATAAAAAATGGCAACAAGCAACAACATCAAACAATTAGATAAAGAGTATATTGCCCAAACTTACGGTAGATTTGATCTTGCCCTTTCGCACGGTAAAGGTTGTGAAGTTTGGGATTTTGAAGGTAATCAATATTTGGATTTCACGAGCGGCATCGGCGTAAACAGTTTAGGTTGGGCGGATGATGATTGGCTCAATGCAGTGGTGGCTCAAGCAGGAAAATTACAGCATACCTCAAATTTATTTTTTACTGAACCCTCAAGCCAATTAGCGAAAAAATTAGTAACTGCAAGCGGTCTAAAAAGAGCATTTTTTTGCAATTCAGGGGCGGAAGCGAATGAGGGAGCAGTAAAAACAGCACGCAAATATAGCCACGATAAATATGGAGCAGGGCGTTCAACAGTTTTAACCTTAGTGAATTCTTTCCACGGGCGGACAATTTCCACTCTTGCGGCAACAGGGCAGGATGTTTTCCATCAACATTTTCACCCATTTACCGAGGGCTTTGAATATGTGCCGGCAAATGATATTGATGCCTTAACAGCACGCTTGCAAACTAATGATGTCTGCGGTGTTTTGGTGGAAGTGGTGCAAGGTGAGGGCGGTGTTTGTTCGCTAGACAATGATTACTTGCAAGCGGTACAAACTCTCTGCCAAGAAAAAGATCTCATCTTTATTATTGATGAAGTGCAAACCGGCATTGGGCGTACCGGTACACTATTCTCTTACGAACAATTTGGCTTAAAACCGGATGTGGTTACACTTGCCAAAGGCTTAGGTGGCGGTTTGCCGATAGGGGCTTTTTTATTAGGCGAAAGAGTTGAAAATACGTTGGGTAAAAGCGACCACGGCTCTACCTTCGGCGGAAACCCTGTCGCCTGTGCCGGTGCTAATGTGGTGATGGATAAAATCAACACTGATTTCCTCGCCGAAGTACAACGCAAAGGGCAGAAACTCCGTGAAACTTTGGTCGCGTTGCCTAAAGTGAAATCCGTTTCAGGCTTAGGTTTAATGCTCGGTGTTGAATTTGAAGAGGGTGTTTTAGCCTCTGATGTGGTGGCAAAATGCATTGAAAAAGGCGTATTGTTCCTCACTGCAAAAAGTAAGTTACGTTTATTGCCACCATTAGTTATTTCCGATGAACAAATTGAACAGGGAATGAAAGTGCTGAAAG
Organism: Mannheimia indoligenes; assembly: GCF_036880405.1. Lineage (NCBI taxonomy): Bacteria > Pseudomonadati > Pseudomonadota > Gammaproteobacteria > Pasteurellales > Pasteurellaceae > Mannheimia > Mannheimia indoligenes. Next base: position 11,198 of record NZ_JBAJJM010000009.1, on the reverse strand, counting down.
AGGTGCTGGAGAGTTATTAATTTCTCTATATTGCTTTAAATTCCAAAGGTTAATTTGAGGGCTGTATTTGATATAAAATCAAGTATAGCCCTTAATTTTTATTTATGTTTTTGGGCGTTGATGAAAATACTTATCATTGTTAAACTGTTGATTTTATTGGTTTTTATACTTCTGTTGATATATATCAAGTCATTTTTACTTCTTTTGGGTTAAAGTCTAATTTGCCTAATATTAATGGGGGAAATTATATGAGTGATGTTAACCTTAACTTAAATCGTCGTCGTTTTCTGAAAACAACCTCCGCAACAGGTTTAGCGGCGGCAGCTTCCGGTTTATCCCTTCCTTTTACAGCGAAAGCTGAATCTATTCCGGTTAAAACAGCCGGTGATGAGAAAATCGTGTGGAGTGCCTGTACCGTAAACTGCGGCAGCCGTTGTGCTTTACGTATGCACGTTAAAGATGATCAAATTACTTATGTTGAAACCGATAATACGGGAACAGAAACTTACAATGTTGATCACCAAGTAAGAGCTTGTTTACGCGGTCGTTCAATGCGTCGTCGGGTTTATAATCCTGACCGCTTGAAATATCCAATGAAACGTGTAGGCAAGCGTGGTGAGGGTAAATTTGAGCGTATCACTTGGGATGAGGCTTTAACCACGATTGCCACATCTTTAAAGAAAAATATTGCCGAATATGGTAACGAAAGTATCTATCTCAATTATGGTACCGGGACTTTAGGTGGAACTATGACAAAATCTTGGCCACCGGGCTCAACTATGGTTGCTCGCTTAATGAACTGCATTGGTGGCTATTTAAACCATTATGGCGATTATAGTACTGCACAAATTGCAGTCGGGTTAGATTACACCTACGGTGGTGGCTGGGCATTGGGTAATGGTATGGCGGATATCGAAAATTCCAAACTGATCGTCTTGTTTGGTAATAACCCTGCCGAAACCCGAATGAGTGGCGGTGGTTTAACCTACTGTATTCAACAAGCTAAAGCAAAATCGAATGCTAAATTAATTATTATTGATCCTCGTTATACGGATACAGGCTTGGGTAAAGAAGATGAATGGATCCCTATTCGCCCTGGTACCGATGCTGCGTTGGTATCGGCTCTTGCCTATGTACTTATTACTGAGAATTTAGTTGATCAGCCATTCCTTGATAAATATTGTGTTGGTTACGATGAAAAAACCTTGCCGGCAAGTGCACCAAAAAATAGTCACTATAAAGCCTATATTTTAGGGCAGAGTGGTGATGGTATTGCTAAAACCCCTGAATGGGCGGCAAAAATTACCGGTATTCCGGCTGACCGTATTGTGAAATTAGCACGAGAAATTGGTGCAACGAAACCTGCCTGTATTTCACAAGGTTGGGGCCCCCAACGCCGTAGTAATGGGGAAATTCTTTCCCGTGCGATTGCGATGTTACCTATTTTGACCGGTAATGTGGGAATCAGTGGCGGTAACACAGGGGCGCGTGAAAGTACTTATGGTATTCCGTTTGTGCGCATGCCGACTTTAACTAACCCTGTTAAAGCCAGTATCCCGATGTTCCTTTGGACGGATGCGATTATTCGTGCAACAGAAATGACCGATAAAACGGACGGTATTCGTGGTGTTGAACGTTTGAAAGCCCCAATTAAGGTGATTTGGAACTATGCAAGTAACTGCTTAATTAACCAACATGCAGACATTAATCGTACTCACGAGATTTTACAAGATGACTCTAAATGTGAGCTTATTATTACGATTGACAACCATATGACTTCAACCGCGAAATATAGCGATATTTTGCTACCGGACTGTACCACATCTGAGCAAATGGACTTTTGTTTAGATGCTTTCACTTCCAATATGAACTACATCATTTTTGCGGATCAAGTGGTTAAACCGCCATTTGAATGTCGCAATATTTACGATATGTTAAGTGATTTATCAGAAAAATTGGGCGTAAAAGAGCAGTTTACTGAAGGTCGTACACAGGAAGAGTGGCTACGCCATATTTATGAACAATCCAGAGCTCAGTTGCCTGAATTACCGACTTTTGAAGAGTTTAGAAAACAAGGTATTTTCAAAAAAGTTGATCCTAACGGTTTCTTTATTGCTTATAAAGACTTCCGTGAAAACCCAGAGGCAAATCCATTAGCGACGCCATCAGGTAAGATTGAAATTTACTCTGAACGTTTGGCTGAAATTGCAAAAACCTGGGAATTGGATAAAGACGAAGTGATTCATCCGCTACCAATTCACGTCGATAGCTTTGAGCATTATGGTGATCCACTCATGGAAAAATACCCTCTGCAAATGTGTGGTTTCCACTATAAAGCCCGTACCCACTCAACCTATGGTAACGTGGATGTGTTGAAAGCTGCTGCACCACAAGAAGTATGGATTAACCCGATTGATGCAGAACCTAGGGGCATAAAAAACGGCGATATGCTGAAAATCTTTAATGATCGTGGTGAAGTTCACATCAATGCCAAAGTGACTCCTCGCATTATGCCGGGGGTAGTGGCGTTAAGTGAAGGTGGTTGGTATGCACCTGATAATAAAGGCATCGACCACGGTGGCTGTGTAAATGTGCTGACAACACAACGTCCATCTCCTTTGGCAAAAGGCAATCCACAACATTCTAACTTGGTTCAAGTTGCAAAATTATAGGAGTAAGCTATGGAACAATATGGTTTTTATTTCGATTCTGAGCGTTGCACCGGCTGTAAAACTTGTGAACTCGCCTGTAAGGATTATAAAGATTTAGGCACGGATGTGAATTTTCGCCGTATTTATGAATATGCGGGCGGTAACTGGATACAAGACAATCAAGGCTGTTGGAATCAAGATATATTTACTTACTATATGTCAATTTCTTGTAACCACTGTGATGATCCTGCTTGTAGTAAAGTTTGCCCGACAGGTGCTATGCACAAAAATGCAGATGGCTTTGTAATTGTCGATGAAGAAAAATGTATTGGCTGCCGTTATTGCAGTATGGCTTGCCCTTACGATGCGCCTCAGTTCGATATTAAAAAAGGGCTGATGACCAAATGCGATGGTTGTTATTCTCGAGTGAAAGAAGGCAGTAAACCGATTTGTGTGGACGCTTGCCCGTTACGTGCATTAGATTTCGCGCCTATTGCAGAATTACGTGAAAAATATGGCAATCAAGCCTCTATCGCGCCATTGCCATCATCAGAATTTACCAAGCCAAATTTGGTGGTAAAACCGAATAAAAATGCTCGCCCAAGTGGTGACCAAACCGGTTTTTTAGCAAATCCAAGAGAGGTGTAATATGAACGGCTTACATGAATTACCTTTGATTATTTTCACCGTACTTGCTCAAACGGTTGTTGGTTGTTGGTTGATTTTTACCTTTATTTTATGCCGTAATCATTCAGACCAAAGCCGAGCGTATTTGCATAAAGCGATGTTTATTCTGCTTGTCTTATTGGCAATCGGTTTTATCGCATCCGTTCTGCATTTAGGTTCACCAATGCGTGCATTTAATAGCTTAAACCGAGTAGGCGAATCAATGCTCAGTAACGAAATTGCCAGCGGGGCGACTTTCTTTGCATTAGCCGGATTATATTGGCTACTTGCCGTACTGGGCAAAATGCCGCAAGGAGTTGCAAAAATTTGGCTAATTTTGACCGCTTGTATCGGTTTGGTATTTATGTATATGATGAATAATTTATATCATATCAGTACAGTACCAACCTGGAATACGGCATTTACCTCGTGGCAGTTCTACTTAACTGTAGTGATTGGTGGTAGTGCTTTAGCTTACGCTTTGCTTCACTCAAATCCGCATAAAGAATATTCAATTTGCCATTTGCCTTGGGGGTATTTGATAGCGGTATTTTTGGCAGCGATCGTGGTAATTTATCAAGGTTTTGGACTTAGCGAAGTTTACAGTTCAGCAGCACGAGCGACAGATTTAGTGCCAGACTATGCTGTTATGCACGTTATCCGTCTATGCTTATTAGCGGTTGCAGGTTTCTTACTTTTCAAAATGAAAAATGTATTTAATCTAGCCTTAGCTGTTATTATTGTCTTATTTGCGGAAATGATTGGCAGAACCGTATTTTATGGGCTACATATGACAGTGGGAACCGCGATCGTAGGATAGTGATTAATTAAAGGTGGATAGCTGTTCACCTTTAATTTTATATAAGGTATTTATGAGTAATAAAGCAATGCAAGGTAAGAATGAACAATATTATGAGGCATATCTAAGCCATAATTTTATTTCACGGCGTGGATTGCTACGTAGTCTTTTTCATTCAACTCCCAAGCCTGAGCGAGATACTACTCGTTTGGCACATCGTCCGCCTTTTGCAGCAGAGGAATCTTTATTTCTTGCTGCTTGTACAGGCTGTGGTGATTGTGTGCGTGCTTGCCCATATAATTTGATTCAAATTCAGCAGCAAAAAGCAGTTTTGGAATTGGATTATATGAGTTGCGATCTTTGCGGACAATGTGCAATGCATTGCTCGCAAAATGCTCTTAATATTGCCTTTAAAAAGGATACGGAACTTAGACCCCATTTCGCTAATGATTGTCTGGTTAAGAAAAATCAATCTTGTACTGTTTGCCAAGAGAAATGCCCTCAGCAGGCAATTTCTAATAATTTAACGGTGAATAATGAGTTATGTAATGGCTGTGGCGAATGTAAGATAAGTTGCTTTTTATCTGCGATTCAACTAGTGTAATGACTTTTCAGCCATAAAAAATCCCGCATTAAGCGGGATTTTTTATGGCATTATGAGCGTTTCATAATCTCAAAAAAACCTTCGTTGGTTTTTGCCATCATTAATTTATCAATTAACCATTCGATCGCATCCACTTCATCCATAGGATTCAGCACTTTACGCAACATCCAGGTTTTTTGTAGCTCATCGGCTTCCATTAACAAGTCATCTTTACGAGTGCCTGAGCGGTTAAAGTCAATGGCTGGGAAGATTCGGCGTTCAGCAATACGGCGAGATAAGTGTAATTCCATATTACCTGTACCTTTAAATTCCTCAAAGATAACTTCGTCCATTTTTGAGCCGGTATCCACAAGGGCAGTCGCAATAATGGTTAAGCTGCCGCCTTCTTCCACATTACGTGCGGCGCCGAAGAAACGTTTTGGACGATGCAATGCGTTGGCATCTACACCACCGGAAAGAATTTTACCTGACACAGGGGTTACTGTGTTGTAAGCACGAGCAAGACGGGTAATAGAGTCTAATAAAATCACTACATCTTTTTTATGTTCGACCGAGCGTTTGGCTTTTTCAATTACCATTTCAGCCACTTGAACGTGGCGGGTTGCCGGTTCGTCAAAGGTCGAGGCAATCACTTCGCCACGCACAGTGCGTTGCATTTCCGTTACCTCTTCCGGACGCTCATCAATTAAGAGAACGATCAACTCACATTCAGGGTGGTTAGAGGTAATGCTTTGAGCGATATTTTGTAGAAGAACGGTTTTACCCGCTTTTGGAGGTGCTACGATTAACGCACGCTGACCTTTACCGATAGGAGCCGCCAAATCTAAGATACGAGCGGTTAAATCTTCTTTTGAACCGTTGCCACGTTCCATTTTTAAACGAGAGTTTGCGTGTAATGGTGTTAAGTTTTCAAATAAAATTTTGCTACGAGAAACTTCCGGTTTATCATCATTCACAGCATCCACTTTTAACAGCGCGAAGTATCGTTCCCCTTCTTTTGGTGGACGGATTTTACCTTCGATTTTATCCCCTGTTTGTAAGTTGAAACGGCGGATTTGGCTTGGCGAAACGTAAATATCATCAGGTCCGGCTAAGTACGAACTATCCGCAGAACGCAAGAAACCAAAGCCGTCCGGCAAAATTTCTAACACGCCTTGACCGAAAATATCTTCACCACTTTTTGCGTGTTGTTTGAGAATGGCAAAAACGATATCTTGTTTACGTAAACGAGCAAGATTTTCCAAGCCCATTTGGTTTTCACCCATTTCAACAAGATCAGAAACGGGGGTATTTTTTAATTGAGTAAGATGCATAATTGGAATGTATAATTAATAATGAAAGATTGGATTCTTTGATATTTAGCTAGAGACGGTTTAACCGTAAAAGATATGGCGAAGAATACCGCAACCATCGCAAAATTGCAAATTTTTTATAAAAAATGACCGCTTGTGGAAAGAAAGCTGCCTCTAACTACGGAATAGATTCTTTGTTAAAGAGGCAGCTTGTTTTTATTCTTCAATGCCAGTCGTTACACTAAAACGGCGTGTCTCTTTCGGTTTTAGCATAATTAACGTTCCACTGTTCTGTGCTGCTAAGAAGCCTTCCGGACGGCAAGTCGCCGGCAGAACAAAAGCCCCAACTTGTTGATCGGCATTGTATAAAATCCAACGAGTTGCGTAATTGAATTGTGCCGATGAGAATTTTGCCAGGTAATTATGACCTTTTGGTGAATGCATACGATATTCAAGTTGTGATTGATATTGCTGCAAATTATCCATAAAGAACACAATTTCCGGATTATACATCTCATCATTTTCCAATGCGGATAGTGTATATTTTCCTTGATTGATTTCCTCGTTAAATTTTAGCCATTGTGGGGTAGGTTTAACGTGTGCCGGTATAGTTTGACGCAACTGAATTGCACTATCCGGAATGTTTTGGCTGAATGTTGCACTATGTTCATAGCAATAATTCATATGGCACATATATTGCAACGGCATATCAACACTGGCGAGGTTTGTCACTGACATATTAATATCAAATAAGGTGCTGTCAGCTGATAACATCACTTCAGGTTTAGCTAAGTAATGATCGCCAAATCCTTTGACATATTCAACTTCACCACCAAGACCTAATTTGTCATCTTCAATAATCAACCAAGCTTTATCCATTTCGGCACAAGGCATTTCTCCGTGTAAAGGGTGATCGTCTTGCGGACTTGGGCAACCGTTACGAATTAATCCGGAGTGGAACGCAAAGCAACCATAGGTGTCAATAATCGTTGTTCCACGCTTAGGTTCGCTGAACATATTTTTCATTGTGAGGGTATGCCCATTAAATTGAGCATCCCAAATGATTTGCCCATAAAAAGGTAAAACAATGACAAAACCTTTGCTGTTAATAAGTTTAACAGCCTCAATACCAGATTGATATTTAAATACAACCGCACTTAGTTTTTCATTTTGGAAAATTAATTGTTCTTTTTCGGTAAACTGTGATTTGGATAAATAAAGATAGCTTTTCATACTATTTCTCCTCGTTTTCTTTTAATTTGCCATAGAAATAATATCCAACATAAGCAAAGCAGAATAAAGGTACAATAAAGGCAAGTTGTAGAGATCCTAATGTATCTGATACATAGCCGTGAATTGCAGGTACAACCGCTGCACCGATAATTGACATTACGACAACAGCTCCTCCCACTTCTCTGTGTTCTTGTGCAACTGTACCTAATACGGAAGCATAGATTGTTGCCCAACAAGGACCAAATAATAAGCTGGCAAAAATAGCGGCATAAACTGCAGAGAAATCATGCACAAAAGCGGTGTAAGCCAAAGTGATGACACCTAAAATGGAATACCATAGTAAAACAAGATCAGATTTGAATTTAGTCATCAAGAAATTAGCGATAAATTTACCAATAAAGAAACCAATAAAGCTATAGACCATGAAGTCCGATGCATCTCTCTCATTCATATCACTCAAATTTAATGCTAGGCGAATCGTAAATGACCATACAGCTACTTGCATTCCAACATAGAGGAATTGAGCGATAATCCCTTTTTTAAATTTACTGTTAGTTGCTAAATATTTTAGTGTGTCAGTAATTTTTACCTCTGATTTACCGGTTTCCGTAACAGCTTTACATTTAGGGAAAGATGTCAATAAGAATAAAAGTGTTACTGCAATTAGTACGAAGATTAAATATTTATATGGCTGTAAAGTATGCTCTAACATTGATAACTTAAAGGCATGTAGTTGTTCTGGGGTCATACCAGCCATTTGTTCTTCAAGAGTTGCCCCTTCTTGGAAAATGAGGTATTTACCCAATAAAATACCAGCAATCGCTCCCACTGGATAGAAGGTTTGACTGATATTTAATCTCAAGGTTGCATAGTCTTTATGTCCAATCATTGAACTATAAGTATTCGCCGAAGTTTCTAGGAAACTTAATCCGATAGCGATAGAGAAAATAGCCGCTAAGAACATGGTATATGTTGCCATATGGGAAGCCGGATAGAATAATGAACAGCCACCAATATATAGGACTAACCCGATTAGAATCGCAATTTTATAGCTGGTTTTTTTAATTACTAGTGAAGCTGGTATGGCGATTAAAAAATACCCGCCATAGAATGCACTTTGTACTAAAGCACTAGCAAAATCACTCAGTGTGAATACGCTTTTAAACTGGGTGATTAAAATATCATTTAAGCTCGCAGCAGCTCCCCAAAGAGGAAATAAGCAAGAGAGTAAAATAAATTGGAAAATAGGGGTTTTATTTAGATAGCCATCAGGCATTTGTTGAATGTCTTTCATACTATATTCCTTATTTTAAAGATTGTAAGAATTGTTCAAATTGTGCTTTATCAGGATAAGAAGATTGAGTGCCTTGTCCTGTTACACTGTAGGCTGAATAAGCGGATGCCATTTGCATTGCTTGTTTAACGTCATTAGTTTGTATATAAAAATGAGCAAAACAGCCAATAAAGGCATCTCCGGCACCACTGGTATCAATTGCATTGACTTTGTGTGGGGATATATGAGTGACTTGATCCCGATGGAACCAAACCGAGCCTTTTTCGCCTAAAGTTACAATCAGATTTTTTAAACCTTTCAAAAATAAGCTGTTGGCCGCGACTTGGATTTGTTCCATATTTTCAACCGGCATACCGGTTAGAATTTCGAGCTCAGTCTCATTCGGCATAAAGAAATCACATTTACAGGCATAATTAATGTCTAATTCTTTGCTTGCCGGTGCAGGATTAAGGATGACGGGAATCTGATGTTTATTGGCAAAATCAATCGCGTAATAAACCGTTTCCAAAGGAATTTCCAGTTGTAAAATAAACAGTTTACAGTTTTTTAACTGAGCTTCGGCACGATCAATATCTGCGGGTTTTAAGTGAGAATTTGCTCCTTTAATAATGAGGATACGGTTTTGTGAAGACTCATCTACAAAAATGGGGGCTACGCCACTGGATACTCCTGCTACTTTTTCGACAAAATCCGTATTCACACCATATTGCTTGAAATTTCTGATGGTATTGTCTGCAAATACGTCATCACCAACCTTAGTCATCATCATTACTGATGCACCTAATTTGGCTGCTGCAATAGCTTGATTCGCTCCTTTTCCACCGCAACCCATTTTGAAATCAGGGGCTTCCAACGTTTCCCCCATTTTAGGCATTTCATCAATATAGCTGATTAAATCCACCATATTTGAACCAATTACTGCAATATCCATAATATTCTCCTCTGTAATTAATGTTATAATTGTCACAAAATTTATGTTGTTTAGTATATTAAAAATAAAATGTTAAAAAAGTGACAAAGATCACAGTTTTTAAATTTTTTTGCGGTATCATATAAAAAAGTGAAAATAATTACATAAACCTAGATAAGGAGAAAATTTATGCCATCTTATGACATTGCCAGATTTATTGACCATACTGCATTAACCGCAGAGAAGACAGAACAGGATATATTGAAGCTTTGTGATGAAGCGGTTGAACATAATTTCTTTTCTGTGTGCATTAACTCAGGCTATATTCCATTAGCCAAACAGAAATTACAAAATACAAATGTTAAAATCTGCACAGTGGTGGGATTTCCATTGGGAGCGAATTTACCTTGCGTAAAAGCCTTTGAAGCTAAGGAAGCAATAAAAGCCGGTGCAGAGGAAATTGATATGGTGATTAACGTTGGGTTGATCAAATCAAATCAATGGGATTCTGTTAAAGCAGATGTTCAAGCCGTTTTAATCGCTTGCGAAGGGGCTTTACTTAAAGTTATTTTGGAAACTTGCTTATTAACTAAAGAGGAAATCACGAGAGCTTGTGAAATTTGCCGAACTCTCGGTGTTGGTTTTGTGAAAACTTCGACAGGTTTTAATACGGGCGGTGCAACAGTGGAGGATATCATATTAATGCGTCAAGTCGTTGGTGATAATATTGGCGTTAAGGCTTCAGGCGGTGTGCGTGATACCGAGACTGCAATGGCAATGATTAAAAATGGTGCAACGCGAATTGGATCAAGTTCAGGGATTGCTATTATTAATGGTTTAGCAGACAATAACGCTACCTATTAATCAACAGAGCCTGTGTATGGATAAAAAAATACAGTCACGAATTCAGAAGTTGGAATTTTTACTCAAACAAATGGATAAAATTCATTTGCGTGATGCTGCGAATATTTTGAATGTATCAGAGATGACAATTCGCCGTGATTTAAATACGGATACAGGCTCTGTCGTCCTTTTAGGCGGATATATTGTTAAGAATCCGCACAAAAATACGGATAACAGCTACCAAATTTTCGAGCAAGAAACAAAACATATTGCTGAAAAGATGGAAGTTGGTCGTATTGCTGCCGATTTAGTCAAAGATGGAGATGTGGTTTTTTTTGATTGTGGTTCTACTATCCCTTTTATTGCATCACAAATTGATCCTTCCATTAAATTTACCGCACTTTGTTGCTCGATCAACACTTTTATGGTGTTACAGAATAAACCACATTGTGAAGTTATTTTATGTGGAGGCAATTATTCAAGGAATAATTCTTTTTTAATTCCTGTTCAATTGACAAATGAACTAGATGCCATTTGTACAACAAAAGCCTTTATTTCGGCTGCCGGAATTGATGAGAATAAAGGAATAACCTGCTTTAATTTTGATGAAGCCAAAACTAAGCAAAAAGCTATGCAAAAAACGCAACAGTCTATTTTAGTAATTGATTCATCAAAAATAAATCAAGTCCAAAAAGCTTATATTGATAAGGTTGATAGATTTGACACAATAGTATGTGATCAGAAATTACCTCCCCACTTTTTTAAATAAAATATGCCTGTATTAATATAATACAGGCATATTTTCTATGATTTTAGGCATAGTAGACAAAATAGTTGCTGATTTTGCAAAAACTATGCCAAGTGGACAAAATAGTTGCTAACCTTATTTTTTTGATTAGGTTAGTA
>NZ_JBAJJM010000008.1:0-146865 GCF_036880405.1 Mannheimia indoligenes | reverse complement strand
AGACTACGACGTAGATAGGTGGGGTGTGTAAGTGTAGTGATACATTGAGCTAACCCATACTAATTGCCCGAGAGGCTTAACTATACAACGCTCAAGTGTTTTTAACACAAAGCGAAGTAAGATAAACGAAAGAATAGACGAAAAGAAAGACTCAGAGAAACAGCTTGTTTTTAGATTTTAACCGAATTTTCCCGATGACAATAGTGCGGTTGTCCCACCTGACTCCATTCCGAACTCAGAAGTGAAATGCCGTAACGTCGATGGTAGTGTGGTGATTCGCCATGTGAGAGTAGAGCATCATCGGGATATTAATTTAAGCGAAAGCGAAGGAAGCCCCTAAGTAGAGATACTTAGGGGCTTTTTATTTTATTTTGGTTTTATATCTAGGACAGCCTCTATTTTTTTATTTTTATTATCGCTTGCAAGGTTTTTAACAGAAATGACTGCTTGTAAAAAGAACCCCAAAAAAATCAAAACCCCGTACAGCGATGTACGTGGTTTTGGTTTTCAAAAAGAGAAAAATTGAGTTAAAAAATGACCATTTGTATTTATGGTAAATACAAGCGGTTATTTCTGCTAAAAATATTGCAAGCGATAAATTATATAAGAGCCAGGTACATTTACAAAATTCGAATAGAAAGGGTTGCTTTCTTTCATATTTATATTTAGGCAAAGGAATTACTTAATGGATAATATTGTTAAGTTAAAGAAGTGAATTTAGAAAAAAACAGTAAAGATTGCTCTCTTTACTGTTTTTCTTTATATATCTATTTACAGATTCGCGCCTGCACGTAATGCTTCAGCTTTATCTGTTTGTTCCCAAGGGAAATGTTCACGTCCGAAGTGACCGTAGGCGGCAGTTTCGCGGTAGATTGGTTTGATTAAATCTAACATTTTGATTAAGCCGTAAGGGCGTAAATCAAAGTTTTGGTAGATTAATTTCACTAAAGTTTCATTGCTCACTTTACCTGTGCCAAAAGTTTCCACCATAATTGAGGTTGGATCAGCAACACCGATAGCGTAAGAAAGTTGGATTTCACAACGATCAGCTAAACCTGCGGCTACGATGTTTTTCGCAACATAGCGAGCGGCATAAGCCGCTGAGCGGTCCACTTTTGATGGGTCTTTACCTGAGAATGCACCACCGCCGTGACGGGCTGCACCACCGTAGGTATCCACAATAATTTTACGGCCTGTTAAACCACAGTCACCCATTGGACCACCAATCACGAAACGACCGGTCGGGTTAATGAAATATTTGGTATTTTGGCTTAACCATTCGCTTGGTAATACCGGCTTGATAATTTCTTCCATCACACCTTCAATCAAATCTTTTTGTGAAATATGTTCAGCGTGTTGGGTAGAAAGCACCACTGCATCAATACCAATAATTTTGTTATTTTCATAAGCAAAGGTTAATTGGCTTTTTGCATCCGGGCGTAACCAGTCTAATTTACCTGATTTACGTACTTTCGCTTGTTGTTCCATTAAGCGGTGTGCGTAAGTGATTGGAGCCGGCATTAACACTTCGGTTTCGTTGGTTGCATAGCCAAACATAATCCCTTGGTCGCCAGCACCTTGCTCTAATGGATCTGCTCTATCCACGCCTTGATTGATATCCGGAGATTGTTTACCGATAGCATTTAATACCGCACAAGAGTGAGCGTCAAAGCCCATATCTGAATGAGTATAGCCAATATCGCAAATGACTTGGCGAGTTAAGTTTTCAATATCAACCCAAGCAGAAGTGGTAATTTCACCGCCTACTAATGCCATACCTGTTTTAACGTAAGTTTCACACGCAACACGAGCTTTTGGATCCTGTTTTAAAATTTCATCTAATACCGCATCTGAAATTTGATCTGCGATTTTATCCGGGTGCCCTTCTGAAACGGACTCAGAAGTAAATAAATTAATTGCCATTGTATTCCTCTCTATCTTAAATATCGGATTATAAATAATAACAAGCGGTCTTTTTTACTCGCTACGCTCGCTCCTTCGGAGCCGTTGGCAAAGCCAACGTTCAAACGCAAGCGTTTGTTGTAAAAAATTTACAAATATGAACCGCTTGTTGAAATTTCGTTTGGAAGTATTTCCATCTAGACGTCTATAATATATTTTTTGAACGTTTTAGGCAAATGGAATTTGGCTATTTTGCCAAATAAGCCTTTAATTGAACTAACGCATTTTTTGCATCTTCCACACCTAAGTCGTACATTGCCTGTATCTTATTCACATCTTTTTCTAATCGACCGATTTTAAGCGTCTTGCTTGGGCGAATAACGAAAATTTGTTGCTTTTCATTGAGTTGAATAACTTGCTCAACAGCTTGATTGTATTCTGAATAGCGATTAGCCCAACGCTCGACTAATTTCGGGTATTTTTTATAGAAGCACTTAAACAGCCACATTGAGCTTGGTTTCTTACGATATTCAAGCGGGCGAGTTAGTATGACGATAATTTTATCGTAGCCCATTTCAATAAATTTCTGTACAGGAATGCTATCCGAAACGCCGCCGTCTAAATATTTTTTGCCATCAATTTCTACGATTTTTGAAACAATAGGCATTGATGAGGTAGCTCGAAAAGCTTCCATCTGCTCAAAAGCATTGGTGATTTTAATATATTCGGGCTCGCCTGTTTCCACATTGGTTACCGTTACCCAAAAATCCATTCCGGATTGTTCAAAGGCTTTTTGATCGAATGGGTCAAGAGTCGAGGGAAGTTCATAATAGGCAAAATCACGATTCACAATATTACCTGTAGTGAGCAAGCTGTGAATCCCCATATAACGCTTATCTTTAGCATATTTTTTGTTATATCGTAATGCTCTGCCTTTTTGTTTAGATGGGAAATTCACACCGAACAGTGCTCCGGCAGAAACCCCGATTGCACCGTCTATATGAATATTTTCATCTAAAAATACATCTAATACGCCTGCGGTAAAAATTCCTCGCAAACCGCCACCTTCCAGCACTAATCCAACTTTCATATCATTCCCCCTGTAATTTGTGTATTATAACCTGAATCTATCCTCATAGGAGCAACTATGGCTGATACGGAATTTGTTCATTTTTTGTTAGATCAACTCTCGTCCATTTCAGGTTTGCGAGCGAAAAAAATGTTTGGTACATATTGCTTGTTTTATAACGATAAAATTGTGGCAATTATCAGCAAAGATTATCGTATTTTTGTAAAAACCAAAATAGAAACTTTACCCCTTTTCTTGGCAGAAAATGCAGAGCAATTTAGCTATTTTGCGAAAGGAAAAGTGCAAAAAATGCACTATTGGTCTATACCTGAGTTAGCGATCGAAGAATCTGATGAGCTGATAAAATGGATTAGGCTCGGCTTGCAAGCGGTCTGATTTTCGTTATTTTTTACAAGAGGCAACAATGAGAAAAAATCAATTTAATCAACTGATTGGAGAAGAAGTTAGTCATTTTTCAGCTGGCGAAATGCCATCACTACAATATATGGAAGGAAAGTATTGCTATTTAGAAAGGTTGAATAGCTCTCGTCATTTTGATGATTTATGGTGTGTTTACGGTATAGATTCAGAACTTAAGAATTGGACATATTTACCTGCTTTTTTTGGACCTTTTGGGGATAAAAATACATTCTCTGAATTTTTAAAGCAGCAAGAACAAGCAAGCGATCCTTATTTATTGGTTATTATGGACAAGCAAACCCAGCGAGCAATTGGAACATTTAGTTTAATGCGAATTGATCCTGCAAACCGAGTTATTGAGGTAGGAGCTGTGATTTATTCTTCACAGCTACAACGTTCACGAATTGCTACGGAAGCTCAATATTTGTTAGCCTGTTATGTATTTGAAGAGTTGAAATATCGGCGTTATGAATGGAAATGCGACAGTTTAAATGAGCGAAGTCGCAGAGCTGCTGAACGTTTAGGCTTTACCTTTGAAGGGATTTTCCGACAAGCTCAGGTTTATCATCACAGAAATCGGGATACCGCTTGGTATTCAATGTTAGATTCTGAATGGAAAACTATTAAGAAACGTCTTGAGGCTTGGTTAAGCCCAGATAATTTCGATGAACGAGGTAAACAAAAACAACGTTTGCAAGATATTTAAGTGTTAATTCATTATTTATTAAAAGTTTACAAATTTGTGAGCTAATTCACAAAAACAAGCGGTCTTTTTTGTTAAAATTTTTACAATTGTTTTATTTTTATTACAAAGGAGTAACAAAATGACCTCTCAGCAACTAATTTCAGAATTAACAAGAATTGTCGGTGAAAAATACATCATTACTGATCCATTAAAAAATGAGGAATACCGTTCCGGTTATCGTTTTGGCATAGGTAATGCATTAGCTGTTGTTCGCCCTGCTACATTACTGGAGTTTTGGTATATAGTAAAAGCTTGTGTAGCGGCAGATGTAATTGTCATCAACCAAGCTGCAAATACAGGTCTAACAGGCGGTTCAACACCAAGTGGCAATGATTATGATAGAGATATTGTTATTATAAATGCAATGCGTATTGACGGTATTCAATTGATTAATCAAGCTGAACAAGTGGTTTGTTTACCCGGTTCAACGTTAAATGAATTGGAAATTTTACTTAAAAAATATGGGCGTGAACCGCATTCAGTAATTGGCTCATCTTGCATTGGAGCTTCTGTTATTGGTGGCGTATGTAATAATTCAGGCGGTGCTTTAGTTCAACGAGGTCCGGCATATACAGAAATGGCACTTTATGCACAATTAAATGAGCAAGGTGAGCTAGAGTTAAAAAATCATTTAGGGATAGATTTAGGCGATACACCAGAAGAAATTTTAACGAATTTACAAGAAAGCCGTTATCAACGAAAAGATATTCAAAATGAGTGTGGAAGAGGTCATGATCACAGCTATTGCCATCATGTTCGTCAAGTTGATGCCGATTCACCGGCTCGTTTTAATGCCGATCCGGCTCGCCATTATGAGGCATCAGGTTCAGCCGGGAAACTCGCTATTTTTGCAGTAAGATTAGATACTTTCCCATTAGAAAAAGAGACAGCCGTGTTTTATCTTGGCACAAATCAAACAGAAGTACTTAATGATGTGCGACGTGCTATGTTAGGGCAGTTTGAATCATTGCCAATTTCAGGTGAATATATTCATCGTGATGCCTTTGATATTGCCGCAAATTATGGGAAAGACACTTTCTGGGTGATAAAAAAATTTGGTACGCATTGGTTGCCAAAGCTGTTCTCGGTAAAAGCGAAAGTAGATCGTCTTGCTAAGAAGATAAGCTTTTTACCTGCAGATTTGAGTGATAAATTATTACAATCAGTGAGTAAAATTTTGCCTGAACATTTACCAAAGAAATTATGGCAGTATCGAGATCAATATGAACATCATCTAATCATTAAGATGGGTGGAAAAGGTGTGCAAGAAGCACGAGAATTTTTAAAAGATTACTTTGCAAACTCAAGTAGAGGAAATTACTTTGAGTGTGATGCAGTAGAAACTCAAGCGGCTATGTTACACCGCTTTGCAGTGGCTTCAGCAGCAATCCGCTATAGAGCAATTCATTCTAAAGAGGTTGAAGATATTGTGGCATTAGATGTAGCTTTACGTCGTAATGATGCAGATTGGTTTGAGAAACTTCCAGCGGAAGTTGATTCTAAAATTATCCATAAACTTTATTACGGGCATTTTATGTGCCACGTTTTCCATCAAGACTATATTGTGAAAAAAGGAGTAGATTGCCTGAATTTAGAGCACGAGATGCTAAAATTGCTTGATATTAGAGGTGCAAAATATCCGGCAGAACATAATGTCGGACATTTATATGAAGCTAAGCCGGAATTACGAAAATTCTATAAGCAACTTGATCCTACCAATAGTTTTAATCCGGGAATTGGTCAAACTTCTAAGAAGAAATTCTGGCAATAGAAGCTAATCTTTTCTTTGAATTACAAGCGGTAATTTTTTCATAAAATATTACCGCTTGTAGCTACTTATCCTCTATACTTATTCCCTTTTTGTTATTTAAATAGATATCCTAATGAACCAGAAAAAATTAGTTTTTTTTATTAGCACTGCTGTTCTAGTAGTTGCTTTTTGGTTTTTTCTTTTTTCGGATAAAAAAGATCAGCCAAATATAACGCAACAAAGTTCCCCATCTTCTTCACTGGGCGATTATGACGTGAAGATGAAAAATGATCGCTTAAAGCAGAATATTGTGGGAACTGATTATTACACTCTTGCCCTTTCGTGGTCGCCAGCATTTTGCCAAAAACAAAGACGCAATAATAACGGCAAAGTGCCGCAACATCTGAAATATCAGTGTGATGGCTCACAGGAATTTGGGTGGGTGATTCACGGTTTATGGCCACAGAGTGGAAATGCCCGTCGGATTGAAGATCACCCTCGTTATTGTCAAGGCGATTTGCCAAAGGTAGAAGAAGAAACGATTAAAAAATATCTTCCGGAATCGCCGGGTGCAACACTTTTACAAGGTGAGTGGGAAAAGCACGGAGCTTGTGCGTTCAATCAAGCTGATGCTTATTTTGCTAAACAGAAATCCCTCTTTAATGAACTTACATTGCCTGACGTTGATATGCCAAAATCTGAGCTATTTAAATGGGTGAGAGCGAATAATCCGCAGCTTAAGGGTGTTTATTTAGGTGGTGGAAAAGATGAGCTTTATATCTGCTATGATAAATCTTGGCAGCCAATGGATTGCCCTCGTTAATGTCTGATTTTCGCCAACTGAAAATGCAGGTTCAACGCCAGTTAAAGCGTGATTTAGAGCGTGCAAATAGTTACTTCAACAAAACTTTTACCCCACCAACTGTGAATTATAACGTACGTGGGGTAAAAGCAGGTGTTGCTTATTTGGAACGCAATGAGGTGAGATTCAACCCTGTGTTGTTACAAGAAAACGAGCAGGCGTTTATAAGCCAAGTTGTGCCGCACGAGCTTGCTCATATTTTGGTTTATCAACACTTTGGGAGGGTTCAATCACACGGCAAAGAGTGGAAAATGATGATGGAAACCGTACTCGGCGTGCCGGCGGAAATTTATCACTGTTTTAGCACACAAAGCGTTCAACAACAATTTACCTACCAATGCAGTTGTCAAACCCATCAACTTTCTCTTCGCCGACACAATGCAGTAATGCGTGATAAACGAAGTTATATTTGCCGTCTGTGTAAAGCTCCGCTTCACTTTGTGGAGTGAACGTTAAAATAATGTTGCAATTTAGCTAGACATTCTTTTTTTACTCCCTACAATGCACCTTAGTTTCAATTTTTAATTTAGTTAATTTTCGGAGTATGTTATGGAAACTATCGTCATTGTCGGCGGTGGGGCAGGTGGCTTAGAGCTTGCAACCTACCTTGGACGCAAATTAGGACGTAAACAAAAGGCAAAAGTGATTTTAATTGATCGCAATGCTACACACTTGTGGAAACCGTTATTACACGAAGTTGCCACAGGCACGCTAGATGAAGGGGTTGATGCATTAAGTTACCGTGCACACGCCAAAAATCACGGCTTTGAATTTCAACAAGGCACATTAGTTGCGGTTGATAGAGAAAATAAATCAGTCTCTCTTGCACCTATTTACAATGCACAAAACCAATTATTAGTAAAAGAGCGTAATATCAGTTACGATAAACTAGTGATTGCAATTGGCAGTAAATCCAATGATTTCGGAACGAAGGGCGTGGCGGAACACTGTATTTTCCTAGACGGTTCAGAGCAGGCAAAAGATTTCCAAAAACGTATGATGGAACTGTTTTTACAATTCTCTCACAGTGAAGATAAAGATGTAAAAATTGCGATTGTAGGCGGTGGAGCAACAGGCATTGAGCTTTCTGCCGAGCTTTATCATATTGTGAGAAACTTAAATTCTTATGGTTTTGGTAAGTTAAACCGTGCCAGTTTAAAAGTTACCTTAATTGAAGCCGGTCCTCGCTTAATTCCTGCTTTGCCGGAAAGAATTTCAATTGCAGCATTCCAAGAGCTGAAAAAAGCTGGGGTGGAAGTGCGTTTAGGCACAATGATTACGGAAGCTCGTGAAGATGGTTTGATGACCCGATTAGGCGAGAAAATTGAAGCCGATATTATGGTTTGGGCAGCAGGTGTGAAGGCTCCGGATATTACGCGTGAATTTGGCTTTGAAACCAACCGCTTGAACCAAATTCAGGTTAAAGATACCTTGCAAGCGACAGTTGATGATGCGGTTTTTGTGATTGGTGATTGTGCTGCCTTAATGCAAGATGGAAAACCTATTCCACCGCGAGCTCAAGCAGCCCATCAAATGGCAACCTTATGTGGTAAAAACATTGTTGCTTTACTTGAAGGAAAAGAGCTGAAGCCATTTAGATTTAATGACAAAGGCTCGTTACTTTCATTCTCGAAATTTGGCACAGTTGGCAATTTAATGGGGAATTTAGTCAGTGGCGATATGTTTATTGAAGGCAAAATTGCTCGATTTGCATATCTTTCGCTATATCGAATGCATCAAGTTGCATTACACGGTTGTTTTAAAACAGGGTTGATTGTTTTAGTGGGGCAGATTAACCGCTTCCTACGTCCAACAATGAAATTACACTAAGAAAAAATCCGCATCACTGATGCGGATTTTCGTTTACAAGCGGTTATTTTCTTTAAAAATTTTGCAAAGGTTATTTAGCCAATTTGATTTCAGCTAACCATTTATCTACCAAGCGTTTTCCTTCTTCGCTTGAACCTGCTTTTTTATAATCAATTTCAACAAACTCAAGGGCATCCGCTTTGGTTGATTGAGGTGCTACTTCGGCATTTACATTAGTTGGCGTTTGGTAAACGCCGTGTTTTTTCCACGGAATTTCTTGGGCTTCTTTGGAAAGTACCCAGTCCATAAATAGCTTTGCATTTTCAAGGTTACGAGCGTTTTTCAAAATACTCACGCCACCTAACGCATAACCCACTTTGCCTTCAGGAATAACCGCTTCAACCGGTGCTCCTTTCTCCTTTTCAGTGGCATAGCTATGTACAAAACCGACAGTTACTGCACTTTCCCCTCGAGCCAGATTACTGGTTACTAATGCACTTTTGACATATTGTGAAATATTCGCATTCAATTTTTTCAAGTAATCAAAGGTTTTTTCTTCGCCCCACAGCGTGGAAAGAGTGGTCATTAACGTATAAGTTGTACCAGAGCTGCGAGGGTCAGGCAGTTGGACTTCACCTTGTAGACGAGGGTCGAGTAAATCGTCCCATTTTTTCGGCATTTCAACCCCAAGCTTGGCTAATTTTTCCGTATTTACGCCAAATCCAAGCACTAACATATAGACAATAGAAGTAAATTTGCCTTGCTCGCTTTCCACTAAGGATTTAAATTGCGGCAAAATTTCCACTTGTTTTGACGAGCGATATTCTTCTAATAAACCTAATTCACCGGCTTGAAAATGCGGCTCAATAGTGCCTCCATACCAAATATCCGCTTGTGGATTTGAGGCTTCAGCTTTTACTTTACCCAAAATCGTGCCTGTTCCACCGTGAATAAATTGCGTTTCAACATTATATTGTTGTGAAAATTGTTTGGTCATATCTTCACAAACATTGTTTTGTACCGAGCAATAAACCGTTAAACGCCCTTCTGCTTGAACGTTAGGTGTTATAAATAATGCTCCGCAGAGCAACAAGCCGGATAATAAAGAGGCTAATGATTTTTTCACTTCCATTTCCTATAAGAATATTAATAGATAAGGTTGGCAAGTCTAGCATTTCAATAGATGGGTGAAAATAACCCATAGCCATAAAGTATGTTGATTTAGCCTATTATTCTAATGATTTTCAGCTATCTGCAAATTTTTTGTAACAAACGTTTGTGTTTGAGCGTTAGTTTTACCAACGACTCCGAAGAAGCAAAAGTAGAGGGTAAAATAACCGCTTGTAGTAACTTGCTATTTTGCAAAAATTCAGAATAATAAATATCTTTGTCTTAATGTTAAATTTTAGTTATGGAAAATAGTTGGAAATACGCTATTAAATTAACCACGCCGATTTTTATGGGATATTTTGCCGCAGGAGTGGCTTACGGGATGTTGGCAACGAATGCGGGAATGCCTGCTTGGTTCACCATTGCAATGTGCTTTACCGTGATTTCCGGCACAGCACAATATGCGGCAATTCCGTTTTTTGTGTCTGGGACTGGGGCAATTTCTGTGTTTCTAAGTACACTTTTAATGAGCTTGCGTTTTAGTTTTTATACGTTGAATATGATGGAACACAAGCCAAAATCTCGCCTTAAAGGAATAGTCTCTATTGCAGGTCTAACAGACGAAGGTTTTGCGGTATTATCTACGCTACCGAAAGAGCAAAGACAAGCTCTTATTTTTAAAGTATCCACACTTTGCGTAATTTATTGGACACTCTCCACTATTGTAGGTGTTTTATTAGGCGATTCGGTTGCAAACTATATTCCACATTTAGATTTCGCCTTGCCGTGTTTATTCGCTATTTTGGCTTATGAACAATATAAAAACCAAAAGCAATGGAAGCCAATCTTTATTGCTTTAATCGGTTTCTTACTTGCCCGCCAAATTACTGAAACTAGCGTGTTGTTAGTTGCTATTGTCGTTGCTATTATCATAGTGGCTTTTCTGCCTCAATCGTTCTCTAAAACTACCAAGGGAGTAGAAAATGAGCCTAAATGATATTCTAATTATGTTTGTTGCATTGATTCTCGGTACACAAATTTGCCGTTTTCTTCCTGAATTTTTACCAAAAAAGATACTATCTTCGCCGATTTTGCAAAAATTAAACAAAACATTACCGCTTGTGATTATGCTTTTATTGCTTTTAACAAGCTTAAGCTTTCCAAAAAACGGGGAAGGAGTTCACTTAATTTTGGCTCAAATTCTAGCTCTAATAGGCGTATTAGGTAGCTATATTTGGCTGAAAAATACGTTTTTAAGTGTGGCATTGGGGATTTTAGGTGTAAATATTTTTCTGTCGATGTTAGGTTGATTTATGAACTGCTCAAGTTTATGGAAGCAGATCACAATAAGTGCCCTTTTTTATTTTTTGCGGTAAACTATCACTTTATTTCCAACTCATAAATATTATGGCATTACTTGAAGCACATAATCTCAGCAAGCGTTTTGTTGAGCGAACGGGATTGTTTCATAAGCAAGATTTCTATGCAGTCAAAGAGGTTTATTTTACTCTTAATCAGAAAGAAACGTTGGCGATTATCGGCGAAAATGGGGCGGGTAAATCCACCTTAGCTAAAATGATTGCCGGTATGGTGGAACCAACTTCAGGTGAAATTATGTTTAGAGGCACACCACTACATTTTGGTGATTACAAATATCGAGCCAAACGCATTAGAATGATGTTTCAAGATCCAAACGATGCTTTTGACCCAAACTACAATATCGGGCAAATTTTAGATGCACCTTTGCGATTAGCCACCGATTTAAGTGAGCAAGAAAGAAACGAGCGAATTTTTAATACCTTAAAATTGGTGGGAATGTATCCTGAACACGCCCTCATTCCAATTTCTGAAGCCTCAAGCGGACAAAAACAACGGGTTGCTTTTGCCAGAGCATTAATCTTAGAACCGGAAATTATTATCGCAGATGATACAATTAATTCACTTGATTTCTCCGTTAAAACGCAATTGCTTAATTTAATGCTCAATGTTCAGCAAAAGCAAGGCATAGCTTACATTTATGTCGGGCAAAATATTGGGTTAATTAAACACATTGCAGATAAAATAATGGTAATGCAAAACGGGGAGGTGGTGGAATATGGCAAAACAAAAGATGTGTTACTTAATCCAGAACACCAAATCACCAAAAGACTAATTGAAAGCCACTTTGGAAAACCGCTTACTGAAGCTGCGTGGCTTAGTTAAATTAAAAATAATAGGGCAAGCAGAAATAATTCACTGCTTGCCCTATTGTAATGAAATTAAATGATTTAATTCCTTATGAGGAGATTTTATTCATCTTCCGTAAAGCGTTTTGCTTTATAAGTCGGATTCATTAGGTTCTCTACAGAGAGAATATCATCTAATTGCTCTTCTGTGAGTAAACCACGTTCAAGTACCACTTCACGTACACTTCTGCCTGTGGTTGCACAGATCTTACCAATAATGTCGCCATTGTGGTGTCCAATAAACGGATTGAGGTAAGTTACAATACCGATTGAACTAAACACATAGTTTTGGCAGATTTCACGGTTAGCGGTAATGCCGTCAATACATTTATCACGTAAGTTCACGCAAGCGTTGGCAAGCAATTCAATAGATTCAAACATTGCTTGACCGATCACCGGTTCCATTACGTTTAATTGTAATTGACCTGCTTCAGCGGCAAAGGTTACGGTAGTGTCGTTACCAATCACTTTAAAGCAGATTTGGTTTACGACTTCCGGTACAACCGGGTTTACTTTTGCTGGCATAATAGAAGAACCGGCTTGCAGTTCAGGCAGATTGATTTCATTTAAACCTGCACGCGGACCGGATGAAAGTAAACGTAAGTCGTTACATACTTTAGACATTTTTACTGCGGTACGTTTTAACGCTCCGTGTACCATCACATAAGCTCCACAGTCAGAGGTGGCTTCAATCAAGTTTTCTGAGAGTGAGCAAGGTAGTCCGGTTACTTCCGCTAAATATTTCACCGCAAGTTCTGAATAACCTTCAGGCGTGTTTAAGCCAGTACCGATGGCGGTTGCTCCTAAGTTTACTTCAAGCAGTAATTCAGCTGTGCGTTTGAGGTTGCGAACTTCTTCTTCCAATAATACCGCAAAGGCTTTGAACTCTTGACCAAGTGTCATCGGCACTGCGTCTTGTAATTGGGTGCGCCCCATTTTCAACACATCGGCAAACTCGGTGGCTTTATTTTCAAAGGCAGTTTGTAGATAAACAATTTTATCCACTAATTTAATAATGCTGTTGTAAACTGCAATGCGGAAGCCGGTTGGATAGGCATCGTTAGTAGATTGGCTGGCATTAACGTGATCCATTGGGTTGATGATATCGTATTTACCTTTTGCTTCACCTAACAATTCTAATGCTAGGTTGGCTATGACCTCATTGGTATTCATATTTACCGAAGTACCTGCTCCGCCTTGGTAAACATCGGATGGGAATTGGTCTAGGCAACGCCCTTTCACTAACACTTCATCACACGCCTCAACAATCGCATTGGCAACTTTTTTCGGAATTGCACCGAGCTCTCCGTTGGCTAAAGCAGTAGCTTTTTTCACCATCACCATACCACGCACAAACTCAGGTACATCAGAAATAGTTACATTTGAAATATTGAAATTCTCAATTGCTCTTAATGTATGAATACCCCAATAAGCCTCATTCGGTACTTCTCTTTCGCCCAATAAATCGTGTTCAATGCGTACTGACATTTTTATCTCCTTAAAATGGATTGTGGTAAGTTTTATTAAATAATACCTATTTTAAGGGATAAAGAATGTGATCTACATCAAATTTCTAAATAGAGGACTAGGATATAAATTGCGACTTCGGATAAGAAAAATTTATGATAAATTTATGTGATTACAAGGCTAAATAAAAATAGGGCAAGCCGATCAGCCAAGCAAAAAATGAGAATACTACCGCAATATGAAAGTACCAATGTTGGGTTTTGTGTCGGAAATATTTCATACCACAGTAAGTGCCGATTGCCCCACCCAACAGACAAAAAGAGAGTAACGTAATTTCAGGGATCCTCCACGTTTTTTGAATCGCTTTTTGCTTATCACTGTACATCAAATAAAGCGAGGCAAAATTCATCATCACAAAATAAAAAAGCCAAAATAGTTGCATTTGCATTCCTTATAAAAAATTTAACCGCTTGCAGTTGCCTACAAGCGGCTAATTTTAGCATTTATTTTGCAAATTAGTTGATTTCAACCTGTTCGCTACCATTGCCTAAATCTTCGATTTTACCGATGATCCACGCATTTTCGCCGTTCTCTTTTAACAAAGCTAAGGCTCTTTCTACATCAGCAGCAGGTAGTGCGATCACCATACCCACGCCGCAGTTGAAAGTGCGGTACATTTCATAACGGCTGATGTTACCTTTTTCTTGCAACCACTTAAACACAGCAGACCATTGCCAGCTAGATTCATCAATAACTGCTTTTGCTGATTCAGGTAATACACGTGGAATATTTTCCCAGAAACCGCCTCCGGTTAAGTGAGCGATAGCGTGAACATCTGTTTCTTCCACTAATTTTAAGACCGATTTCACATAGATTTTTGTTGGGGCAAGTAAATGTTCGCTAAGTGGTTTACCCTCTAATAGTTCCGTTGCTGGATTGGTATTGCTAACTTCTAACACTTTACGAATTAAGGAATAACCATTTGAGTGTGGACCACTTGATGCTAATGCAATTAGCACATCATTTGTTTGGACTGCTGAACCATCAATAATGCCTGCTTTTTCAACAATACCTACGCAGAAACCGGCTAAGTCGTAATCGCCTTCGTGATACATTCCCGGCATTTCAGCAGTTTCCCCACCGACTAATGCACAACCCGACATTTCACAACCGTCGGCAATGCCTTTAACAACACTTGTTGCTACATCAACATCTAATTTTCCTGTTGCGTAGTAATCTAAAAAGAAAAGCGGTTCTGCACCTTGTACCACTAAATCATTTACACACATCGCGACTAAATCTTGACCAATCGTATCGTGTTTGTTGAGATCGATGGCTAAACGTAGTTTTGTACCAACGCCATCTGTGCCTGATACTAAAATTGGCTCTTTGTATTTAGCCGGTATTGCACATAATGCTCCAAAACCGCCTAATCCACCCATCACTTCGGGGCGGCGAGTACGTTTAACATCCGCTTTGATTCGTTCGACTAATTCGTTTCCTGCGTGAATATCAACGCCGGCATCTTTGTAACTAAGTTGTGTGTTGCTCACTTTAACCTCAACAGTAAATGAATGAAAAAACGAGGGTATTATAGCATAAGCAAACGTTTGCGGAATGCTAATTTTCAATAAATGAAAGGTAAATTTAAGGGGAAATTGTCATTCCCCCTACAAGCGGTTAATTTTCGTTGATTTTTTTCGCTAACATTGTAGCAAAACGCAGTTGAATACGGTTGCCGTATTCGTCAGTTTTGTGGAGATGCCCCAAATCTTCGTTGTATTTTACCAGCTCCCAATCTTTGTAATAATTTGCCAGCTCACCTTCAGCAAAGGTAAAAGAGAATGGCATTGGACAAGGGTAATCATCGGTGCTCATAGCACAGACAATAAGATTGTAGCCACCGACTTTAGTATTTTTCTGCATATTTTCAATAATCGCAGGAATTCGTTCACGGTTTAAGAACATCATTACTACAGTGGAAATAACAAGATCATATTCACCATTTTGATTGCCGATGCTTGCCTCATTAATGTCATAAATATCCGCAGTAATGTGGTGAGATTGCTCTTTTTCGATTATATAGTTAAGAAAATCAATACTTTCCTGATTATGATCAACGGCGGTTACATCAAAGCCTAATAAATTAAGATAGAGCGAGTTACGTCCACGTCCACAGCCTAAATCAAGAGCTTTTCCACCTTTGATGTAATTAACCGTATTCAACACTTCGGAATGGGTGGTGGTGAGATTATATTTTTTTGCAAAATAGTCTTCAGGCTTGCAATAGAAGGAAAGTTGGCACTCTAAATCGTCAGATAAGGCTTCCACCTTGTGCCATAATTGCGGTTCAACCATTGGGCGTTGGTGGTTAGCATCAAAAATATCTTCTTTAACCACATCCCCTTCTTCGGTGAGTTCGTAATATTTGAGCGAGCCTTTTAAAATCGTGAGCTTTGCCCAAGTGCCGACTTTGGTGTTGTGCTTTTCTTGGAACATTTGCGGTAGGGTATCTTTTGTCCATACCGGCATTTGTTTATAGCAAATTAAGTTTTCCATTGCATTTTCCTTCATTCTTAACATAAACGCTGAAATTTTATCACTTTTAAATTGCAGGCAATAAAAAATCCGACTAAAAAAGTCGGATTTGATCAAATTTAGGTGAAATATATTTTATTAATCAATGCTTACACTTCTAAATTGACGAGCAAAATAGACTAAACTGTGATTTGGCTCTACATCAATGTGGCTCACTTCCACCACAAAAATAGTATGCGTTCCCACTGCGTGAGTATCGACAATATTTCCTTGTAAAGCAGAAATTGCACTGCGTAGCACAGGCTGATCATCGAAGCCGTTATCCCAAATATCCCAGCTAAAACGTTCTTCCATTGTGCTTTCAAGGATTGCAGCGAAATGCTTGGCAATATCTTCTTGCTCGTGGTTTAACACATTAATGCACACTTTGCCGTTTTGTTTGATAATATCGTGAACGTGGCTATTTTTATTAATGCAAAAAAGAACCGTGGGAGGAGCATCTGTTACCGAGCTTACTGAAGAAACAGTTAGTCCTACTTTACCTGCAATACCGTTGGTAGTAACAATACTAACCGCTGATGATAAATGTGCCATTGCTTCACGGAATTGTAGTGAAGCCTCAATAGGTTGAGATGTATCAATGTTCGACATATTTTTCCTTATTATTCTTTCCAAACAACGTGATATTCACGATTTTCTTCTTCGTGAGAAATTAAGAAACGGGCGAACACATCGTCCATTTCATCTTGCTCGTTCACTAAACCGACCCAAACCTCCGCGAATGCCTCAGGGTCAATTAATGTGCCGATTTCTTGATCCCAATCATCACGAGTTTCGACCATTTCGACCGCACCACGCTCTTCAAATTGGAGATTGAATAGTAAAATGTCAGCAGGATCTAAATTCTCGCCTGCCATTTCTAAGAAAATATCGTAAGCAATATCAATTGCTTCATCAGGTGTTAATTTTTTCATACTCTTAATTCTAATTGTATTGTTACAAAAATGTTATACAGATACATTGTATTTTATATCTTTTAGTTATAAAAAACAAAAGTTTATGCTTGAATTAGACGACTTACCACCATTCCGGCTGCTTTTTCTTTTAAAATCTGCCAGCCTTCAGGTAAATCTAATGGATCGTGATTTTTCTCTGTTTCCACATATAAAATCGCATTCTCTGCCAACCAATGATTTTCAACTAACAGTTTTAATACTTGTGGCACAAGATTTTGATGAAAAGGTGGATCGATAAATACAATATCGAACGGTTCGCTGCTATTTTTATTTGACAAATAGTGCAATGTATCGGTATGAATAACCGAACCATTTTCCGTTTTTAATGTTTGCAGATTTTTCTTCAATAGGTTTGCCGCATTTGCAAATTTTTCCAAAAAAACGACCGCTTGTGCTTGGCGAGAGAGAGCCTCGAAACCCAGTGAGCCACTGCCGGCAAAACAATCCAGACAGCGTGAGTGAGCAATATCGTGCATTAACCAATTAAACAGTGTTTCTTTCACCCGATCTGTGGTTGGGCGTAGCCCTTCTGCATTCAACACTGGCAATTTTCTACCTCGCCAAAGCCCGGCAATAATACGCACTTCACCCATTTGCTGGCTAGATTGCGGAGAATTTCGATTTTTTTTCATACTCACTAAAGGAAAATAAAGGTTTTTTTGATAAACTATGTAAGTTTAGTCTATTTTCAGTATAAATGAGAGAAAAATATGTCAGAAAAGAAAAAAGGTTTTTGGTCTTGGCTTGGATTTGGTAAGAAAGAAGAAGCAAAACAGGAAGAGATCCAACAAGAAATTATTCAGCCAGAAGAGCCTGTCATTAGTGAACCGGAAGCCGAGAAGTCGTTTTCTGAGAAATTAGATGAGCTGGAAGATAAAATTGAAGAAAAGGCAGATCAACTAGAAGATTATGTTGAGGAAAAAGAAGAGCAGCTCGAAGAGAAATTTGAGCAGGTTGAAGATAAATTCGAGCGAAAAGTCGAAGATTTCAAAGAGTTTGTTGAAGAAAAAGTTGAAGAGGTAAAAGAATTCTTTGATGATGTTGAAGATAAAATCGAACAAACATTTGAAGAAGAAAAAGCCGAACAAGCGGTCGAAAATCTGCAAAATATTGCGATTGAACAGCTAGATCTCAACGAACAAGAGCAAGTTGCTTACCAAGTGGAAAACGCTGTAGCTGAGGAAGTCGCGGCAACCGAATTAGTGAATAATGTTCAAGACATCGTTGAAGAGTCAACTATTCAAGACGAATACCAAGAAAAACCGAGTCAGGGTGGTTTCTTTAGCCGTTTAATTCAGGGGTTAATTAAAACCAAACAAAACATTGGTTCGGGTTTCCGTAATTTCTTCAGTGGCAAGAAAATTGATGATGAATTATTTGAAGAGCTAGAAGAACAGTTACTTGTGGCGGATTTAGGTATGCCGACCACACAAAAAATTATCAACAATTTAACGCAACACGCTACTAAGAAGCAGCTAAAAGATGCTGACTTACTTTATCAACAATTAAAAATTGAGTTAGGCGAAGTGTTAAAACCTGTGGCTCAACCACTAGTGCTTGAAGAGAAAAAACCGTATGTGATTTTAATGGTTGGCGTGAATGGTGTGGGTAAAACTACGACTATCGGCAAATTAGCCCGTAAATTTCAAAATGAAGGAAAATCGGTAATGTTAGCTGCGGGTGATACCTTCCGAGCAGCAGCGGTGGAACAACTTCAAGTTTGGGGTGAACGAAATAACATTCCTGTGGTAGCACAAAGTACAGGTTCAGATTCTGCATCAGTTATTTTTGATGCAATGCAATCAGCTGCCGCAAAAGGCATTGATGTGCTTATCGCCGATACGGCTGGGCGTTTGCAGAACAAAAATAATCTGATGGACGAGCTGAAAAAAATTGTGCGTGTAATGAAAAAATATGATGAAACTGCACCGCACGAAATTATGCTTACCCTTGATGCAGGCACTGGGCAAAATGCGATTAGCCAAGCAAAACTGTTTAATGAGGCAGTTGGTTTAACCGGTATTACATTAACCAAATTAGATGGTACGGCAAAAGGTGGGGTGATTTTTGCGATTGCAGATCAATTCAATATTCCTATCCGTTTTATCGGTGTTGGCGAGAAGATTGAAGATTTGCGTCCGTTTAATGCAGAAGAATTTATTGAAGCCTTATTTAGCCACGAGGACGAACATAATGATTAAATTTACTAATGTGAACAAGGTTTACAAAGGCGGTAAACCGGCTTTACAAGGCATTGATTTTCATCTGCCCGCAGGTGGAATGGCGTATATTACCGGGCATTCCGGTGCGGGTAAAAGTACGCTTTTAAAATTAATTATGGGGATTGAGCGTGCCAATGGCGGACAAATTTTGTTTAACGGACACGATATTACCCGCCTTTCTCATCACGAGTTGCCATTTTTACGTCGCCAAATCGGAATGGTGCATCAAGATTACCGTTTATTAACCGATAGAACCATTTTAGATAATGTTGCTCTTCCGTTAATTATTTTAGGTATGAACCAAGCCATTGTGGAGCGTGAAGCTCGCATTGCTCTTGAGCGAGTAGGGCTTGCGGATAAAGCAAACTATCTGCCATTACACCTTTCAGGTGGCGAGCAGCAACGTGTGGATATTGCCAGAGCTATTGTACATCGTCCAACGCTCTTATTGGCTGACGAGCCAACAGGAAATTTAGATGAAAAGCTTTCGTTTGAGATTTTCCGATTATTCGAAGAATTTAACCAAGCCGGTACAACGGTGCTGATTGCTACGCACGATACTAATATTATCTCAAAACGTCCAAAACCGTGTTTGGTGTTGGAACAAGGGCATCTCAAATTTTAAGGGAAGATTATGATTCGTTCATTTAACAAATTAGGTGCTCAAACCAGCTACTCTTTACGAGCGGTTTGGCAAGATTTAATGCAACGCAAACTTGGCACATTTTTAACCATATTGGTGATTGCGGTTTCACTCACTATTCCAACGGTAAGTTATTTACTGTGGAAAAATACGCACACAGCTGCAACGCAGTTTTATCCAGAACCACAGCTTACGGTTTATCTACATAAAAACTTGGCTGAACACGATGTGAATACGGTGGTTGATCGTATTCGAGCCTATGAAGAGGATAAAATTGACTCGTTTAATTATATTTCTCGTCAGCAGAGCTTAGAAGAATTCCGTTCTTGGACCGGTTTTGGTGAAGCGTTAGATATTTTAGATGAAAACCCTCTGCCGGCGGTGGTTACCTTAAAGCCAAAGGCAAATTTCAATAATGCTGACGCAATGGTTGAGCTACGCAATGGTTTACAACAAATAAAAGGCGTACAAGAAGTTCGTTTAGATAATGGTTGGTTAGAAAAATTAACCGCTTTAACGTGGCTTATTGCACGAATTGCGATTGTTTGTACATTACTAATGTTATTAGCGGTCTTTTTAGTGATTGGCAATAGTGTGAGAACGGATGTTGCAAACAGTAAAGCCGCGATTGAAGTACAGCAGATTTTAGGAGCAACGGATCACTTTATTGCTCGTCCATTCCTCTATACAGGAATGATTTATGGCTTTTTCGGTAGTTTATTAGCGGTATTGTTTAGTGCAGTAACTATTAGCTACTTTACGGGGATTGTGAAATATGTAACCGATATGTTCACCGTTCAATTTGAATTAAAAAGCTTAAATTTTAGCGAAGCCTTTTTCTTAATTGTACTTTGTGTATTTATCGGTTGGTTATCGGCAAAAGTAGCGACTATGCGAAATATTTTTAGAATTGGTAGTCGATAATCTCTTTTAAATAAAAGCGGTCTATGTTATTCAATTTGTAAAATAATAAATAAAATAGACCGCTTGTTATTTCTATTCCAATACCATTAAGCCCGGCAAGGTTGCGAAACTTTGGTCTTTAACGGTATCGTGGAAATCATCTAGGTAGGCAAGAGCAGCGTCGGTTTCACGAATTGCTCCGTAGAGATTGCTATATAAACCTTGTTGAGTAATTTTGCGTGCGACTACATAGCCCCTATCCAAATAAGGCTTAACCGCCCAATAAGGTAGTGCTGCTACTCCTCGACGGCTCGCAACAAGCTGAATGATAGCAATGGTTAATTCGCTATTACGACGAGTAACTTTAATACCGGCAGGGTTTAGCACTTTACGCAATAAATCCAACATATCATCAGGTACAGGGTATGTGATGAGAGTTTCATCTTTGAAATCTTCTGCTTCCCACACATCTTTTGCTACAAGTGGGTGATCTTTCGAGCAAATTCCCACCATTTCATAAGAAAATAGTGGCTTACAAATAATACTAGAGTTCTCTTCGACCTCAGACACAATTGCCAAATCCGCCCTATGGCTTAATAATAGTCCTACAGTATCGGTATGGAAGCCCGATACAATATCTAATTCCACTAATGGCCAATGCTGGCGGAAGGTATCCATTGCAGGCATCAGCCAGTCAAAACAGGTATGGCATTCCACCGCAACACGCACTTCACCCACTTCGCCTTGCTTTACTCGAGCCAAATCAAGCTCAGCTTCAATCACTTGTGGCAAAATATCATAGGCAAGTTTAATTAAGCGTTCTCCTGCTTGAGTGAAGCGAATGGGCGAGCTTTTACGCTCGAAGAGGGTAAGGTCGTATTGATCTTCTAATAGTTTAATCTGATGAGAAAGGGCGGATTGGGTTAAATGAACACGTTTTGCAGCTAAAGATACACTTCCGCTTTCTTTTAAAGCAACTAATGTGCGTAAATGGCGGATTTCGAGGAAAATAGGTTTCATAATTTATTCATCTAAAAGTGAAAAAAGATGAAAATAATTATAACAAACAAGCGGTTGAATTTTGCAAAAAATTTACAAAATTCAACCGCTTGGTAGAGCTATCAGCTCAAATTATTTAGTTAATTGCACTAAAATACGGCGAACAGGCTCTGCTGCACCCCATAATAATTGGTCGCCCACCGTGAATGCCGCTAAATATTCACCGCCCATCGCTAATTTACGTAAACGACCAACTGGTACGCTTAATGTGCCGGTTACTTTAGCTGGTGTTAATTCACGTAATGTGGTTTCTTTGTCGTTTGGAATGACTTTCACCCATTCGTTATGAGCTGCGATAATTTGTTCGATTTCTGCTAATGGAATATCTTTTTTCAGCTTAATAGTAAACGCTTGGCTATGGCAACGTAATGCACCGATACGCACGCATAAACCATCAACAGGAATTGGATTTTCGCTTAAACCTAAGATTTTATTAGTTTCTGCGTAGCCTTTCCATTCTTCTTTGGTTTGCCCTGTTTCAGGTAATAATTTATCGATCCAAGGAATTAAGCTTCCCCCCAATGCTGCACCAAAGTTTTCGGTTGGGAAATCATCCGCACGCATTTTTGCGGTTACTTTGCGTTCAATATCTAAAATAGAAGAGGCAGGATTTGCTAATTCAGCTTTTACGCTATCTTCCAATTCGCCCATTTGTGAAAGTAATTCACGCATATTTTTCGCACCAGCACCTGAAGCTGCTTGGTAAGTGGCAACAGAAACCCATTCCACCAAATCTTTCTCGAATAAGCCACCAATTGCCATTAACATCAAGCTTACTGTACAGTTACCACCTACGAACGTTTTAATGCCGTTTTTCAAACCTTCTGAAATAAAGTGTTGGTTTACAGGGTCTAATACGATAATTGCATCATCTTTCATACGAAGTGCAGAGGCAGCATCAATCCAATAGCCGTTCCAGCCACTTTCTTTTAATTTTGGATAGACTTCGTTGGTATAATCGCCACCTTGACAGGTTACGATGATGTCTAATTTTTTTAATTCTTCAATATCAAAGGCGTTTTTTAATTCACCGGCATCTTTACCGCCAAATACAGGGGCTTTTTGACCCGCCTGTGAAGTTGTGAAGAAAATTGGATTGATGTTAGCGAAGTTATTTTCTTCAACCATACGGTCCATTAATACTGAACCCACCATTCCACGCCAGCCGACAAAACCTACATTTTGCATTATGTTTGCTCCTAAAATAATTGTTATAAATAATTGTGAATAAATACAGGATTTTCATTGAAAAATCAATGTTTTTTATTTATTTGCAAAACTTTGACAAAATTTGACCGCTATGGGTAAAATGGGTTGCCAATTATGGCTTGTCTATGAAATAAGGAAAGTTTTATGAAAATGAAAACAGCATTAGCAATTGCATTAGGTTCTTTATTCAGCTTTTCAGCAACAGCCGCTGAACCGGCAAAAATTGTTGTACAAGTACAGCAATTAGATGTGGAAAAAGGTAACAAAGATATTGGTACGGTAGAGATTACCGAATCTAAATACGGCTTAGTATTTACACCAAATTTAAAAGATTTAACGGAAGGCTTGCACGGCTTTCATATTCACGAAAATCCAAGCTGTGATGCAAAAGAAAAAGATGGTAAATTGACGGCAGGTTTAGCAGCCGGCGGACATTGGAATCCACATAAAGCACCACATCACGGCTTCCCGTGGTCTGATGATGCTCATTTAGGAGATCTGCCTGTATTAACAGTTTTACATGATGGCACAGCAACTAATCCTGTATTAGCCCCTCGCTTGAAAAAATTAGATGAAATTAAAGGTCGTTCACTAATGATTCACGCAGGTGGTGATAATCACTCAGATCACCCAGCCCCTCTTGGTGGTGGCGGTGCACGTATGGCGTGTGGTGTAATTAAATAAAATTTGATTTGGTGCATAAAGTGTTGGTTTAAATATTATTCCAACACTTTTTTATTTCTAGCCATTGCCATATAATTAATTACTTTTAAGGAGAAATATATGTCTATAAAAACAAAAAAAGAACCTCGTAAAATACTTCCGGAACAAGTAGCTTTTTCTAAGAATTCACCAGTTTATATTTCCCTTTTTCTTGCAGATAAAACAGCAAGAGTACAAGCAGTATGGGAATTAGAACTTGAAAATGGCGAACGTGATTCAGGAAAAGTGAAACGCAATCGTATTCAATTTCACCGATTACCGCTAGGTTGTCATAAATTAACGGTTATTTGTGGAACACCACTTTTAGGGCAAGGTACAAAGATTGTTGATTGTTCATTACATATTATTGATGAGTAATGAAATAAAAGTTTAATCACAAGATCTATCTGCTTTCTGATTAGAAAATCACGCTCAAGCTACTTGGATATAAGCCCATTCATAAAAATGGACCGCTTACAAGCGGTTATATTTTCTTATTTTTGCACACTGTAATCAATAAAAAACCTGACTGCGAAATAGCTAGTCAGGTTTTGATTTAGTTAATTTGATTTATACCTTTTTTCTCACCACTAACTGGCTTAATACCACAAGTGTTAATGAGA
Organism: Mannheimia indoligenes; assembly: GCF_036880405.1. Classification (NCBI taxonomy): domain Bacteria; kingdom Pseudomonadati; phylum Pseudomonadota; class Gammaproteobacteria; order Pasteurellales; family Pasteurellaceae; genus Mannheimia; species Mannheimia indoligenes. Next base: position 122,591 of record NZ_JBAJJM010000008.1, on the reverse strand, counting down.
AAATGATCATAATGGTTGCTAAGGCATTTACTTCTGGAGTTACGCCTGTTTTAACCAATGAGAAGATCTTCAGTGGTAATACTTCATAGCTTGGGCTTGTTACGAATGAAGAAACAATAACGTCATCTAATGAAATTGTAAAGCTTAGTAACCAGCCTGATATAATTGAAGGTAAAGCTAATGGTAAAATAATTTTACGTAAAATCGTTACTTCGCTTGCTCCTAAGTCTTTCGCCGCTTCTAACATTTTGCCGTCAAAGTCGCTTAAGCGTGATGAAATTGCAATCACTACATAAGGTAGACAGAATGTAATGTGAGCAATTAATAACGAAATAAAGCCTAGTTTGATACCAATAATCATAAATAATACAAGCATTGATACAGCCATTACGATATCAGGCGACATCATTACCACAAACAACATCCCACCGACTAATTTTTTGCCACGGAAACGGTAACGATAAAGGGCAATAGAAGTTAATGCACCTAAAATCGTGGAGAGTGTTGCCGCAAAAAAGGCGATGGTTAATGAGTTCATTGTTGCTTGTACTAGTGTATCATTGCTGAATAAACGCTCATACCAGTTCCAAGTAAAGCCTTTCCAGTTCAAGCCGAAACGGTCTGCATTGAAAGAGTTTACTACTAAAATAATAATTGGAATGTATAGGTAAGCAAATACTGCCAACATAAAAAGGTTTCTAACTGTCTTTTTCATTATTCAAGCTCCACCTTTTTATTCAATAATTTATTTGCACGATAGTAAACATAAAGCATCAATGCCATTAATATTGTTAATGCAATACTTACCGCAGAGCCTAAGGCAAATTGGTTAGTATTTAAGAATAAGCTCTTAATAATATTACCCACTAATGGTGTTTTACCGCCGCCTAATAAGTCTGCCACATAGAACATACCCATTGCAGGTAGTAATACTAATAAACAACCTGCTACAATGCCCGGCATTGTAAGTGGAATAGTTACTTTAATAAAACGTTGGAAAGCATTTGCTCCTAAGTCTTTTGCAGCCTCTAGTAAGCGGTTATCAATTTTCTCAATTGAAGAATAAAGTGGCAAAATCATAAATGGTAATAGAATGTAAACTAAACCAATGATAATTGCGGCTTCTGAGTTCAATAAACGTAAAGGTTCATTGATCAAGCCAATTGCCAATAAGGTTTCATTTAAGACACCTTTTACCCCTAAGAAAATTTTAATACCGTAAATACGAATCAGCGAGTTTGTCCAGAATGGCAACACCACTAAGAAGAGTAAAAACGGTCTAATTTTTGCCGGCATTTTGGCAATAAAAAATGCAAAAGGGTAGCCGATAATTAAACAGATAAGCGTTGCAACTCCCGCCATATATAGCGAGTTCCATAATACAGTTGCGTAAGTGTCATTAAATAACGCTTTATACGCATCCAAGCTAAACGCAAAATCAACAAAATATTGGCTTTGGCGGTTTTCTGTTAAGAAGCTAATAATTAAAACGAGTACGTTCGGCACTAATACGAAAAGTAATAACCAACCGAAAATAGTTGCGACCGCACCATTTTGGAATTTGTTATTCGCCTTCATCGTTTAACACAACCTCCCAGCCTTCATACCAAGTAAGAGCCACTTTTTGACCAACATCGTGGTCAATATTAGGATCATCTTCATTGAAGAACTCGCTCACTAATACATTCATACCATTATGATCTAATTTTACGCTAGACTCTAATGTCATACCTTTATAGTTACGGTCGATAATATGACCGATAATCGCTTTTGAGCTTTCATTTTCGTCTAACTCTTCAATCACGATATCTTCAGGGCGTAACAATACTTTTAATTTTTGGTTCGGGTGAACTTCTAAATTTTCAACTTTAATGTTGCAAATACGACCTTCTACGTTCGCTTTCACATTTTTTTCATCAACACGTTCAATCACGGTTGCATCAAATACGTTAATTTCACCGATAAAACGAGCCACGAATAAGTTGCTTGGTTCTTCATAAATTTCACGAGGTGTACCATCTTGTGCGATTTTACCGCCGTTCATTACGATAATGCGATCAGACATTGTTAATGCTTCTTCCTGATCGTGAGTAACGAAAATAAAGGTAATACCTAATTGACGTTGCAATGCTTTTAACTCATTTTGCATCTCTTTACGCAATTTATAGTCTAACGCAGAAAGAGATTCATCTAATAACAATACTTTTGGCTTATTTACCACCGCACGAGCAATAGCGATACGTTGTTGCTGGCCACCTGAAAGCTGAGCCGGTTTTTGTTGAGCTCTATCTTCAAGTCGGACCATACGCAATGCTTCCATTACACGTGGCTCAATTTCTGAATTTGGCACTTTTTGCATACGCAAACCGAATGCGACATTTTCAAAAATAGTCATATGTGGGAAAAGAGCATAGCTTTGGAATACGGTATTCACGGGGCGTTGTTCCGCTGGAACGTTAGAAACATCTTGCCCATCAAGAATGATTGAACCCTCAGTCAAATCTTCAAAGCCGGCAATTAAACGCAACGCAGTTGTTTTACCACAACCCGAAGGACCTAAAATTGTTAAAAATTCACCATCGTTAATGGTTAAATTCAAATTTTTAAGAATCGTTTTACTACCGTAGCTTTTTGTTACATTTTTAAGCTCGATGATAGCTTTTTGTTCTAATTTTTCCATCTACTGTTGTTTTCCCTTAAATCAAAAAGAAAAGGATTAAAAAATCAGGCTTTCGCCCCCAAAAAATCAATTGATAATAATATAGCTAAAGGGGCAAGATTGAAAGGAAAAATTTGCGTTTTGAGGATTTTTCTTCCCTTTTACAAGCGGTAGTTTTTATCTGAATTTTTGCAAATTTTTCAAGGAAATAGACCGCTTGTTTTCTTTCCGTTAGAATAGTCTTTAAAATTAATTCACAACAGTTCCAATGAAACTCAACTCTCAACAACAACAAGCGGTGGAATACACTCAAGGGGCTTGCCTTGTACTGGCAGGTGCCGGTTCGGGCAAAACTCGGGTGATTATTAATAAAATCGCTCACTTAATTGCAAATTGCGGCTATTCCCCGAAACAGATTGCGGCAGTAACCTTTACCAATAAAGCCGCCCGTGAAATGCGGGAGAGAGTGGCTCACTCTATTGGTAAAGAAAATAGCAAAGGGCTGACGATTTCAACTTTCCACACGCTTGGTTTTGAGATTTTAAAGCGAGAGTACAAACTGCTTGGTTTCAAGTCGGGAATGACGTTGTTTGATGAACACGACCAAATTGCCTTGCTTAAACATCTGTTGCCGGAAAACGTAACGGAAGATAAAGATCTGCTCAAAACGCTGATTTCCACTATTTCAAATTGGAAGAACGATCTGCTTTCGCCTGAAATGGTGATTGCTCGTGTGCGAGATGATCGTGAGCGAGTGTTTTCTCATTTCTACCAGCTCTACCAAAATCAACTCAAGGCTTATAATGCGTTAGATTTTGATGATTTGATTATGCTCCCTGTGTTGCTTTTCCGCCAATTTCCAGAGGCGAAAGCCCGCTGGCAGAATAAAATTCGCTATTTATTGGTTGATGAATATCAGGATACCAACACCAGCCAATATGAGTTAATCAAGTTAATTGTCGGTAATGAGCCAAACTTTACGGTAGTGGGTGATGATGACCAATCCATCTACTCGTGGCGTGGGGCGAAGCCTGAAAATATGCAACGCTTGCGTGAAGATTTTGATCTGAAAGTGATTAAACTAGAACAAAATTACCGTTCTAGCCAGCGGATTTTGCATTGTGCTAATATTTTGATCGATAACAACGATCATCTATTCACCAAACGCCTCTTTTCTGAGCTGGGCGAAGGCGAAAAACTGAATGTGATCGAGGCAAAAAATGAAGAAAATGAAGCCGAGCGAATTGTCGGAGAGTTGATTGCTCATCGTTTCTCTCGCAAGACGAAATATAAGGATTATGCGATTTTGTATCGGGGTAATCATCAATCTCGCTTGCTTGAAAAATTACTGATGCAAAACCGCATTCCGTACAAAATTTCAGGTGGTACATCATTTTTTGCTCGGGCGGAAATCAAAGATATGATGGCGTATTTGCGTTTGGTGGTAAACCAAGACGATGATGCGGCATTTTTACGCATTGTGAACACGCCAAAAAGGGAAATCGGGGCAGCAACGCTTGAAAAACTTGGGCTACTTGCCAATGAAAAGCAGGTCAGTTTGTTTGAAGCGATTTTTGATTTTGAGCTGATACAACGCCTAACGCCGAAGCCTTACCAAGCTTTGCAAGATTTCGCTCGTTGGATTGTGGAAATTGCCGACCAAGCGGAGCGTTCAGATCCGATTGAAGCGGTGAAAGATTTACTGGCAAAAATTCAGTACGAAGCCTATTTGTATGAAATAGCGGTAAATCCAAAGGTGGCAGAAATGCAGAGCCGAAACGTACAAACTTTGTTTGAGTGGGTGCAAGGAATGCTTGAGGGCGATGAAATCGAAGAGCCGATGAATTTAGTGCAAGTAGTGAATCGCTTGACACTGAGAGATATGCTTGAACGTGGCGAAGACGATGATGAAGCCGACCAAGTACAGCTTATGACCTTACACGCCTCAAAAGGCTTAGAGTTTCCCCACGTTTTTCTGATCGGAATGGAAGAGGGCATTTTGCCGCACCAAACCAGCCTTGACGAAGAGAATGTAGACGAAGAACGCCGTTTGGCTTACGTTGGCATTACCCGAGCCCAGCAAACGTTAACCTTTTCGTTATGCAAAGAACGTCGGCAATATGGTGAAATTATCAAACCTGAACCAAGCCGTTTTTTGCTGGAATTGCCACAAGATGATTTGGTGTGGGAAAGAGATAAGCGACCGCTCACTGAGCAACAAAAAGAGGCAAAATCATCTGCTAATATTGCCAATTTAATGGCGATGCTAAAAGCGAATAAGAAATAGCAACAAGCGGTTGAATTTTGGAAAATTTTTGCAAGTGATTTGCAAATTTTTAGTAAAATTTGACCGCTTGTTGATTTGATAATTTTGACTTATCTCAAGAAACGAGCGGAATACCTATTTTCAATTATTACATTGAAGTTTTCGACGTTATAGACTAAAAAGAGTTTATATAGGAGAAATAAGATGGAATTAAAAACGGTTATTGAGCAACGCAAAACCATTAAAGCCTTTAATCCTACTGTGAAAATTAGCCGTGAAGAGCTACAAGAGATGTTAGCCTTAGCACAACTTGCCCCTTCAAAAGCGAATTTACAGCCTTGGCGATTTGTAGTTGTTGATGATGAAGCAATCAAAAAAGAGCTATCGGGCAATGTTGCTTTTAATGGTCCACCTTGTGAAACGGCTTCCGCTGTGGTTGTGATTTTGGCGGATTTGCAATATGAAAAATTATTAGGTGATATTGTGGATCAGTCGGTTGAAACCGGTTGTTTGCACCCAGAGTTCCGTGATCGTAAATTTAATTTTTTACTTGGTCTTCATCAACAATTAACGGAAACAGATATTCGAGATCAAGTGTTAATTGATAGCAGTTTAACCGCTATGCAGCTGATGCTGATTGCCAAAGATAGGGGCTACGATACTCACGCAATCGGCGTATTTAACCGTAATGCAGTAGTTGATTTACTGGAAATTGACAGTTCCCGCTATTTGCCGGTAATGTTGTTGGCTATTGGTCGGGCAGCAAATCCTGCATTACCAAGTTGCCGTTTAGGCTTAGAATACACGGTGTCTTGGAATAATGGGAAAGGATTTAAAAAGTAATCAATAATTTTAAAAACAAGCGGTTGAATCTCTTAATTTTTTTGCAAAAAATTGCTAGAATTCGACCGCTTTTATTTATGGTTTTTATGGTTATGTGGGATTAATATGAATACAGAGTTAGAAACAAGAGCGAATATTTTAAGCAAAATTATTTTTGCCAGCCGTTGGTTACAGTTACCTATTTATTTAGGTTTAATTGTTGTTCAGGGCATTTATGCTTATAAATTTATGAAATCACTATATCATTTGGTAGTAGATCTAAACCAAATGGATTCTAATATGGTAATGTTAGCCGTATTAAACCTTATTGATGTAGTGATGATCGCCAATCTTTTAGTGATGGTTATTGTGGGTGGTTATGAAACCTTTGTTTCGAGATTGCGGGTTGATGGACATCCGGATCAGCCGGAATGGCTTGATCACGTTAATGCGACGGTACTGAAAGTAAAACTTTCGATGGCAATTATCAGCATTTCATCTATTCACTTACTGCAAACATTTATTAATGCTTCCAACCTTGATGAGAAGCAAATGATGTGGCAAGTGATTATTCACGTTACTTTTGTGATTTCTGCTTTAGTGTTGGCATATATTGATAAAATTTTAAATGCTCAACACGTTAAACATTAATATTGATGACAGCATACATTTTTGACAAAAGTGATTATAATAAAATCGCTTTTATTATTTAAACTGATGGGAAGTGACTTATGGCAAAACACTATGATTATATTGCAATTGGTGGTGGTAGTGGCGGTATTGCCTCCATTAATCGAGCAGCAAGTTATGGGCAGAAATGTGCCATTATTGAAGCAAAGCATTTAGGTGGTACTTGCGTTAATGTGGGCTGCGTGCCGAAAAAAGTGATGTTTTATGGAGCTCAAATTGCAGAAGCAGTTCATCGTTATGCTCCTGATTATGGTTTTGATGTCTCGGTTAATCATTTTGACTATGCAAAATTGGTTGAAAGCCGTCAAGCGTATATTGAGCGTATCCACACTTCCTACAATAATGTATTGAGTAAAAATAATGTTGATGTGTTAAATGGCTTTGCTCGCTTTAAAGATGAAAAAACCGTTGAAGTAAGCTATGAAGATGGTTCAAAAGAAGAAGTAACGGCTGATCATATTTTAATTGCAACAGGCGGTCGCCCAACTATTCCGGATTTAGAAGGGGCAGAGTATGGCATTACTTCAGATGGTGTATTTGCGTTAGATGCGTTGCCAAAATCGGTGGCAATTGTGGGAGCAGGTTATATTGCGGTTGAGTTAGCCGGCGTATTTAATAGCTTAGGGGTAAAAACGCATTTGTTTGTTCGCCAGCACGCACCGTTGCGTCAGCAAGATCCGCTGATTGTGGAAACTTTGCTCGAAGTATTAGCTCAAGATGGTATTGAGCTACATACCCAAGCTATTCCACAAAAAGTAACAAAAAACCAAGATGGAACACTGACTTTAATTTTAGAAGACGGCCGTGAAACTACTATTGAAACCTTAGTTTGGGCAATTGGTCGTGAGCCTGCAACCGATGTGATTAATTTGGACGTAACAGGCGTTCAAACAAACGAACGTGGTTTTATCAAAGTTGATAAATTCCAAAATACTAATGTGTCAAATATTTACGCAGTGGGTGATATTATTGAAGGTGGTATTGAATTAACTCCTGTTGCGGTTGCTGCGGGTCGCCGATTATCAGAGCGTTTATTCAACAACAAACCAAACGAGCACTTAGACTATAACTTAGTGCCAACAGTAGTATTTAGCCACCCACCTATTGGGGCAATTGGTTTAACTGAGCCACAAGCCATTGAGCAATATGGCAAGGATAATGTAAAAGTCTATAAATCTTCTTTTACCGCAATGTACACGGCGATTACTCAGCATCGTCAGCCTTGCCGAATGAAATTGGTGTGTGTCGGTAAAGAAGAAAAAATCGTTGGGTTACACGGCATTGGTTTTGGTGTTGATGAGATGATTCAAGGATTTGCTGTTGCAATCAAAATGGGGGCAACAAAGGCGGATTTTGACAATACCGTTGCTATTCACCCAACAGGTTCAGAAGAATTTGTAACAATGCGATAAATATAATAGAATATGACGATGAATAGGAAATATTTTCTAATAAATTTTTAGGGAACATATGAAGGCATCTCTTAGTTTAGTAGCTTTATGTTTGTTTATGATTGGAAGTGCTCACGCTCAAATCAGTCATAAAACCAATGTAAATAGTTCTAAACAACAAGACAATAAACCGGCATTTAAAATTTCGGAACGTAGAGTACTAAAAGCACCTCCAAAAGATGAGGAAGTAAGTAGTTTTTCTATGGAGGAGTTACGTGTCGGTGCTCAACGAATTCTTGATAGAGCCGAAGTACAGTACTATAAATCTCAATGCCGATATGCGTTTATGTCAGATAGAGATGTGATTGAAAACCGCTGCGAAAGTAAGAGAATTTCCCGACCAAGATAAAAACGGAGCTTATGCTCCGTTTTTTAGTTACTCGCCTTGAAATAAGAATGGATTTACACCGCTTCTCGATAAGCCTTTTTGTTCCATTTCAGAATCTAAAAACAGGCTGGCTAAATCGTCCGCTACAGGCTCAACATTAAAATCTTTATCTTGATAAAGCACTTTTAAGTAAGAGTGGCAATCTCCACAGCTTTCTGCTTTTACGGCTGCTTCAGCAGAGTCTAAACTCCAATAATCTAACTTTCCTGTTTCATCGCAGTTAGTGCATTTTGAACGTACTACGTGCCATTCACTTTCACATAAAGAGCAGTGTAAATAGCGTAAACCTTGTGCTTCGCCAAAATGAATCACGCTGGTAACAGGGGCGGAGTTACAAACAGGGCAAAAATGTTTATGTCCCACTTCAGCACGCGTATTACGAGGTAACTGCTGTGCTAATTGTACCCAATACAGAGAAAGGGCAGCCCAAATAAATACTGCCTTGTCTGCTGCTACAAGTTCATAATGCTCATTTAAAAGATTATCTGCTAAGGTCTCTAACTCAGAAGCAGAGGCTTTTTCCAACCATTCTAGTGTTGGGAGTATGGTGTCATTAGCATAAGGTTTGAATTTATCAATAATAGCGAATAATAGCTCTCGCCACTCATCACTACGTTGGAAATTTTTGCTGTTTAATGGTTTATCGCCTTGTGTTAATTCTACACAAGTGGTTATTTTTTCCGAATAATTTGCAATTGGTCTGCTAGTTAATAATTCCAGCTGAATATCCACTAAGTTGGCGGAGAATTCCATATAATCGCCAAACGGATTTTCTTTGGCTAACTCGCGTAAACGCTTTGCACGGCGAGAGTAGAGATTTTTAGGGTTAGCAAAAAGTAATTCAGGTTGTTGGAATGAACTTGCAACTTGTTGAATTTCATCTTGCTGTAAAATTTTGATACTCATAACTTTCCTAAGTTATATAACATAGTCATAAAATAAAAGTGCGGAATTCTCCGCACTTTGTGTGATTATTGGATAGTGTTATCTTTTTTAACGTGTTTTTCGATTTCAGGTAACACTTCTTCACGATACCATCTTGGGTGGTGCTTTTTCGCCCAGCGAACCGTTACCCAGCCTTCAACCATACCTCTGATTGAGCCTTTTACCCAGAATGCCATATAGATATGCACTAAGATACCGGTAAATAACATAAATGCCATTGTAGAGTGAAGTAAAATCGCAATTCTAATTACAGGAATTGAGAAATATGCTGAGAAGAATTGTCTCCACATAATAATTCCCGTAATTAAAAGGGTAAACATTGCAATAATCAATGTCCAGAAGAGTAATTTCTGACCTAGATTATATTTGCCGTTATCGGCAACCGCGTGTTCATTACCTTTTAACACCTCAACAATACCTTTTGCCCAGCGAATATCGTTTTTCTCAGGAATATTATGATGCCAGTACATTAATGCAACAATGCTAAATGCAATGAACATAATGATCCCTGTGAAAGGGTGTACCGCACGAGCAATTTGTGGTGTACCTAAGATCTCTGTTAGCCAAGCAAAATCAGGAAAGAAGAATGCTACACCGGTAAACATCGTCATAAAAAATGAAATAACGAGAAACCAGTGGCTAACACGAGCTAACGGCTTATGACGAACGATTTTGGTATCATTCGTAACGATAAATGGCTTACTCATGTCTATCTCCTTCTCTAATATCGTGGTGGTGATCTTCAACATCTTCCTCAACGTTTGGACCAACGGTTACATAGTGTGCTACTTCAGCTAATGCTAAGCCACCTAATGCAACGGCTGCAACCGGTTTTAAGATGTCTTTCCATAGCGTAACTGTGGTGTCAATTTTCGGATCTTTTGGTAAACCTGAATAAAGTTCCGGTTTATCTGCGTGATGTAATACATACATAACGTGTGTGCCACCCACACCTTCAGGGTCATAAAGACCTGCATTTTCATAACCACGAGCTTTGAGGTCCGCAATACGTTGTTCCGCATAGAACTTCATTTGTTCTTTGCTACCGAAGCGAATTGCACCTGTTGGGCAAGTTTTCACACAAGCCGGCTCTTGACCTACCGTTACACGATCCACGCATAATGTACATTTGTAAACGCGATTATCTTCCGGGTTCATACGTGGAATGTTGAATGGACAACCTGCGATACAGTAACCACAACCGATACATTTATCAGATTGAAAATCCACAATACCGTTGGCGTATTGAATAATTGCACCTGGAGCCGGGCAGGCTTTTAAGCAGCCCGGTTCGGTACAGTGCATACAGCCGTCTTTACGGATTAACCATTCTAAGCGGTCATTTTCTTCAACTTCGTTGAATCGCATTACCGTCCACGCTTTTGCATTCAGATCAGCAGGGTTATCGTAAACACCAACACAAGCAGCATTGACATCAGAGCGGATATCATTCCACTCTGAACAACCTACCTGACAAGCCTTACAGCCGATACAAGTAGTTACATCAATTAATTTTGCCACTTCTACTTGGTGCGAACGAGCCTGCGGTGCAGGTGTTAAATCAGAGGTTGCGGAGATCTTAATAATGTTTTGAGATTGAACTACACCCATTTTTAGCCTCCAATTCTCTCAATGTTTAACAACATACATTTAGACTCTGGCGTATTAGAGCTCGGGTCGCCTGAACGTACGGTTAAGTTATTTGCAAAATAACCTTTTTTCGCACCGGTAGTTGCTGCAAATCCCCAGTGAATCGGAATGCCGATAGTGTGGATTGGCTTACCGTCAGACACTAATGAGCGAATACGTTTCGTTACTACTGCAACAGCTTTAATTTCACCACGTTTAGACCAAACACGCACTTTATCACCGTTTTTAATGCCTCTCTCTTCAGCTAATTTCTCGCCGATTTCAACAAATTGCTCCGGTTGAGCGATAACGTTGATCATTGAGTTCTTCGTCCAATAGTGGAAGTGCTCGGTTAAGCGGTAAGTTGTACCTACATATGGGAACTCATCACTTGTACCTAAATCCGCTTTATCCGTTGGTAAAATACGAGCAACCGGGCTGTAAATTACATTAGGATGTAACGGGTTAGTACCGATTGGTGTTTCTAACGGCTCGTAGTGTTCCGGGAATGCACCATCAATCATACGTTCACGCACAAACAAGCCTGATACACCTTCTGGTTGCATAATAAATGGCATTGTTGGTGCATTTGGTGGTGCTGTACCGAAGTCAGCCACATCAATGTAGTTCCAGTTTTTACCGTTCCATTTCACTAATTGGCGTTTTGGATTCCAAGGCTTACCACTTAAATCCGCTGATGCACGGTTATATAGAATACGGCGGTTTGCCGGCCACGCAAATGCCCAACCTAAGGTGTTACCCAAGCCTGATGGGTCTGAGTTATCACGGTTAGCCATTTGGTTACCTTTTTGTGTCCATTGACCTGTATAGATCCAGCACGCACCAGAGGTTGTACCATCATCACGCATTTGACCGAAACTTGAAAGTAATTCGCCTTTCTTGACAAGAATATTGCCATCTGCATCTTTCACATCTTCTAACGCATAACCGTTATTTTCTTTCGCAATTTCTTCTGCTTTTGGCTCAAGCGGATTTGCGTAATTCCAAGTCATTGCTTCTAATGGCTCGACCGGTGCTTTACCACCTTCTTTATGGTAAAGATGGATTAATTCAGCACGAATTTCAGATAAGATATCAATATCCGGTTTTGCTTCGTGTGGAGCATCAGCCGCTTTCCAGTGCCATTGTAACCAACGACCTGAGTTTGCAATAGAACCATCTTCTTCTGCGAAACAAGTTGTTGGTAAACGGAACACTTCCGTTTGGATTTCCGCAGAATTTACATTATTGAACTCGCCGTGATTTTTCCAGAACTCAGAAGTATCGGTTACAAGCGGGTCAAAAATAACTAAATATTTCAAGTTGCTTAATGCTTTGATAATTTTCTGTGAGTTCGGGTAAGAGGCAATCGGGTTCATACCTTGACAGAAGTAACCGTTGATTTTACCTTCATACATCTGTTCAATGAAACGGAAGTGGTCGATACCACCTTTTTGTAGTTTCGGCAGATAGTGGAAACCAAACTCGTTTTCCGCAGTTGCTTTATCGCCATAGAACGATTTCATCATACTGATGAAGAACTTCGGTGTATTTGCCCAATAGTTGGTTTGACCTGCACCCATTGTTTTTGGCGTAATACGCGTTAAGAATGCTTCTAATGAAACATCTGTTTCGCTTGGTAATGGTAAGTACGCTGGAAGACGTGCAGGGAATAAACCTAAGTCGGTAATACCTTGTACATTTGAGTGTCCACGTAACGCATTTACACCACCGCCTGCAACACCGATGTTACCGCACAGTAACTGGATAATTGCCATTGAGCGAATGTTTTGTGCACCAACGGTGTGTTGAGTCCAACCTAACGCATAAAGGAAAGTCGCAGCTTTATCCGGTGCAGAGGTTTTTGCAATCTCTTCACAGAAAATCAAGAAGTCTTTTTGTGGAGTACCTGTAATACGTTCAACCATTTCAGGCGTATAGCGAGAAACGTGTTCACGTAACATATTTAGTACACAGCGAGGATCTTGAAGAGTCATATCCCGTTTCGGATTGCCTTCTTCATCCATTTGATATGCCCAAGTCGATCTATCTTTATAAGTACGGGTTGCTTCATCGTAGCCGGTGAATAAACCGTCTTCAAATTTAAAGCCTTCGTGTACTAAGAAAGTCGCATTGGTATAGTGTTTAACATATTCGTGCTGAATTTTATCGTTTTTCAGCAAATAGTTTACCGCACCTAATAAGAATGCAATATCCGTACCCGGACGGATTGGCATATAGATGTCAGAAACTGCAGCACTACGGTTAAAGCGTGGATCTACCACCATTAACTTAGCACCGTTTTGTTTTTTCGCTTCAATTGCCCAGCGGAAACCGACAGGGTGAGCTTCAGCGGCATTACCGCCCATTACGATAACGAGATCAGCGTTCTTAATATCAACCCAGTGGTTGGTCATCGCACCGCGACCAAATGATGGAGCAAGACTTGCTACCGTTGGTCCGTGTCAGATACTCGCTTGGTTGTCGGTAAATACCATACCGAGAGAACGAATCCATTTTTGCGTGATGATACCTGTTTCGTTACTACACGCAGAACCTGCCAAGAAACCAGCGGTTAGCCAGTGATTAACTGGTGTACCTTCTGCATTTTTTTCAATGAAGTTTGCATCACGGTCATCTTTAATATGGCGAGAAATACGTTCCACAGCTTCGTGCCAAGAAATGCGTTTCCATTCACTTGAACCCGGCTCACGCACCTCCGGATAATGTACACGGCGATCACTATTTACATAGTCTAATGCTCCGGCACCTTTCGGACATAATGCCCCACGGCTTACTGGATGGTCAGAGTCGCCTTCAATATGAATAAGCTTCCCTTTGCTATTCATTGCTTCGCCGCCTAAGCTGTACATAATCATTCCACAGCCTACAGCACAGTAAGTACAGGTTTGGCGAGTTTCTTTCGCTCTTAAGAGCTTATACTCGCGAGGGGCGGCTAATGCTGCCGTTGGGGCAAAGCCCAACATTGCAGCAGAAGTACCCGCCATACCACCTGCACAGACCTTAAAGAACTTACGTCTTGAGATCTGCATAATCACTCCAAAATCACATAATGTGGTAAATAAAAGTAAAGTTGATCAAAAAATTAAGTTAATAAATTGATCGAAGAGGTGTATCATTTTCCTCTTAATAAAAGGAAATGAATATACTCTTTTGTCGGTAAATAGGTTAAATATCAAATTAATTTGATTTAAACCAAATTTAAGTGCCGATATGATACAACTTTTTAACAAAATAAACCACTTTTTAAGCATAGAAGAGATGAATATTGTGAATAAGATCACAAAAATAGATGCCAAAAAATTATTATTCTCAACAACTGAGCTTAAACAGCAAAATTGTGAAGATAATTTGATTTCAGAAGTGCCTGTTGCTTTAGTTTATAATGGCATTTCTCATACGGTGATGATGACAACCCCTTCGGATTTAGCAGACTTTGCACTCGGTTTTTCCTTAGCGGAAGGGATTTTGAATTCTCCGCAAGAATTATACGGGCTAGATATTATTGAGCAAGAAAATGGTGTGGAGATTCAACTTGAAATTTCTACCCGACAATTTGTGCAATTAAAAGATAAACGCCGTTCAATGGCAGGCAGAACAGGATGTGGCATTTGTGGCGTAGAGCAGTTAGAACAAGTCAATCAAAGTTGCAAAATTGTTAAAAAAAATAACCGCTTGCAAGGTGTTAATCCGCTTATTTTAGAAAGTTGTTTAGAGCAGCTGGAAAACGCACAAACATTATCGCAAAAAACAGGTGCAAGCCACGCAGCTGCCTTTTTCAGTGTGGAGGGGGAATTACTTGCCATTCGGGAAGATGTGGGGCGGCACGTAGCATTAGATAAATTGATTGGCTGGTATGCTAAAGCAGGCTTTCCAAATGGTTTTGTCTTTGTTACCAGCCGAGCCAGTTTTGAAATGGTGCAAAAATGCCTAGCAGTTGGAATTGAAATGTTATGTGCTATTTCAGCTACAACCGAAATGGCGGCAAAAATGGCTCGTGATAATCAATTCACATTATTGGCATTTGTTCGCAAAGGAAAAGCCACCATTTATTCGGGAGAAGAGAGATTATCTCTTAAATAGCAATGGATATCGCACTTTTATTAGCAGACAAAATTTTACAACTTACCTTAATGGTTCTGTTAGGCTACGTTATTGTAAAAACGAAACTTTTAACTTCAGAACAAAGTTATCCAATTTCAATTATCGGGCTTTATATTATTAGCCCGGCAATGCTGATAACAGCCTTTCAAGTCGATTACACCACCGAAACGCTTAATGGTTTATATCTTGCCTTTGTTATCTCAATCATTTTCAGTGCATTGTTGATTTTATTGGGCTGGATACTCAAGAAAAGTGCGAAATTAGATAATATTGAACAAGCCACAACCATTTATTCCAATTCAGGAAATTTAATTATTCCAATTGTAGCTTCTCTTTTGGGACCTGAATGGGTTATTTATTCCACCGCTTTTATTGTCGTGCAAAGCGTCCTGTTTTGGTCGCATTTACGGGCTTTAATCTGCGGTAAAGGTAGTGTACCGTTGAGAAAAATTATCTTAAATATCAATATTCTTGCCATTATTGTGGGAATGGCGTTATTCCTCTTGCATATTAAGTTACCAACAACGATTGCCAGCACCTTGTCCGGTTTAGGCAATATGATCGGACCTTTATCAATGCTGGTTGCAGGTATGCTAATTGCCGCAATTCCATTTAAAGAAATTATTACCGATAAACGGATTTATTTGATTACATTTCTGCGTTTAATCTTTATTCCGCTGATTCTATTAGGTGTGATTAAATTATGTGGTTTTGAAAACTGGGTTATTAATGGCGAAACCATTGTGATGATTACCTTTCTTGCTACAATCAGCCCTTCCGCCGCCACTATCACACAAATGGCGGTTGCCTACGGGCAAGATGCTAAAAAGGCGAGTGCAATTTATGGAGTTACCACTCTATTATGTGTGTTTACGATGCCGATAATTATCTGGCTTTACCAAATCACATAACAAAACAAGCGGTTAATTCCTTGCAAAATTTTGCAAAAATTTAACCGCTTGCTTATATCTAAATCAAGTAAATTAAGCCACAGTAACAGACTCAATCACCACATCTTCTTTTGGCACATCTTGGTGGAAGCCTTTATTACCGGTTTTTACGCCTTTGATTTTATCTACAACGTCCATTCCCTCAACCACTTCGCCGAATACTGCATAACCCCATTCTTGCACCACGGTTTTACCAAACATCTCTTTTGAACGGTAATCTAAGAACGTGTTATCTGCCACGTTGATGAAAAATTGTGAGCTTGCTGAATGTGGATCAGAGGTACGAGCCATCGCAAGTGTGCCACGTTTATTGCTTAAACCGTTGCTTGCCTCATTTTGAATTGGGGCTTTGGTTGGTTTTTCGGTCATTCCAACCGTCATACCGCCGCCTTGAATCATAAAGCCATCAATTACACGGTGGAAAATCGTGCCGTTGTAAAAGCCTTCTTTGCAGTAATCTTCAAAGTTTTTCGCTGTGATTGGGGCTTTGTCAAAATTTAACTCGATTCTGATGTCGCCAAAGTTGGTGTGTAATGTAATCATTCTGTTTTCCTCTATAAATGTTAGGGTAGAAATAAATTCGCCCGCTATTATTAAAAAGTTTCAGCCAAATTGCAAAAAAATCTCAAAATCAGACCGCTTATTCGCTATACTTAGCCGTATTTTTGAAAAAATGACACAAATTTGAGAAATGGGGACTTTATGCTCAAAATTTATAACACCCTAAAACGGGAAAAAGAAGAATTTAAACCGATTAATCCTGAGCAAGTGGGAATGTATGTTTGCGGAGTTACTGTGTACGATCTTTGCCACTTCGGACACGGCAGAACCTTCGTTTCTTTTGACGTGATTGCACGCTATTTGCGTTATAGCGGTTATAACCTGCGTTATGTTCGCAATATTACCGATGTGGACGACAAAATCATCAAACGTGCGTTAGAAAATAACGAAACTTGTGATGAGCTAGTTGAGCGAATGATTGCAGAAATGCACAAAGATTTTGACGATTTAAACATTCTTCGCCCAGATGTTGAGCCACGAGCGACCAAGCATATTCCTGAAATTATTGCGATGGTGGAAAAGCTGATTAAAAACGGCAATGCCTATGTAGCTGCAGATGGCGATGTGATGTTTGATGTGGAATCGTTCCAAAAATACGGTGCGTTATCTCGCCAAAATTTAGAGCAACTGCAAGCCGGTGCAAGGGTTGAAATTAAATCAGTGAAGAAAAACCCAATGGATTTCGTGCTTTGGAAAATGTCGAAAGAAGGCGAGCCAAGCTGGGAAAGCCCGTGGGGCAACGGTCGTCCGGGTTGGCATATCGAATGTTCGGCAATGAACAGCAAAGAGCTGGGCGAGCATTTTGATATTCACGGTGGCGGTGCGGATTTAATGTTCCCACACCACGAAAACGAAATTGCTCAATCTTGCTGTGCTCACGGTGGTGATTATGTCAATTATTGGCTACACACCGGAATGCTCACGATTGATAAAGAGAAAATGTCGAAATCGCTCGGCAACTTCTTCAGTATTCGCCATATGTTAGGCTTGTACGATGCGGAATCGCTGCGTTATTTCTTCTTAACCGCCCATTACCGCTCGTTATTAGATTACAGCATTGATAACCTTGATTTAGCCCGTTCAGCTCTTGAGCGTTTATATACCGCTCTGCGTGGCTGCGATGTATCAGGAGCAGCCATTGGTGGCGAGCAATATGTGGACGCTTTCAAAACCGCAATGGATGATGATTTCAACACACCGGGAGCATTAGCGGTATTATTTGAAATTGCCCGTGAAGTGAACAAGCTCAAAACCGAAGATATGGAAAAAGCCAACGGTTTAGCGGTGCGTTTAAAAGAACTTGCCGGCGTGTTAGGTTTACTGGAGCAAGACCCTGATGCCTTCTTAAAAGGCGAGGCAAATGCCGATGAAACCGCTGAAATCGAAGCGTTAATCAAACAACGTAATGAAGCTAAAGCCACCAAAAACTGGGCAGTTGCCGATGAAGTGCGAGATAAACTCAAAGCGATGAACATCGTACTTGAAGACACCCCAAACGGTACAATTTGGCGTAAGGCGTAAGTTCAGTATAGGAAGACTTTAAAGGCAGTAGTATATTAAGGGTTGATTTTGAGACATCAGAATCAACCTTTTTTCTTCTTTCATCTATATTTGTGCAGTAAAGTAGATTATTTTGAACTAATACGATTCACTTTATGTGGGGTAGATCACATTTTGTTAAAAAAATGTATAAATATGTTGCTTTTGTTGCGGTTTTTTTGATAAAAAGTACAAGAAATTAATACTTATTTGGTATAAGTAATTGATTAACGGATTTCAACAAATAATAAATATGGGAGAGTCCTATGTTCGGTTTTGATCCTACCACCACCACATTTCTGATTTATATTTTCGGAATGATCGCTATCGGCTTTATTGCCTATCGTTTTACTCACAACCTTTCTGACTACATTCTCGGCGGTCGTCGTTTAGGGGCGTTTGTTACCGGCTTATCAGCTGGGGCATCGGATATGTCCGGCTGGCTTCTAATGGGGTTGCCGGGTGCTGTGTATGCTGCCGGTCTGGTCGAAGGTTGGATTGCCATCGGCTTGACTGTCGGTGCGTATTTAAACTGGCTGTTTGTTGCCGGTAGACTACGCATTCATACTGAATTTAATGCCAATGCTTTAACTCTGCCAGACTATTTCCATCACCGTTTCGGCGATAAAAGTAAAATCCTGAAAATTGTTTCTGCAGCGATTATCCTGTTTTTCTTCGCAATCTATTGTGCCTCTGGTGTTGTAGCCGGTGCTCGATTGTTTGAAAACCTATTTGGTGTACCGTATTCTACTGCCCTTTGGTATGGTGCATTGGCAACCATTATTTACACATTTATCGGTGGTTTCCTGGCAGTAAGTTGGACGGACACTATTCAAGCCACGCTAATGTTGTTTGCTTTATTTCTCACCCCGATTTTTGTACTGATCCAGCTTGGTGGTTTTGAACAGACTCACGAAGTTATTGTGCAAGCAGGCAATGCGGTCAATAAAGATTTCACTGACCTGTTCACCGGTACTACCTTTATCGGTTTATTAAGTCTTTCTGCGTGGGGCTTGGGCTATTTTGGGCAACCACATATTCTTGCCCGTTTTATGGCGGCAGACAGCGTAAAATCCATTCCGAATGCCCGCCGTATTTCGATGATTTGGATGATCATCTGCTTATTTGGTGCAGTTGGTATTGGCTTCTTTGGTCAAGCTTATTTCTTTGCTCATCCTGAACAAGCTGGTATCGTCAGTCAAAATCACGAACAAGTGTTTATTGAGCTCTCCAAATTGTTATTTAACCCGTGGATTGCCGGTATCTTACTCTCTGCGATTTTAGCGGCAGTAATGAGTACTTTAAGCTGTCAGTTGCTTATCTGTTCAAGTGCGATTACCGAAGATTTCTATAAGGGCTTTATCCGCCCGAACGCCACACAAAAAGAGCTAGTCTGGCTCGGTCGCTTAATGGTGCTGGCAATTTCTGTATTAGCGATTGTACTTGCTCAAGACCCAAACAGCAAAGTATTAGGTTTGGTGTCGTATGCGTGGGCGGGTTTCGGTTGTGCTTTCGGACCGGTGGTCATTTTATCTCTGTTTTGGAAACGAATGAATGCTGCCGGTGCACTTGCTGGAATGCTGACCGGTGCGTTAGTGGTAGTATTCTGGAATGATATTGTGCCTAATAGCGGAATTTATGAAATGATCCCAGGCTTTATCCTTGCAATGATCGCGATCGTAGTGGTTTCTCTAATTACTCCAGAGCCTCGCCAAGAGATCGTGGCTACTTTTGAAAATGCTGAAAAAGCCTATGAAACTGAAATGAGCAAATAGCAAAAAACGGCTGCCTGTCTAGGCGGCTGTTTTTTTATATTTTTGAACAAAAGGTGAATGTAAATTTTCAATGGTATTTTCTCCCTCTGAGTTATGAGAAGTTAGTAATGATTTGGCAGTAATCACTTCTATCGAACCTCCTCCGGTTTCTCTTTGCTCATAAATAGGGGGAATATTTTAATAAGAATGTACATTTTCATAAATCATCACAACAAGCGGTTTCTTTTACAAAAAAATTAGTAAATTCTACCGCTTGCATTACAAAATAAGGAAAAACTATGCCATACCAACTCTTACCGAATACGACTATCCGTCCTGAATTGAGTCGTTATTATCGTTTTGACGAGCAAACTCTCGTGCAAAACCTGCTGGAACAAGCTCGTTGTGATGAGCACGTAGACAGCATTAAAAAGCTTACTACCCAATTAGTCGGCAAAGTCCGTACCTCACGTAAAAAGGCGAGTGGGGTAGATGCGTTAATGCACGAATTTTCCCTTTCCAGCCAGGAAGGCGTGGCATTGATGTGTCTTGCAGAAGCGTTATTGCGTATTCCGGATAAAGCTACCGCTGATAAACTCACTCGAGATAAAATCGCCAAAGGTGATTGGCGTTCGCACACCGGAAACAGTCCATCACTGTTTGTGAATGCGGCAGCGTGGGGCTTGGTGATTACTGGCAAACTGGTTTCTACCCACAGCGAAAGCTCGCTCTCATCTGCTCTTTCCCGCCTGATTTCCAAAGGTGGTGAGCCGTTAATCCGCAAAGGCGTAGACGTTGCGATGCGGATGCTCGGCAAACAGTTTGTAACTGGTGAGACCATTCAAGAAGCGATCAAAAATGGCGAGAAACGCTTCGCAATGGGTTACCGTTACAGCTACGATATGTTGGGTGAAGCGGCATTCACGGCGGAAGATGCCAAACGCTACTATGCCGACTATGTCGCTTCCATTCACGCGGTTGGTGCAACCTCTAAAGGCTTGGGAGTGTATAAATCGTCGGGCGTATCAGTCAAACTCTCCGCTATTCACCCTCGCTACTCGCTGGCACAACATCAACGGGTAATGGACGAACTCTATCCACGCCTGAAAGACCTGTTTTTACTGGCGAAAAACTACGACATTGGCTTGAATATTGATGCCGAAGAAGCCGACCGTTTGGAGCTATCGCTCGATTTAATAGACAAACTGCTTGCCGATCCGGATTTAGCCGGCTTCAACGGCATCGGCTTTGTGGTGCAAGCCTACCAAAAACGCTGCCCCTATGTGATCGAACATTTAATCAATACCGCCCGTAAAAACAACCGCCAACTGATGATCCGTTTGGTGAAAGGGGCATACTGGGATACCGAAATCAAACGAGCCCAAACGGACGGTGCGGAGGGCTATCCGGTATTCTCTCGCAAGGTGCATACCGATTTAAACTACATCGTCTGTGCGAAAAAACTACTTGCCGCACAAGATGTGATCTACCCACAATTTGCTACTCACAACGCCCAAACTCTTGCTACTATTTACCACTTGGCACAGGGCAAACGTTTTGAATTCCAATGCTTGCACGGTATGGGCGAAAGCCTGTACGATCAAGTAGTTGGTAGCAATAACTTGAATGTACAGTGCCGTATTTATGCCCCTGTCGGCACTTACCAAACCCTGCTCGCCTACTTGGTACGTCGCCTGTTGGAGAACGGTGCGAACAGCTCGTTCGTCAGCCAAATTGTTGATGAAAATCTGAGCATTGATGATCTCGCCCAAGATCCGGTGCAAAAAGCAACGCCAACTCAAGGTACAATGCACCCGAAAATCCCAATGCCGGTGGCACTGTTCGGCGACGCTCGCCCGAATTCCAAAGGCTATGATTTAACCGATTCAATCAGCCTGCAAACCTTAGAAACTCACCTGAACGAACTGGCGAAACAGCAATATATTGCTGAGCCACAGCTTGCAATCGGTACAACAAGCGGTCAGAAAAGCCGAAAAATTTACAATCCGGCAAACGTAAACGAGTTAGTCGGAGAGGTGGTGGACGCAACCGAAACCGATGTGGCAAACGCCTTTGATGCGGCGGAACAATTCCAAAGCGAATGGGCGAACACTTCGCCTGCGACGCGTGCCGAGTGCCTAGAAAAAATGGCGGATTTAATGGAAGCGAATATGCCGCAACTGTTCGATTTAGCCGTGCGTGAGGCAGGCAAAACACTGAACAACGCGATTGCCGAGGTGCGTGAAGCGGTCGATTTCTGCCGTTATTATGCAAAAACTGTTCGTAATAATGTCGAAGCCTACCGCAACCCACGCGGTGTGGTGGTGGCGATCAGCCCGTGGAACTTTCCGCTCGCGATTTTCGTAGGTGAAGTCTCATCTGCCTTAGTTGCTGGTAACGTGGTGTTGGCAAAACCTGCCGAGCAAACCTCGCTGATGGCACATTTCGCCGTAAACCTGTTCTACCAAGCCGGCGTGCCGAAAGCGGCGTTGCAATGCTTGCCGGGTAGCGGAAAAACCGTTGGTGCGGCATTGGTGGCAGATAAGCGCGTGAACGGCGTGATTTTCACCGGCTCAACCGATACGGCGAAGAACATCAACCGTAATTTGCAGAAAAATGAGAAAATCGTACCGCTTGTCGCCGAAACGGGCGGGCAGAATGCGATGATCGTGGACAGCTCCGCACTGGGCGAGCAAGTTGTGGCGGATGTGCTGAACTCGGCGTTCGACTCCGCAGGGCAACGCTGTTCCGCACTGCGTGTGTTATATCTGCAACGTGATGTTGCCGACCATATTCTCACCATGTTAAAAGGCGCAATGGCGGAGCTGAAAGTCGGCCGCCCGCAACAGCTCACCACGGACATCGGCCCGGTGATCGACAAAGTGGCGCAACAACGCTTACTCGACCATATCGACAATCTCAAAACATCGGCGAAAAGTTGCTATCAGGTTGCGATCGATCCGGAAATTGAGGTGAACGGCATTTTCGTGCCGCCAACCGTTCTGGAAATCGACCACATCAGCCAGCTCAAACACGAAGTCTTCGGGCCGGTATTGCACGTTATTCGTTTTGATGCCGATAAGCTCGACCAAGTGATCGCCGACATCAACTCGACCGGTTTTGGTTTAACCAGTGGTTTGCATAGCCGCATTGACGAAACGGTCGAACGCTGGTTGGCGAGCATTCACGCGGGTAACCTGTATGTGAACCGTAATACTGTTGGTGCTGTAGTTGGAGTGCAACCATTTGGCGGAATGGGCTTGTCAGGAACCGGTCCGAAAGCAGGGGGACCGCTTTACCTGCAACGTTTGGTAAACCGCAATGAGTGGACGCTTAACGGCTTGGAAGGCAGTGTACAAGCGGTCAATTTTGGGTTAGAAAATGCAATTCGTAATGTATTAAGTGGTACAGAGCAGCAAGCAGCACTCGATTTAGTAGCCAGTCTGACCCGTCAATCGCCGCTTGGCAAAATTTACCCGATGCAGGGCATCACCGGCGAGAAAAACTACCTCACGCTGGTCGCCCGTCCGCAAATCGCGATTGGAAAAGGCACGCTTGCCGAGCAGGTTCAAGCACTGATTGCGATTGTAATTGTAGGTAGCCAAGCGGTGGTTGAACGCGGCAGCGAACTGGCGAAATACGCCGCCCAGTTCGACGGAAAGGTGCTGGTAGTGGATGATTTCAACAGCCTTGACCAGTTGAGTGTCTTGATCGTGATTGATCCGCTTTCGGTCGAAGAAAAAACTCACCACGCCGAACGCAGAGGTGCGATTTTGACCTACATCGACAGCCTTGATTTAGCCCTTTCGTTGCTGCCACTTGTTCACGAAAAAGCAATTAGTATCAATACTGCTGCCGCAGGTGGTAATGCGAGTTTGATGAGTGAGATGGATTAAGCTATAAATATAAAATGATGAGGCAGCTCAATTTGAGCTGTCTTTTTTATTTAATAGCTTATTATTTATATACTTATAAAAATGATAAAGGGTATTTTTTCAGTTATGATGAAAACCAGTCATACAAAACCTCAATTTATTTCAAGTGCAATCACTTATTTTATGCGTTATGCTTATTTGGAATAAAAAAATTAGGTGAGTTGATTGACATAGCAATCTAGACGTCTAAAATAGCGAAGAAATAATTTTAATTAATGTGGATAGAAAAATGATTCAGCTGAAAAATATCAGCAAGCAATTTGAGGTAAAGGGTAAAAAAATTACTGCTCTGGATAATGTGAATCTGGATGTTCCTAAAGGCACGATTTATGGTGTGATTGGGGCTTCAGGTGCGGGCAAGAGTACCTTAATTCGTTGCGTAAATTTATTAGAACGCCCGACAATGGGACAAGTGATTGTTGATGGGCAAGATTTAACTGCAATGTCGGACAAAGAGCTGATTTCCGCTCGCCGTAATATTGCGATGATTTTCCAACATTTTAATTTGCTTTCTTCTCAAACGGTATTTGAGAACGTGGCGTTATCACTGCGTTTGAGCAACACTCCGAAAGCCGAAGTTGAGAAAAAAGTGAATGAATTATTGGAATTGGTGGGCTTAACTGATCGCAAAGATGTTTATCCGGCAAATCTTTCGGGTGGGCAAAAACAGCGTGTTGCGATTGCCCGTGCGTTGGCAAGCGATCCGCACGTTTTGCTTTGTGATGAGGCAACCAGTGCGTTAGACCCAGCAACCACGCAATCTATTCTGCAATTATTAAAAGATATTAACAAGCGCTTAGGCTTAACCATTTTGTTGATTACTCACGAGATGGAAGTGGTGAAACGTATTTGTGACCGTGTGGCGGTGATTGATAAAGGGCAGTTGATTGAATCTGGCTCGGTGAGCGAAATTTTCTCCAATCCGAAAACCGAATTGGCTCAGAAATTTATTCAATCAACTTTCCATTTTGAATTGCCACAGGAATATACCGAGCAGCTTTCGGCAACGCCAAGTGAGAACAGTAAGCCGATTATTAAATTTGAATTTACCGGCCGTTCGGTTGATGCACCACTTCTTTCAACCGCATCGAAAAAATTTGGTATTGATTTCAGTATTTTAATGTCACAAATTGACTATGCCGGTGGTGTGAAATTTGGTTTTGTGATTGCAGAAGTAAGCGGTAATTCGGATGCGATTGCAGAAGCAAAATTTTATTTGATGGATAATAATGTAAAAGTAGAGGTGTTAGGCTATGTGGGCTGATTTTTTGAGAGAGATGACGCCACAAATGTGGGGCTTAGTGTGGGAATCTACTTTTGAAACCATTTATATGGGCTTTGTGGCGACGGCATTAGCTGTCATCATTGGTTTGCCGATTGGTTTTTTAGCTTTTTTAACAGGTAAAGGTGAAATTTTAGAAAACCCAAGATTACATCAAATTTTAGATGTGATTATTAATATCGGACGTTCTATTCCGTTTATTATTTTATTGATTATTTTATTACCTGTTACCCGTTTAATTGTGGGTACAACTTTAGGAACAACGGCGGCGATTGTGCCGTTAAGCGTATCAGCAATTCCGTTTTTTGCTCGCTTAACGTCTAATGCGTTATTGGAAATTCCATCAGGTTTAACTGAAGCAGCAAAATCAATGGGGGCAACCAATTGGCAAGTAGTAACTAAATTTTATTTACCGGAATCTTTGCCGATTTTAATCAATGGTATTACTTTAACCTTAGTGGCTTTAATCGGTTATTCTGCAATGGCAGGTGCTGTAGGCGGCGGCGGGTTAGGAAACTTGGCAATCAGTTACGGGGAGCACCGTAATATGGTTTATGTAAAATGGATTGCAACAATCATTATTGTGGCGATTGTGATGGTAAGCCAGAAATTGGGCGATACTTTAGCAAAACGTTACGATCATCGTTAATTTTATTAAATAGGGGTTTTTATGAGTTTCAAGAAAATTTTAGGTGTGGCATTAGTTTCTGCATTAGCATTAACTGCGTGTAAAGATGAGAAAAAAGCAGAGCCTGCAGCAGCAGCTCCTGCATCTGCAAAAATTAAAGTAGGGGTAATGTCAGGTCCTGAACATACTGTTGCAGAACGAGCCGCACAAATTGCTAAAGAAAAATACGGTTTAGACGTAGAATTTGTTCTATTTAACGACTACGCATTACCAAATACGGCGGTAAGCAAAGGTGATTTAGATGCTAACGCATTCCAACACAAGCCGTATTTAGATAAAGACAGCCAATCAAAAGGCTTAAACAACTTAGTAATTGTGGGGAACACTTTCGTTTATCCGTTAGCCGGTTATTCTAAAAAAGTGAAAAATGTTGCTGAATTGGCAGAGGGTGCTGTGATTGCCGTACCAAACGATCCATCTAACTTAGCCCGTGCGTTAATTTTATTAGAAAAACAGGGGTTAATTAAGTTAAAAGATAATACTAATTTATTCTCAACGTCAGTAGATATTATTGAGAACCCGAAAAAATTAGAAATTAAAGAAGTAGATACTTCAATTGCTGCAAAAGCATTAGATGATGTGGATTTAGCGGTAGTGAATAACACTTATGCAGGTCAAGTTGGCTTAAATACTCAAGATCACGGTGTGTTTGTTGAGTCTAAAGATTCTCCGTATGTGAATATCATTGTTGCTCGCCAAGATAATAAAGATGCAGACAACGTACAAAACTTTATCAAGTCTTACCAAACTGAAGAAGTGTACCAAGAAGCACAAAAACACTTCAAAGATGGTGTAGTAAAAGGTTGGTAATTTTCTGTTTTTTCATATTAGCGATTAATCGCTGAGCTTTATCTCTAAGGTTAATCGCTTTTTATTTTAAAACTCTTATATAGGAAGAACTCAAATGAACTTTAAAAAACTATTAGGCGTAGTGTTAGTATCTGCTTTAGCATTAACCGCCTGTAAAGAAGAAAAAACACAAGCAGCGGCAGAACCTGCAAAAGCGGAGAAACAAGCTCCGTTAAAAGTTGGCGTAATGACCGGTCCTGAAGCACAAATGACCGAAGTTGCAGTGAAAATTGCAAAAGAGAAATACGGTTTAGAAGTGGAATTAGTTCAATTTACTGAATACACACAACCAAACGCAGCATTACACGCAAAAGATTTAGATGCAAACGCTTTCCAAACTGTGCCTTATATGGAACAAGAGATGAAAGATCGTGGCTATAAATTAGCGATCATCGGTAACACTTTAGTATGGCCAATCGCGGCATACTCGAAAAAAATCAAAAATATTTCTGAGTTAAAAGAGGGGGCTCAAGTTGCGATTCCAAATAACGCAAGTAATACCGCTCGTGCGTTATTATTACTTCAAGCACACGGCTTGTTGAAATTAAAAGATCCGAAAAATGTGTTTGCAACGGAAAATGATATTATTGAAAACCCGAAAAATATCAAAATCGTCCAAGCTGACACCGCATTATTAACCCGTATGTTAGACGATGTGGAATTGGCGATCATCAATAACACTTACGCAGGTCAAGCAGGTTTAAGTCCGGATAAAGACGGTGTTATTGTTGAATCAAAAGATTCTCCGTATGTAAATTTAGTGGTGAGCCGTGAAGACAACAAAGATGATCCACGTTTACAAACCTTTGTGAAATCATTCCAAACCGAAGAAGTATTCCAAGAAGCGTTAAAATTATTTAACGGCGGTGTGGTAAAAGGTTGGTAATTTACCCCTATTAAGATGAGTAGTAGTGCGAGCTACTGCTCATTTTTTTAGATAATAAATCTTAAAAAAGGAGACATTATGAAATTGAATAAAATTTTAGGTGTAGTTGCAATTTCTGCACTATTTTTGACTGCTTGTAATGATAAAGCGGAGAAGTTAAAAGTTGGCGTAATTTCAGGTCCTGAACACAAAGTAATGGAAGTAGCGGCAAAAATTGCGAAAGAAAAATATAACCGTGATGTGGAGCTGGTAGTATTTACCGATTATGCAACACCAAATGAAGCTTTAAATAAAGGTGATTTAGATTTAAATGCGTTCCAGCACAAACCGTATTTAGATAACCAAATCCAAGAAAAAGGTTATAAATTAGTACCGGTTGGAAATACCTTTGTTTACCCGATTGCAGCATATTCTAAGAAAATTAAATCTTTAGAAGAGTTAAAAGATGGAGATACTGTAGCTTTGCCAAATGATCCGACTAATTTAGCTCGTGCATTAATTTTGCTAGAAAAACAAGGCTTAATTAAATTAAGAGCCGAAGCCGGTTTAAAAGCAACCAGCGTTGATATTATTGAAAATCCTCGTAAGTTAGTCATTCAGGAGATTGAAGCTCCGCTTTTACCTCGTACTTTAGATGATGTTGCATTTTCTGTTATCAATACTACTTATGCTGGACAAAGTGGTTTAACACCAACCAAAGATGGGTTATTTGTAGAAGATAAAGATTCTCCTTATGTGAACCTGATTGTAGCTCGTGAAAATAATCAAAATTCAGACGCTGTAAAAGATTTTGTGAAGGCTTATCAAACAGAAGAAGTCTATAATAAAGCAAATGAAGAGTTTAAAGGGGCGATGGTAAAAGGTTGGTAACTTGAATGAAGAATAAGGCATAGCGAAAAGCTATGCCTTATTTTTTTACTTTGTTGTTGCTTCTGTTGGGGCTGTATTAACAGGAGCTGCTTCTTGAGGTTTTGTTTCTGCTGGGGTTACTTCAGGTTGAGGGGCTGGAGCATATTTTGCCTTTAATTCATTTTCCAATTTCTGCCCTTCTTCTGCTAACTGATTAAGTTTAGTTTGCAATTCGCCAAAAGCTTTATGGGCTTCAGGGGTTGGATTTTTCTCCATATTCGCCCCTTCAATAATCATTTGAGTACCTAAAGTGAGTACTTCTAATGTTTTATCTTTCAGAGCTTTTACTTCACTATGTTGAATATTCAGTGCTTCAGCACTTGTTTTAATGCTGTCGAGTTGTGTGAGTAACGTTTTATTAACCGTTTCTTGCATAACCGCAGGGTCAGCTTTTTGTTTGTCTGTAAGACCATCTGTTGCAGTTTGAATAGCATCATTCAAAGCTTTTTCTTGAGCGTCTTGCCAATCACGGAAGGTTTTGTAATCTTCTGCTCCGGTATCTACCGGCTTAACTTCTTCTTTTTTTATTTCAGAGGCTTGTACTTGCTCTGTTTTTTGTTCGGTTGGCTGAGTCGGCTTTTCGCAAGCGGTCAAAAAAACTGCAAATAATGCAGATAAACTAATTTTAGAAAGAGTGTTCATAATCGTCCTTAAGTCCGTAAAAAAAGCTAGAGCAAAATCTCTAGCTTTCGATATTATACTAATTATTTAGCTGAAAATCTTTTTTCTACTTCAGCACTGATTCTTTGTAGCTCAGTATTAATTTCGATTAATGCTTCAGATTTTTTCTGTGCTGATTGTTTTAGTGCTTCATCAGCTGGATTAGACAGCACTTTTACTTGTTCGTTAAGTACTTCGCTTGAAAGTGTTAGGGCAGATTTGCTTTTTTCTTTTAGCTCTTTAAGTTGAGCATCAGATAGATCAACAGCATCTAAACTTTTTACGGTATCTTCAACTTTTTTGTTAAATGCAACTAATCCTTCTTGCATTTGTTTAGGATCTTGTGTTGCTAATTTTTGTTGTAATTCAACTTGTGCTGCTTGCATTGATTTCTCTTGTTCTGCATTCCAAGCGGCTAATTTTTGATAGTCTGCTTTTGCTGCTTCGCTTGGAGCTTCAACTATCATTTCAGCCTGTTTTGCAGTTTCTGTAGCCGGAGTAGCTGCCGGTGCTGCTTCAGTTGTTTTTGCCGGTTCTGTTGCAGGTGATTTTTGTGCCGGTTTATCACAAGCTGCTAAAAATAAAGCGACTAAAGCGGTTGCACTGATTTTAGTAAATTTGTTCATTAAAATAATTCCTTAAAAAGATGAAAATAAACCCCAAAGTGTAAAAAGGGGCAGTTATTGTACCAACTAATAGACAGGCAGTCTTAATATTAGTTCATAAAAGATGAAATCTTTACGCTATTTCAATCTAATTTACATTCTATAGGTAAATAGCTTGTTGAATTAATAACTTTTTGGCAAAAGGGAGTTGATTTGTCAGACTTAAGCCAACGCCTCTTACCAATTTTTTTAATGGGTGATTGCCATTGAAAAGCTGTTTTAACCCTTCCATTGTTGCTAATAATTTTACGGCTTCAGCTTTACGTTCCCGCTCAAATTGGCGTAAATGACGATATTCACCAATATCTTCATCATTAGCGAGATGTTTTTGAATTTCTTGAGCAAGTGTGAGAGCATCCGCAAATCCTAAGTTTACACCTAAGCCAGCCAGGGGGTGGATAGTGTGAGCCGCATCGCCAATTAATGCAATGCGAGGCTGTGCAAAATCACGGGCAAAGCGTGCGGTAAGCGGGTAAATTTCGCGTAAACTTTGCAATTCGCATAAGCCAAGTTGATTATCAAAGGCAATGCTTAGGGTTTTATTAAAGTCGTGCTCGCTGCAATCGCTCAAGGCTTTGGCTTTTTCTGGTGGTAATGACCAAACAATTGAGCAAAGATTTTCATCTGCCATTGGTAAGAAAGCCAAAATGCTATCTTCAGCAAAGATTTGACGAGCAGTTTTATTATGCTTTTCCGTTGTCTTTACATTACACACTAAGGCAGTATGTTGATAATCTTTGCTGGTTAAGGGGATTTTAGTTTGATTGCGAACCCAAGAATTTGCCCCATCAGCACCTATTACTAATTTAGCTGAAATCATCTCGCCATTATCAAGTGTTAAAAATGCCCCATTTTCGCTTACACCTAATGTTTTCGGGGTTGCAACAATATATTCCACGTTTGATTGCTTAGAAATCTGTTGCCAGAGTACGTGTTGAATAACCGCATTTTCAATAATAAAGCCAAGTTGTGATAAGCCTAACTGCTTAATTTCGGCATCGTTATTATCGAAATGAATGTTGGCAAAGCTGTCTTTTTCCCAAACAAACATTTCAGTATAAGGGGAGAGGCGATGTTCGGGAATTTGTTGGAATGCTCCAATTTGCTCCAACATTTTTTGGCTTGAGGCATTGATAGCACTGACTCGATGGTGAGTTTTGCTATCATCAAATTGAGGCGTGTTTTTTTCAATGATTTTAATTTGGCAGTTGGTCTCTTTTAATAGCCCGGCAAGAGCAAGTCCAACCATTCCGCCACCAATAATAACAATATCTGTAGATTTCATAACTGATTGCATTTCAACATTTACAAGCGGTCAAATTTTCTCTAAAAATTGCAATTTATGGAAAAAATTTAACCGCTTGTAGCTCAACTAATTAGAGGTTTTCTTATGGTGTTTTTCCAAACTTTTATGGCGAATTTGTACATTCTTACCTTTTGCTTGAAAATATTTTGCCAATTGCTCGGCAATAAATACAGAGCGGTGTTTCCCACCGGTACAGCCAATCGCAATAGTCAAATAGCTACGATTATTTTTCTCTAACATTGGTAGCCACATTTCTAGATAATTGCGTGTTTGGTAGATGAAATTATGTACATCGGTTTGGCGTTCTAAAAAATCGATCACCGGCTGTTCTAAGCCCGTCATAGGACGAAGCTCTGGATTCCAATGTGGATTTGGCAAAAAGCGAACATCAAACACATAATCGGCATCGGCAGGTAAACCGTATTTAAAACCGAAGGATTGGAAAATAATTTTGAGTTCTTTATCGCTAGAACCTTGTAATAAATGACGTAGATTTTCTGCCAACTCGTGTGAAGAGATATTGCTGGTATCGATAATATAGTTAGCATTTTGTACTAATGGCTCAAGCAATTTCCGTTCGAGATCAATCGCTCCTTCCAATGAAAGATCATTTTGTGTGGAAAGTGGATGAATGCGGCGAGAGTCGCTATAACGGCGAATGAGCGTATTACGATCACAATCTAAGAAAATCAGCTTAGTATTTAAAGGTTCAAGCTGAGTAAGTAATTCTTCAATGGCATTAGGCGTATTCGGCAGATTGCGAATATCTAAGCTAATGACCGCAGAACGGTTTTCTTGAGTAAGATAGTAAGTTAAGGTTGGAATTAAGGCTAAAGGAATATTATCAACGCAGTAATAGCCTGCATCTTCTAATGCTCTTAATGCCACTGACTTACCGGAGCCGGAATGCCCACTGATAATGATTAACTCCATATTGCCTCACTATTATTCTTCATCTTTTGGGTGATTATCAGCATACACCAAAATTTGCCAAATATCCTCTGCTGATTCTGCTGCTCGGAGCTGTTTTAATAAGGATTTATCCGCTAATTGTTTCGCAATTTGTGGCAAGCAGCTCTTATATTGTTCGCAGCTATTTTCAGGAAACATAATCGCATAAATAAGATCAACATCTTTGTTGTCTTGTGCTTCATAATCAATGGCTTCTTCTAATTGCAAAAATACCGCAATTGGTTTGTCTAAGGTTAAGCCGTTACAAGCGGGTAATTTTGCGTGGGGAAGTGCAATACCTTGATTTAAACCTGTTGAACCTAATTTTTCACGCTTAAATAAGTTAGCAAAACAATCAATCGGGCAGACAGATTCATTTTGTGCTTCTGCTTGTGTTAAATGAGGTTGATTAATGGATTCAGCTACAACCTTTCCGACTAGCTCTAACGCCCTCTTTTTACTGGAAACCAACACGCCTTGACGAATGTTTTCAGGGCTTAAAAATTCCGTTAATTTTGTCATAATTTTTCATCTAAAGATGAAATCCCCTAAAAAGGGGATTTTAGTTAAAGTTTGAATTGATCGCCTAAATAAACACGTTTTACATCAGGATTTTCAAGCACTTGCTGTGGCGTACCGCTGGCTATCATTTCACCACTCCCCACAATATAAGCACGTTCGCATACATCTAAGGTTTCACGCACGTTATGGTCGGTGATCAGAACACCTAAGCCACGCTCTTTTAAATTCACAATGATTTTTTTAATATCAATCACGGAAATAGGATCAACTCCGGCAAAGGGTTCATCTAACAGAATAAATTTCGGATTTGCCGCTAAAGCACGGGCAATTTCCACTCGGCGACGCTCCCCACCGGAGAGCGATTGCCCTAAACTGTTGCGGATATGCTCAATATGAAATTCTGAAATCAACTCTTCAGCACGGTCTTTGCGTTCTTTATCATTAATGTCTTTACGCACTTGTAGCACGGACATTAAATTATCATACACGCTCAAACGGCGGAAAATAGAAGCTTCTTGCGGAAGATAACCAATGCCTTGCTTTGCACGGTCGTGCATTGGTAATGTGCTGATATCTTCATTATCAATGCGGATTGTGCCGTGATCGTGGCGAACCAAGCCAACAACCATATAGAAAGTAGTTGTTTTACCCGCACCGTTCGGACCAAGCAAGCCAACAATTTCACCTGATTTTACATTCAGACTCACATCTTTGACGACTTGGCGTTGTTTATAACTTTTTGCTAAATGTTCTGCATAAAGTACAGACATAGATTAACCCTATTTTTTCTTATTATCTTGAAGTTCGTTTGGAATTAACACGGTTTTCACGCGTGATTTACTGCCACTTGTCGCTTTAAGTTGCTGCTTTTTCACATCATAAGTAATTTTATTTGCTCGAATAAAGCTACCTTGCTGTTTTAATTCAGCATTGCCGATTAAGGTTAAAAATTCTGAATTTAAATCGTAATGAACACTACTGCCTTTACCATTTACAGGTTTGCCATTATCTAAGGTTTGCTGGAAGGTAACCGGCGAACCAGTAGCATCAATTGTCTCTTTTTTCCCCTCTTGACGAGTAATTTTTACATTCGCAGCGGTTACTTTAATGGAGCCTTGTGTAATCACTACGTTATCGCTAAAGGTAACGATATTATTCGTCATATCTAAAGATTGGCTGCCTGAATCAATATTAATAGGCTGATCAGTATCACCTTTTAACGCATAAGCTGAAAAACTGCTACCTAGTAACATCGTTACTAAAATAGATTTAAACATTAATTTCATTTTTATTCCTTTTGAAAAGCAAATTATTCTTTTGTTTCTTTAATAATAGTCGGTTCAATGTAAGATTTTACCTCTTTTTGTAAGGTGGCAACTTGTTGTTTTAAGTTACCTTTTAATCCAACCCCTGTTGTTGTAAAGCCCGAGCCTATTGATTTGACCGCACTTTCGGTAAAAATATCCTGCGTGTTTAAATCAACGGTTAAAGTATCCGTAGTGATCTGTTGTAAACGAGAAGCAGGATCTAACGCATCGAGTTTGATATTACCCTTTAAATTTAACATTTTTTCTTTGGTAATTTCAGCGTAATCAGCACTCACTTTCCACTGTTTTTGCGTGGATTCTTTTGCAAAAAGTTCAATAAAAGGTTTAAAAAACTCGGTTCGCTCGGTGGATTCATAACGTTTGATTTCTGTAGCCTGAGCGAAATATTGTGGATTGCCTTTCAAATCATAAACTGTAGTGGACATTTTATTCCCTACATATTCAGGCTGCCCTTCCTTTTTAATCAGCTGATCAAGCCCTGTGTTATCTTTCTCTTGTAAGCTGTAATACCAACCGCCGAGTATGGCAACAATAATCAGTAAAATAACGGTTAAGCGTGTATTCATAATCTAAATATAGTCTAAAAATAGTGTTTGATTGTAGCACAAATTTGAAAAGGGATATAGTATGATGTGAAAATGCAAAAAAGTGAGAAAAAACAACCGCTTGTGAAAGTACTACAAGCGGTTAAAAAAGTAAATTTTTTTGCAAATTATTTAAAAGTTGCCCAAACAGGGGAGTGGTCAGATGGTTTTTCCATCGCACGAATTTCTAAATCAATTCCTGTTTCTACACAACGCTCAGCCAGTGATTTTGAGGCGAGAATTAAATCAATACGCAAGCCGCGATTGTCGTCAAAACCTTTAGAGCGATAATCAAACCACGAGAATTTATCATTTACCTCAGGGTTTGCAGCACGGAAAGTATCGATTAAACCAAAGCTGTGTAAACGCTCTAGCCACTCACGCTCTTCGGGTAAAAAAGAACATTTTCCATCACGTAACCAACGCTTGCGATTGACTTCACCGATGCCGATATCCAAGTCGGTCGGGCTGATATTCATATCGCCCATAATGATGATTGGATTTTCCGGCTTTAACTCAGTTTCCAAGTAGTGTTGCAAATCGGCATAGAATTTCTGTTTAGCCGGGAATTTGGTTTCGTGGTTACGGTTTTCTCCCTGTGGGAAATAGCCGTTTAATACAGTTAAAACGCCAAAATCGGTTTCAATATCTGCCATAATCATTCGCTTTTGAGCATCTAACACATCGGTTGGGAAACCTTTACGCACTGCAAGCGGTTCTTTTTTCGTTAATAGAGCAACGCCATAATGCCCTTTTTGCCCGTGATGGAAAACGTGATAACCCAAATGATTGACTAAATCGTAAGGGAAATCTTCATCAGCCACTTTGATTTCTTGTAAGCCGATTACATCAGGCTGATGTTTTTCGATAATTGCTTCAAGTTGATGCGGTCTGGCACGCAAGCCATTGATATTAAAAGAGATAAATTTCATTGAGTATCCTAAGATTTTGCAAAAAATAGATGAAAATAGACCGCTTGTCATCTCTGCAAGCGGTCTGATTTTGCGAAAACTTTGCGTATTATAACTTAAAGTGTCATTGCTGCAATCCAGCCGAACACTAATAATGGAATATTAAAGTGGATAAAGGTTGGTACAACAGAATCCCAAATGTGGTCGTGCTTGCCGTCAGCGTTCAAGCCTGATGTTGGACCAAGCGTTGAGTCAGAAGCCGGTGAGCCAGCATCGCCTAATGCGGCTGCTACACCCACAATCGCCATTGTAGCAAGTGGTGAGAAACCAAAAGACACACAAAGTGGCACGTAGATTGAGGTAATAATCGGCACGGTTGAGAATGATGAGCCAATCCCCATTGTGATGAATAAGCCAACTACAAGCATTAATAGTGCTGCCATTTCTTTTGATGAGATAACATCACGCAGGCTTTCCACTAATGCAGGTACACCACCGGTTGAATTAACCACGCCGGCAAAGCCTGAGGCTGCAATCATTACAAAACCGATCATTGCCATTAAACGTAAGCCGGCTTGGAACACATCGTTGCTCTCTTTTAATTTGAATACGCCACCTAAGGCAAAAATCACTAAACCAACTAAACCGCCGATAATGGTTGAATTTGTCGCTAATTGCACAGAACAGGTTGCGATAATTGCTAAAATACTAATTCCAATATGGAAAGGTTTAACGTTAGCTACTCGAGTTTCAATATCATCAACAGTTGGTTCAGGTGTATTTTCTGCATACACACGAGGTTTGCGGTATGACACAAAGAATGCAAAAAGTAATCCTACGATCATACCTGATACCGGTATAAGCATTGCTTTTGTCATTTCAGCGGTTGTAGTTACCAATTGGAATGGCTCACCTGCTTGGTTAATATTTTTAACTAAGATACTTTCAATGAAGATTTGACCGAAACCTGCCGGAATTAACATATAAGTGGCGGTTAAACCAAATGTTAAAGCACAAGCAACCGCACGGCGGTCAATCTTTAATTTATTCATCACGCTTAATAGTGGTGGAATTAAGATTGGAATGAAAGCAATATGAATCGGAATTAAGTTTTGTGAAGACATTGCAAAGGCAACTAACACAAATAGTACAATATATTTAAACCACGTTACGGAGCGACCTGATGGGCTGTGTCCGAATGATTTAATCACTTTATAAGCTAATAAATCGGTTACACCTGATTTTGAAAGAGCTACTGCAAAAGCACCAAGCACGGCATAGTTCATTGCAGTTTCTGCACCACCACCTAAACCACCGGTAAAACTTTTTATAGTTTTTTGTAGTGCATCAGTAAATCCGACACCTTCAACACCTAAATTGCCGATTAAGCCACAGGTAAGTGCAGAAATAATAAGAGCGATTACCACGTTAATTCTAAGCAAGCTCAGTACTAACAATACGATAATCGAAATAAAAACTTCGTTAGATAGCATTGTGTTTGTCCTTAAGTAATAAAAATAGTATTTAATTTACCCCAAAAAATAGAGTTGTCGAGAATTTTTTTTAAATTAGGGAACTTTTTTGAAAATTAACATTGGAGTAATGCTATCAATATTTATTTTTTTGATATAGATCTCATTTTTGATTTTTGAGATTTGCTAAAATTAACTACCATTTTTGAGGTATTTCGTATTAGATAGAGGCTGTTATGAGCGAAATTGCACTTACTGTCAGTTTATTATCTTTAGTGGCAGTGCTTGGTTTATGGATTGGTCATATCAAAATTAGAGGCGTTGGTTTAGGCATCGGTGGCGTGTTATTTGGCGGGTTATTGGTGTCCCATTTTATGGCACAATTTGGTGTTAAACTTGATGCCCATACTCTCCACTTTATTCAAGAATTCGGTTTAATTTTATTTGTTTACTCAATAGGTATTCAAGTCGGTCCAGGGTTCTTTGCTTCTCTTAAACATTCAGGCTTAAAGCTCAATGGCTTTGCCGTTTTGATTGTGTTACTTAGTGGGGTTTTTGTTGTTCTTATTCATAAATTGTTCGGTATTCCTCTACCTGTGATTTTAGGTATTTTCTCGGGAGCAGTTACTAACACACCTTCTCTAGGGGCAGGGCAACAAGTGCTTGCTGAACTAAGTGGAGGGAGTGTAACCGAAATTATGGGGATGAGTTATGCCATTGCTTATCCGTTTGGGATTATCGGTATTTTACTGACAATGTGGTTAATTCGTATCATCTTAAAAGTTAATATTGATAAAGAAGCGGAAGCTTTTAACCAGTCTCAAAATCAAGGTAAAGAACAACTCAGCACTTTAAATGTGCGTTTAACAAATCCTAATATTAACGGTTTAACACTTAATCAATTACCTGATTTTGATTTGCACGAAGTTTCCTACTCTCGTTTAAAAAGAGGTGAGGAGCTTTCTATTCCCCGAGTAGATACGGTGTTACAAGTTGGCGATATATTACATTTAGTTGGCGATCAAGCATCGCTACATAAAATGCAAATTATTTTAGGCGAAGTCGCAGACGTATCTGTTTCTACAAAAGGCACAATTTATCGTTCCGAACGAGCAGTGGTTACCAACGAAAAAGTATTTGGCAAACAAATTCGCCAATTAATGCTGAAAGGCAAATATGATGTGGTTATTTCACGCCTCAACCGTGCCGGAGTAGAGTTAGTCCCAACAGGCGATATGACACTGCAATTTGGTGATGTGTTGAATTTAGTCGGTCGCCAAGCGGATATTGAAATGGTAATGACGATTATCGGCAATGCACAATCAAAATTACAACAAGTCCAAATGTTGCCGATTTTTATTGGGATTGGATTAGGTGTATTGCTAGGTTCTATCCCAATTTATTTACCGGGCTTTCCTGTTGCATTAAAACTTGGTTTAGCTGGAGGACCGCTTGTGGTTGCCCTCATTTTGGCTAGAATTGGTAGTATTCGTAAACTCTACTGGTTTATGCCACCAAGTGCGAACCTTGCTTTACGTGAAATCGGGATTGTACTCTTTCTTGCCGTTGTTGGTTTAAAATCCGGTGGGCGATTCCTTGAAACATTACTCAGTAGTGAAGGTATGGAGTGGATTCTCTTTGGTGCAATCATCACATTCTTCCCACTTATGATTACAGGATTGATTGCCAGAATTTACGCTAAAATGAATTACCTAAGTCTTTGTGGATTACTCGCCGGTTCAATGACTGACCCACCAGCTCTCGCATTCGCTAACGAAATCAAAGAAGGCAACGGTGCAGCTGCTCTTTCTTATGCTACTGTTTACCCACTTGTAATGTTTCTACGCATAATGTTGCCGCAAGTGCTAGCGATAATGCTTTGGGTGGCAGGGTAGTATTCTTTTTAATATTTGAAAGGGGTAAAAGAATAAATTCTTTTACCCCTTTTTCTGTTTACTGTGTATTTGTTATTTTTCTTTACGGATTCTGTTCACTTCCCTCAATAAAGCTTGGATTGCGGTATCAGCAAAAATATCTTCAATATTTACGGTCAAGCGACGTCGCCAGTTGGCATATTGAGTACTAGTTCCCGGAATATTAACAGGTTCGGTCATTCCCAACCAGTCTTCAGGTTGAAAGCCGAATAATCCGCTGCTTACATTAGCGACATAGGTTTGCAAACGGTGAATAAATGGTGTATTTACCGGTGAATTAAGTTGCTCGCTAATTTCAGGTTCTATCACCACATTATTCTCTTGTAAGCGTTGTAATATTTTGACTTTAGCATTGACTCGGTCTTGTTTGAGAATGGTCAAAATATCCGCATTTGGATACACACCGAATTTTTCGCCTAATTCAAAATCATATCCACGCCAATAACCATTGATGGTTGGTAAATCGTGAGTACTTAATGTTGTCATAGCTTGGTAAGGATAATGTTGCAAGTCGCGACTTTTTCCTTGTTCATCAAATTCAAAATAGAAGATTTTGTAAGACAGAATTCCTGCATTTTTGAGTTTGCTGACAATTTCTTTTGGCACAGTGCCTAAATCTTCACCGATAATCAGGCATTGATGGCGTTGGCTTTCAAGTGCCAAAATAGCAATTAAATCATCAACAGGATAACGGATATAAGCACCATTCACTGCACTGTCGCCTTTTGGAATCCACCATAATCGTAATAAAGACATAATATGGTCAAGGCGTAATGCTCCGCAATGCTTCATATTAGCTCTGACCAGCTCAATAAACGGGCGATAGGCTTGTTGTTTTAATACGTGTGGATTCATTGGGGTTAAGCCCCAGTTTTGTCCTTGTGGACCTAATACATCAGGTGGAGCACCGACAGACGCATTTAAACAATAAAGTTGTTTGTCATTCCACGTTTCTGCTCCATTGGGGCTGACGCCAACGGCGAGATCGCGATACATACCAATGTTCATATTTTGCTGACGGCAAATTGCATCACATTCTGCTAATTGCTGATCGGCAATGAATTGCAACCAAAGGTAAAATTCCACGTCTGCTTTATGTGTTTCTCTAAATTGTTGTACGGCAGCAGAATGGTAATCTTGGTACGCTTTCTCCCAGAAATCCCAGCCCCATTGGTCCGCAAATTGTGTGGATAAATATTGATGAAGAGCATCAAATGTAGCTTGAACTTGTAGGCTTTCTCCGCCTTTTTGTACAAATTCAGTGAAGGCTGAGTCGGAACAAGCGGTCATATTTTGCTGGAATTTTGCAAAAGCAAAGCGTAGCCCTTTCAATTTCAATGGAATGATTTGAGCGTAATCTAACCAGTCTTGATTGCGTAATTGAGATAACTGTTGCTGGATTTCAGCGGAATGAAACCAAGTTTGAGCTTCATCGCTTTGTTGAAATTCTACCAACTGATTGACATCAATGTAGGCGATATTCAGCCATCGGCGAGAGGATGGGCTGTATGGGCTTGCAGAATTCGGGTTTGCCGGAAAAAGCGAGTGAATCGGATTCAAGCCAATAAAATCTGCTTGGTAAGGTGCAATTTGTTGGATGAAGTTTTTTAAATCACCAAAATCACCGATTCCCCAGTTGTTGGCTGATTTTAAGGTGTAGAGTTGTAGAAATGTTCCCCATAATTTTTTTTGTTCAAGCACGGCTTGAGGTTGATAGCAACGCTCCGGAGCGATAATAATCGTGCAATTAAAGGTTTTATCTACCGTGTTTAGTTGTAATTGATGATAACCTAAAGGTAAGTCTTGAGGTAATGTAATTCCCCGAGCTTTAATTTTACCGGAAATAACTTGGCTTGAGTTTTCTAGTTGGAGCTGCCAATTGCCGGTTAATGGATTTTTTTTATCGGCTAAATGGAAAGGTAAAAAACAGGGTTGGTGCTGATAAAAAATTTTGACAGCAGGAATTGGTGTAGTGCTTACTTGAATATTGCCGTTAAATGTTTTGAATAAAGTATATTTTATTTTTTCAGACGCTGATTTTTTTACACCACGTTCATCGAAAAAATAGGGCATAATACCTGCCCGATGATATTGTTTGGTAGTTATTTTCATCATTTTTCTCCACATATCAAATATATATGAAATACAACAGAAAATAGGCGACTTCCTGTTGAGAAGAAGTCGCCCGAAGTTATTATCTATTCAACCAAATACGTTGTTGATAATCTTTAATTGAGCGGTCTGAGCTAAACGTACCTAAACGGGCAGTATTTAAAATCGCACTACGTAGCCAAGCTTCTTGATCTAAATAGGCTATACCAATTTTCTCTTGTGTTTGGCGGTAGCTGTCAAAATCGGCAAAGACTAGGAACGGATCGCGTTCTAGCAGGCTGTCTAACATTAGTTTGAATGTTTCTTTATTGCCGTGAGAGGCTTTCCCTTTGGCTAAGAAATCAACCGCATTTTTCAGAATCGGATCTTGATTGTAATAGGTTTTAGGCTGATAACCTTTTGCTAACAGTTCCCGCACGCTTTCTACGGTATGTCCGAAGATAAAGACATTTTCCTCACCCACCATCTCGGCAATTTCCACATTGGCTCCATCTAGTGTACCTAATGTTAATGCACCGTTAAGTGCCAATTTCATATTACCGGTACCGGAGGCTTCTTTTCCTGCCATTGATATCTGCTCTGAAACATCGGCTGCGGGAATAATTTTTTCCGCAAGGCTGACTCGATAATCCGGTAGGAATACCACTTGTAGTCTATCATTCACCTGTTTATCGTTGTTGATAATATCTGCCACATTGTTAATGGCGTGAATAATATTTTTTGCTAAATAATAACCCGGTGCCGCTTTGCCTGAGAATAGGAATACACGTGGTGTGTAATCTTGGTTTGGGTTAGCTTTTAGCGACTGATAGGTCGCAATAATATTTAATAAATTTAAATGTTGGCGTTTATATTCGTGGAAACGCTTGATTTGTACATCAAAAATCGCACTTGGATTGACATTTAATCCTAATGTTTTATGGATTTCATTTGCTAAAACCACTTTATTGTTACGTTTAATACGTTGATATTCTTCACGGAAGCCGGTGTCATCAACATATTTTTCAACGCCTTTTAATAATTCCAGATCGTGTGTCCAATCTTGTTTTAAGGTACGATCCAATAAATCACTTAATTGTGGGTTTGCTTGTCTAATCCAACGACGAGGTGTGATGCCGTTAGTAACATTACAGAATTTTGTTGGGAACAATCGGTGATATTCCGGGAATAAGTCGGTTACTAAGAGATCCGAGTGAATTTCCGCAACACCGTTTACACGGAAACAGGTAACAACGCAAAGGTTCGCCATACGCACACGATAGTCAAATAGTACGGCTAATTTTTCCCAAATTTTGGCATCATCGCCAAATTCCGCCCGTACTTGGTCGTGGAAAATATCATTGATTTTTTCCACAATTTGGTAATGGCGAGGTAATAATTGCTTAAATAGGCGTTGATCCCATTGCTCAAGAGCTTCAGGTAATAAGGTATGATTAGTGTAAGCAAAGGTATTTGAGCAAATATCCCAAGCCTGTTCCCAAGTGAATTGGTGATCATCTAACAGCACACGCATTAATTCAGGTATAGCGAGTGTTGGGTGAGTATCATTCAATTGGATTACTTGGCGTTTAGCCAAATCTTCTAACGGATAACCTTCGCTGAGGTGGCGATCTAAAATATCTGCCACAGAGCAGGCACAATGGAAGTATTGTTGCATTAAGCGTAATTTTTGCCCTGCTTTATGGTTATCATTTGGGTAAAGTACTTGCGTAAGTGCGGCTGCATTGACAATAGTTTTATCTGCGGTTAAGAATTTACCGTCATTAAAAGCATCAAAATCAAAAGATTGATCACT
This sequence comes from Mannheimia indoligenes, assembly GCF_036880405.1. NCBI lineage: Bacteria > Pseudomonadati > Pseudomonadota > Gammaproteobacteria > Pasteurellales > Pasteurellaceae > Mannheimia > Mannheimia indoligenes. The sequence continues at coordinate 80,023 of NZ_JBAJJM010000008.1, read as the reverse complement.
ATCTGCCTGCCATAAACGCAGCGGTTGAATGATATTATTTTTGTAACCTACGATTGGCAAATCAAATGCTTTACCTTGAATTGTTAATTTAGGTTGCCACTCATATTGATCAGCTTGAATTTGTTTGATTTTTCCACCAAACCCGATATGACGGGTTTTAGATGGATTAAAACGATGCCAAGGGTAGCTATCACGAGCCCAAGTATCCGGAGCTTCTTTTTGCATTCCCTCTTTAAAGCTTTGTTTGAATAGACCGTATTGATAGTGAAGCCCGTAGCCGGTCGCATTTTGTCCAACAGTTGCCATTGAGTCTAAAAAACAGGCAGCAAGACGACCTAATCCGCCATTTCCCAATGCCGGATCACGCTCTTGCTCTAAAACATCTACTAATTCAACTTGATATTGTTTAAGATATTCACGAATTTGTTCGTAATATCCTAAATTCATTAAATTATTGCCGGTTAAACGACCGATTAAAAATTCCATCGAAAGATAGTTTACGTGGCGTGATTCTGTCGGTTTAGTTGCAGGCTGACTATAAATAAGTTCAAGGGAACCTTCTGCAACGACTTGGTACCATTGCTGTAAGGTGAAGTGTTTTGGATCTGCCACATCAAAGTAGCGACAGTATTTTTCTACAATAGAATTAAATGTCATAGGAAACCCCCAGTTAAAAATGAACACCGCTATTATGTGAAATCCGAATAAAATCAAATCATCCTTATAATCACCTTGTGTGGTATGATTATTAGGAAGTAGTTAGAACATAAATGGAGGATATATCATCCCCATTTTGTTATGAGGGAAAATAGAATTTATTATGTTAATACCATCAAAACTTGTTTGTTCTTTTCGATTACAAAACAGCATCCCTAGAAAACGTTTAATTCAAGAATTAGATAAATCTTGTAGTTATCCGGTTGTATTAATAAATGCACCGGCAGGTTATGGCAAAACCACACTGGTTTCCCAATGGATTGAAGATAAAAAGAATATCGGCTGGTATGCGTTAGATGAAGGCGATAATAATTCGGATCGTTTTGCTGCTTATTTTAGTGCTGCCTTGCATTCTGCAATTAATGAAGAAATAGATGTATTGTTAGAGGAAAATCGTAAAGCTAATTTATTAGCTTTATTTAATCAATTATTGATTAAAGCAGCGGCGTTTTCGGAACATTTCTATCTTGCTATTGATGATTATCATATTATTGAAAATGATGAAATTCATGAGGCATTAAAATATTGGATTAAACATCAGCCATCTAATATGACGCTTATCTTGATTTCTCGATCTATTCCGCCGTTAAGTATTGCAAGTTTAAGAGTACAAGAACAATTGTTGGAAATCGATATTAACCAACTTATGTTTGATCACCAAGAAAGTACTGCGTTTTTTCAAGCAAGATTAGGTTCAGAGTTAAATCAGCAAGATGTTATCGCACTTTGTAACGAAGTTGAAGGGTGGCCAACGGCTCTTCAGTTAATTAGCCTTTTTGCGAAAAATAAATCGCATACACTACAAGTGCCACTGCAAGATATTGCCAAACGCTTAGCCAAGTCGAATCATTTTCATATCAACGAATATTTAGCTGATGAAGTGCTCAATAAAGTAGATGAAGAAACCAGATTGTTTATTTTACGTTGTTCCGTATTACACTCAATGAATGAATCGTTGGTGCAAGCGGTTACCGGAGAGCAGAATAGTCGAACTAAATTAGAATCTCTTGAAAAACAAGGCTTATTTTTGCAACAAATGGCAAACAGTAAATGGCAGAGCAGTGATGATAGTTGGTGGAAATTCCATCCGCTTTTTGCTTCCTTTTTGAATTTATGTTGTCAAAATGAGTTGTATGCTGAACTGCCACAATTGCATCAAAAAGCGGCGAATGCGTGGTTACAATTAGGCTATGTAACCGAAGCCCTGCATCATGCAATGCAGTTATCGGATACCGGATTATTGCTCAATATTTTAGGCAAGCACGCGTGGACTGTATTTCATCAAGGTGAGTTAAAATTATTGGAAGAGAGTTTAAATTGTTTGGATTACGCACATTTAACCGAACATACTAATTTAGTTTTACTCAAAGCTTGGCTGGTGCAAAGCCAGCACCGTCATAGTGAAGTAGGTGGTATTTTGGCAGATTTTTCTCGAGCTTTGACGGAAAATAAGATTGAGTTAAGTAAAACTGCCAATGCGGAATTCAATGTACTACGGGCTCAGGTTGCTATCAATTCCGGTGATGAAAATACAGCACTTCAATTAGCCTCAGAAGCGTTAAATGATCTCTCGGAAAATGCTTATTACGCTCATATTGTTGCCACCTCAATTATTGGAGAAGCTCATCATTGTCATGGCAATCTGGCAGAAGCGTTAGTAATGTTACAAAAAGCAGAGCGTATGGCACGCCAACACCATACTTACCACAACATTTTATGGTCGCAGCTTCAACAATCTGAAATTTTGCTTGCTCAAGGTTTTTCACAAGCTGCCTATGAAATGCTAGATAAAGCAAGTAACTTCGTAAAAGAAAACCACTTACAAAAAGTGCCGATGTATGAATTCCTGTTACGTTCTAAGGGAAAAATTTTGTGGGAATGGTATAACTTGGATAAATCTGAGTCGATGGCAGTTGCCGGAATGAATGCCTTATCTAAATTTGAAGACAAGTTACAATGCTTAACCTTACTCACTAAAATTTCATTAGCTCGAGGCAATTTGGATAACACTGCTCGCTTATTAGGTGAAGTTGAGCAGTTAGAGCATTCTCACTCTTATCACCACGACTGGATTGCGAATGCTGATCAAGTGAGGATGTTTTATTGGCAGATGACAAATGACATTCAGTCTGCTCGTAATTGGTTGATTCAAAATCCATCACCAATTTCCGATAAAAACCATTTTACTCAAATTCAATGGCGTAATATCGCACGAGCTCGAATCTTGCTTGAAGAATATACTGAAGCGAAAGTAATTTTAGATAATTTAATTGAAACTGCTGAAAAATTTTCTTTGATCAGTGATTTAAATCGTGCATTAATTGTTCGTAACAGGCTTTATTTTTTACAAGGCGAGAAAGAATTAGCTCAGCAAGACTTAATTCAGGCACTAAAACTGACACGGCAAACAAACTTTATCAGTGCTTTTGTGATTGAAGGAGATGTGATGGCACAACAGATCCGCCATTTATTGCAACTCAATGTGCTGGATGAATTAGTGTTACATAAAGCACAATTTATTTTACGCAACATCAATCAATTTTATCGCCAAAAATTTGCACACTTTGATGAAAATTTTGTGAATCAATTACTGAAAAATCCGAAAGTACCGGAGCTATTAAGAATTAGCCCATTAACACAGCGGGAATGGCAGGTACTAGGCTTGATTTATTCAGGGTATAGCAATGAACAAATTTCAGATGAATTGCAAGTAGCAGCAACCACAATTAAAACCCATATTCGAAATCTGTATCAGAAAATCGGTGTTACTAATCGTAATGAAGCGATCAGCTATACGAAAGAGCTGCTTATGTTGATGGGGTATAATTGATCTCAGTCGCACAGGGGAACAAGCGGTTTGTTTTTTGTGATTTTTTGCAATATCGTCCACATTCCCCTAATCGGCTTCGATTCTTCCCCTAACGGGGAAGATTAATTTCCCACCCAAATCGCCATAATTTTATCCTCATTCAGTAGACGGCTAAATGCAAAATAACTGTCATTTTTGATGGTTCGGTGAGCACCGGCACCAATAGCCGGATGACGTTGACGGAATTGTGCCAGCTTTTGCCAGTGTTGATACAACGCCTGCTTCTGAGCGTTTTGTCGTAACTCTTGCCAATTCATATCTGAACGAGTGCCTTGTATCGGGTCTGAACCGGTTGCTCCAAATTCTCGTCCGCTCTCATCACCATAGTAGATTTGCACAGCACCGGGAGAAAGCAACAGTAAATTAGCGGCAATTTTTTGTTTTTCGATATTTTGTTCACTATCAGAATGGAAGAATAATCTTGTATCGTGTGAAGATAAATAGCTCAGCACATTGAAGTCGCTTAATTTACGGCTCATTTCACCATAAACCGGTTCAATATGGGTAAAGCAATTTAGTCCTTTTTTAGCCTGATCTTGAAAATCGAAGTTGATCATTGCATCAAAGCCGTTTTGATAATAATCACTTTTGAACACGCCGTGTCCCCAAGCCTCTCCTGTCATCCAAAAGTTATCATTAAAGCTGGCTTGGGGATTGGCTTGTTGCCATTCGTTTAAAGCTTGTTGAGCGGATTGTTTTAATGCCAGCCACGTTGATTTTTCAACGTGTTTGGCGGTATCAACTCGAAAGCCGTCAATTCCATATTTTCTCACCCAATCCGATAACCAACTGATTAAATAATCACGCACTTTAGCATTTGGCAATACTTTGGCATTGGTATTTTTATTTGCAAAAAATTCAGGTAATTGGACCGCTTGTTCACTCTCGGTTTTTAGATCCGGAAGGGCAGAGAGCGACATTTTTAAATCATCAAATTTAGGGCTGTCGTAATCGGCAATATCGGCACGAACCCACGCTTTTCCCCACCAATTTTGCCAAGCCTGATTATCATTAAAGCGAATAAAATCGTTGAAGCTATGCCAGTTTTGCCCTGATTTAGGTTTCCAATGTGTCCATTTTTCGCCTAATGTGTGATTGATTTCCTCCGGTTTTAGGTAAAATCCACCAAAGTTAAATTCCTGCATATCCGCAAGCGTAGCATAGCCGGTATGGTTCATCACTACATCAAACAGTACTCGAATGCCACGTTGATGGGCTTGTTGAACAAAATGGCTTAAATCGTCCTCGGTGCCCATATTGGCATCTAATTTTGTCCAATCCAAATGATAGTAACCGTGATATCCATAATGCGGAAAATCGCCTTTATCACCACCGCCAACCCAGCCGTGCATTTGCTCCAGTGGGGAACTAATCCATAAAACATTGACACCTAGCTGCTGTAGATAATCTAATTTTGAGGTTAAGCCTTTTAGATCTCCGCCGTGAAACGTGCCGATTTCTTGCATTCCGTCTTTTTGTCGGTTGTAGCTTTGGTCATTGCTGGGATCGCCGTTATAGAATCTGTCGGTTAGTACGAAATAGACAGTAGCATTTTTCCAATCGAAGGTCGCATTATTTGAGGTGTTGCTTTTTTCCAGCAAAATTAGACCGCTTGCGTTTTCGTCAGGCATTAAGGTAACTTTGCCGTTTTTAACTATGGCAGTGTTTCCTGAATAGAAATCCCTCACTGATTCTCCTTCGGAAAAAGTAGAGGAAACATCAATTTCAATCGGTTTTTTGTCCCAATTCGGGCAACTTTGAAGTACAGAGTCATTATGCTGTGGTTGCTGTTCTACACTGATTTTTAGTGTCGGTGTGCCACCTCGCATATCAATTTGTGCCATATAATTGCCTTGACGAAATAGGCGTAGTTGAGGGGCATCATTCACACAAGGTACTAACGTAACCGATTGATTTAATTTTATCGTTTGTTGTGGCTGATAACATTGTTCACCAAATTTAAACGTAAGCGGATAGCTGCCTTTTTCTAACTGCACTTGGGATTGAAACAACTGTTTTTCGAGATTATCGTTAAAATCAGAAAAATGGGAATGTTGCCAAGATTGGGCAAAAAGGCTTGAGGAGTAGAATAAGCAAAGGTAAGGTAACGTATTTTTCATAGACACCTCTATAAATGACGACCGCCATATCAACTTGACAAGCGGTCGTTTTTTGAGAATTTTTTGCAAACTAGCCTTTCACACCGCCGGCAGTTAAGCCACCGATTAGCCAGCGTTGTGCCAATAAGAAGACGAGTGTAATCGGAATTGCAGATAAGACCGCTGCGGCTGCAAAATCACCCCATAAGTAATTTTGCGGATAGAGATATTGTTGCATACCAACGGCTAGGGTGTAGCTGTTTACATCACGTAATAAGAGTGAGGCGACCGGTACCTCTGTAATAGCAGCAATGAATGAAAGAATGAATACTACCGCTAAAATTGGTACGGAAAGCGGTAATAAGATTAATCGGAACGCTTGCCACGGAGTTGCACCGTCAAGAGATGCTGCTTCTTCCAGCGAGCCGTCAATGGTTTCAAAGTAGCCTTTTATTGTCCAAACGTGTAAGGCAATTCCGCCTAAATAAGCAAAAATTACGCCGCCGTGTGTGTTTAAGCCAAGAAACGGTACATACTGCCCAAGACGATCAAACAACGCATATAAGGCAACTAAGGAAAGCACTGCTGGGAACATTTGGAATATTAGCATACCTTGTAGAATAGTTTTTTTGCCTTTAAATTTCATTCGGGCAAATGCATAAGCACAGGTTGTTGATAAGGTTACAATACCGATAGAAGTAATTGTTGCTACTTTGATAGAGTTCCATAACCAGCGTAGCACCGGGAACGGTGGAGGTGTTACCGTGCCGTCAGAATGTGTTACGTCAAAGCCTAATGCAGCCTGCCAATGCTCCCACGAAATTTGGCTTGGAATAATATCACCGATAGCCAGATTTCCCGGTCGTAATGAGATACCAATAACCATCAATAAAGGGAAAATAATTAAGGCAAGGAAACAAATTAAAAAGAAATGGGTTGCCCATACACGATAACGCACAGATTTAGATTGAACAATTGCCATATATAACTCCTGAAGTTAGTTTGGGTCAGGGATTGTTAAATCCCTACCACTTTTATAATTCCATTTTGGTTGCTTTGATATTTAAGAGTGCTAAGCCACCGACTAATAAGAAAATAATCGTTGCGATAGCGGCTGCTAAGCCGAAATCTTGTGTACCACTTCCTTCAAAGGCAATACGGTAAGTATAGCTGACTAATAAATCGGTATAACCGGCAGGGGTGGTGGTTCCAATCATATCCGGGCGACCATTTGTTAATAATTGAATTAATACAAAGTTGTTAAAGTTAAATGCAAATGAAGCAATCATTAACGGAGTAAGCGGTTTTAACAGTAATGGGAACGTGATTTTGCTGAAATTTTGCCAAGTGGAGGCTCCATCCATTGCGGAGGCTTCATATAAATCAGATGGAATAGCTTTGAGTAATCCCATACATAAAATCATCATATAAGGATAACCTAGCCAGGTATTCACAATCAGAATCATCACTTTAGCAAGCAGCGGATCGTTAAACCATTCAGGGCTGATGCCGAACAGTTGGTTTAAAATCATATTGATTTCACCAAAACTTTGGTTGAATAACCCCTTAAAAATCAGAATAGAAATAAACGATGGCACCGCATAAGGTAAAATCAATAAGACACGATATATCGCTTTACCTTTTAATGCCTCCCATTGTACTAGGCAGGCAAGTACCATACCGAGAATAACAGTAAAGACTACGGTTAATAAAGAGAAGATTACCGTCCAAATAAATATTTGTATAAAAGGTTTTTGAATACCTTCATCGGTAAAAATTTTAATGAAGTTATTAAAGCCAGATGTAACAGTATAACCAGGCTCAAGCGTTTCACTTTGCCAATTACCGTTTTCATCAATAGCTTGGAAGAAACCGGTTTCGTCATTTGCTTGATAACGTTTGCCTGTCTCATTATTGAATAATATTTTACTCTCTTCATCAAATTGATAGCGTGGTTTTTGTTCTGAAAATTGGCGTAATGAACTCATTGTCAGTTCATTATTATTTGGTAACACAACTTTCATTGACTGAAGTGCAGTCCGATTTTGCGTAATCACTTTAAGAGGAGCAACATCTCCGTTTGGTATACTTTGCTCAGTAACAACCACATTCGTTCCGATAGTTAATGAAACAGGATCTGACACAAAAGTTTGCTCGGTTGCCGGATTTGTTAATGCGATGCGGTATTGATTATCTGCGTGCGGATAAAGTGTGAATTGGTATTTATCTCCGGCGAAATAACGTTGTTCTGTCAAAACAGATAGGGCTCGTTCAAAGGATAATTGATTAGAACCACTATAGTTGGTAAACGCAATTGCAATAGTTGCAACCAGCGGAAACAAAATAAAAATTGCCATTCCGGTAATACCCGGGTAAACATAACGCCAAGCATAGGCATTTTTATTGGTAAAAATATAGACACCAGAGGTCAGAATAATCAGTGTTAAAATAGCAAAAAGATATTCACCCTGTGAGTACATTAATACAACAAGATAGAAGTCAAGGAGCAAGACTAATCCGGCTAAGAGATATTTGAGCCAATGGGTGGGTTTGGATTGAGTTTGAGTTAGCATAACAGCACCTCGAATTTTTACTGCATATTTACTGTACTTAGAGTGGATTTAAAAATAGAGTGGGTCATATAACCCACCCTGAATGATGAATAATTATTGTTGTTTTTGAATGCGTGAATGTGCATCATCTAATGCTTCTTTCACTGATTGGCGACCGGTTACTGCATTATTGATAGCAGATTTTTCGGCATACCAGAAAGAAGACATTTGCGGGATATTTGGCATAATTTCGCCGTTTTTCGCATTTGCCATTGTTGCTGCGATACGAGGATCAGCGGCTAATTTTTCTTGGTAAGATTTTAACGCCACTGCACCTAAAGGTTTATCTTTATTGACTGCGTCTAAACCGTCATCGGTGAGTAAGTAATTCTCTAAGAATTCTTTAGCCAAATCTTTGTTTGGGCTTGAGCTGTTTACACCAGCACTTAATACCCCTACGAATGGTTTAGAGGCTTGACCGTTTAATGTCGGCAGTAAAGTTACACCATATTTAATACCGCTTTTATCAATATTGCCCCAAGACCAAGGACCATTGATGGTTAAGGCACTTTGTCCTTTATTAAAGGATGCTTCAGCCACAGCGTAGTCCATATCGGCACTAATATGTTTATTTTTCACCATATCCACTACAAACTGTAATGCTTTTACTGCACCTTCATTATTCACACCAATATCTTTTGGATCGTATTTGCCGTTAGCAAATTTAAATGCGTATGCTCCGTTTGAAGCTGCAATCGGCCAAGTGAAATATGGTTCGGATAAGTTCCACATAATTGCATTTTTGCCGTCTTTTTTGAGTTTTTTATCTAACTCAATAATTTCTTCCCAAGATTTAGGAGCCTCTTTAACTAAATCTTTATTATAAATTAACGAAATAGCTTCAATCGCAACCGGATAACCGATAATTTTGCCATTGTAGGTTTCTGCATCCCAAGCAAAATCGACAAATTTATCTTTAAATTCTTTGCTTACGTTCACTTCAGCCAATAAACCTGATTGTGCATAACCACCGAAACGGTCGTGAGCCCAGAACATAATATCCGGACCATCACCAGTTGAGGCAACTTGTGCAAATTTTTCTTCAAGTCTATCCGGATGTTCGACTAAAACTTGAACACCGGTATCTTTTTCAAATTTCTTACCGACTTCAGCAAGCCCGTTATAACCTTTATCACCATTAATCCAAATAACGAGTTTACCTTCCGTCATTTTTGCCATTACTGTTCCGGAAAGAACTAAAGTAGCAAGAGTAGCTAAGGTGAATTTGGCACATTTGTTTTTCATAAAAAACTCCTTGAAGTTAAATAAAAGAAACGGATATGAAACAACCCATTTATTAAATTATGGCAAATTATGGGCTATAGAATCTATTTGAGATCACCCTTTGCTCTACGCCCCCCAGACTAAAAGTATGATCTAAGTAACATTTTTCATCATTTTGTGATCTGCTTCACAAAAAAAAGCGTTAAAAATGAGAGCTTGATCACAAAATTTATTAAATTTCTTTAAATGGGCGTTCTTTACGTAATTAAGGCTCTAACCCTAAAAAAAAGTATTCTAGGATGATTTCTTCTTTAGATAAAAAGGCGACCATTCAGCCTAAATTCAAACCACAAGCAAAAGCAAAAAAGAGGTTTAATTATGGCGAATGTATCATTGCGTAATGTGGGAAAATCCTATGGTGATGTTCATATTTCTAAAGATATTAATTTAGAAATTAATGAAGGGGAATTCGTTGTTTTCGTTGGTCCGTCAGGTTGTGGTAAATCCACGCTATTACGAATGATAGCAGGTTTGGAAGATATTACGACAGGAGAACTCTATATCGGTGGAAAGCTAATGAATGAAATAGAGCCTTCAAAACGTGGTATCGGTATGGTGTTTCAATCCTATGCCCTCTACCCGCATTTAGATGTTGCTGAGAATATGTCTTTTGGATTAAAGCTGGCAGGTGTGAGTAAAGCAGAACGGGAGCAACGAGTTAATCAAGTTGCCGAAATTTTACAACTTGCTCACTTACTAGACCGCAAACCTAAAGCCCTTTCCGGTGGGCAACGCCAACGGGTTGCCATTGGTAGAACGCTAGTTTCCCAACCGGAAGTATTTTTACTCGATGAGCCACTTTCCAATCTTGATGCAGCATTGCGTGTGCAAATGCGGGTAGAAATTTCCAAATTACATAAAAAATTAAACCGCACTATGATTTACGTTACCCACGATCAAGTTGAGGCAATGACATTAGCAGACAAAATCGTGGTATTAAATGCTGGCGGTATTGCTCAAGTAGGCAAGCCGTTAGAACTTTATCATTATCCGGCAAACCGTTTTGTAGCAGGGTTTATCGGTTCACCTAAAATGAACTTTTTACCGGTAAAAGTTATTGATGTAGAGGCGGAACGAGTAAAAATAGAATTACCTGATGCAAATCACCATAATTTTTGGATTCCGGTTTCCGGAGAAGGAGTAAACGTTGGAGATAACCTATCTTTAGGTATTCGCCCAGAGCATTTACTTCCTTCGGATCAAACTCAAGTAACCTTACACGGTATTGTGCAAGTAGTGGAATTGCTTGGAAATGAAACACAAATCCACCTAGAGATCCCTGAAATCAAACAACCAACCTTAATTTATCGTCAAAATGATGTGGTATTAGTCAATGAAGGCGACGATATGAATATCGGCATTTTGCCGGAACGTTGCCATTTATTTAAGGAAGACGGTACAGCTTGCAAACGTTTGTTTGTTGAAAAAGGGGTATAACAATTTCAGCTTATTACTGATTTTAGGAGATATTTTCAATCTTCTAATCAATTAATACTTAACCTAAGTAAAATCAAATCTTAAGAGAGGTTCTATTATGAAAAAAACAGTCTTAGCAGTTGCAATCAGCGGTGCAATGTTCGCAGCCAGTGCATCAGCGGTCGATTTTCACGGTTACGCTCGTTCAGGTATCGGTTGGACATCCGGTGGTGGTGAACAATCGGCATTTACTGTTAATGGTGGTGGTTCAAAATACCGTTTAGGTAACGAATCTGATACCTATGCAGAATTGAAATTAGGTCAGGAATTATTCAAAAGTGGTGAGAAATCCATCTATTTTGATACTAACCTTGCTTATGGCGGTACGCTTCACAACAACGACTGGACAGAAACCAGCCCGGCATTACGTGAATTAAACGTACAATTCAAAAACTTTGCGGATAGCTTACCGGGTGCAACCCTATGGGCTGGTAAACGTTTTTACCAACGCCACGATGTTCATATGAACGACTTCTACTATTGGGATATTTCAGGTCCGGGTGCTGGGGTTGAAAATGTTGATTTAGGCTTCGGAAAACTCTCTTTAGCGGTAACTCGTGATACAGAGAAAGACGGTGCATTCTCTTATTACTATGACTATGCTAAAAAAGCGTATGTAAATAACCGCGATGCGAAAAAAGAAGTATATAACGATATTTTTGATGTTCGCTTAGCAGGTATTGAACTTTGGAAAGACGGCTCATTAGAGTTAGGCTTTGATTATGGCAATGCTCATACTAAAGATGGTACTAAACTCAATAATGAAAAAGCGACCAAAAACGGTTATATGGTAACAGCGGAATATACCCAAGGTAATTTCTTTGGTGGCTTCAATAAATTTACTGCACAATATGCAACCGACTCTATGACTTCTTGGAATAATGGTCACGCACAGGGTTCGAAAGCAGATAATAAAGGCAATATGCTTCGTTTAATCAACCAAGGGGTAGTACAAGCGAGTGATAAAGTTGAAGTAATGTATGCCTTAATCTACGAAAAAACAAAACTAGATAATAAACAAGGTAAAACTTGGTACTCTGCCGGTATTCGCCCAATGTACAAATGGAACGATACAATTAGCACATTATTAGAAGTTGGTTATGATCGCATTAAAGATCAAGCAACAGGCAAGAAAAATGATTTAGTGAAATATACCATTGCACAACAGTGGCAAGCAGGTAACAGCATTTGGGCTCGTCCTGCAATCCGTGTGTTTGGTACCTACGCACATTGGAATGATAAATTCAACACCAAAGCTCGTACTGATGCTGGTTACAAAGCTAAAGACGGCGAGTTTATCACCGGTGTTCAATTTGAAGCTTGGTGGTAATCATCAAACAGTTATGTGGGTAGGGCGGTAACCTACCCACAATTTAATCACATTATCATTTTTCACAATTTTTAGAGGTTAATATGAAAAAAACGCTTCTTTCAACAGCAATATTATTCGCCCATCTTTTTGTGGCATCTCCGAGTATGGCAAATAATTTGGCAGTTAAACCTATTCATATTAACTCGTCTGAATTAGCTCAAATTCAATGGCAAGATGTGCCATTCTCGCAAACTGTAAAAACAGAATTAAATGAACAGCATAAACAAGCATTTACCGCTTCGTTTGCCGGTATTGCCAGTCCAATTGCTGCCTATCGTATTCCGGCAAATCAAGGGACATTGGAAATTGAAATTGAAAGCCCGGTGATAGACAAAAATGTTTTTGTACCAACAGCTGTAGTATTAGATAGCCACTTTAATGTGGCGGCAACATACCCTTCTTCTGAATTTAAATTATTAGAAGAACGAGGGCTAAAAGGCAGTCGTTTAGGGGCAGAACTTAATTTAACGCCGGCAATGAACCAAGAGTATATTTATTTGCTCATTTATACTACGCAGCAAGATTTAGCCAAAACTACGATGATGCCACACCCAGCAAAAACTTATGCAAAAGCAACAGGTAAACAACCACCGGCAATTAACGATATTGAAGTAGTACATAGTTTAAAAGGGCAAATTCACATTAATGTTTCCGGCTCAAACGGTACAAAATTTATCGGTTTACCGACTGAAATTTTCAACTCAAATAAAGCGGCAACTTCGGTAGGTAAAACGGTTGCACAAATGCCACTAAAAGAAAATCCGGTTGCAGTAAAAACAGCAGTTGATAAAGATACGGAAGCCTATTTTAATCAGGCGGTAATGAAAGCAATTAAAGCGAAAGATATTAACAGAGCGATGAATTTAGTTAATGAGGCAGAAAAATTAGGACTTACTTCTCCACGCCAAATTTTCTTAAAAAATGTAAGTTCAAATTGATTTATTTATTGTTTTTTTCATAGACATTTCCTTGTCATCGAATGGAGAACTCTCCATCAACACCCTATCAGGATAATCTGATAGGGTGCTTTTTTAGGGAAGATTTGCAAAGTTTCCTGAAAATTTGACCGCTTGAGACTTAGTTTACTGCTTTAAATTGAATCACGCCTGCATCGGTAAAATTATTGTCGTCATCTTCATCTAAGAAAGTTTTGCTTTCAATTTTGACATTATCAAAAGCAATGTCGCCTTCAATACCTTCAATCATCTGTCCGTGTTTAATGCCTTTGAAATCGAACAATTTTGGGTCGCATAAGTGCGATGGCACAATATCTTGCAAGGCACTGAACATCGTTTCTAATCTGCCCGGGTATTGGCGATCCCAAGTGTTCAACATCTCTTTTACCACTTGGCGTTGTAAATTCGGCTGTGAGCCGCAGAGATTACACGGAATAATCGGGAACTGTTTCGCTTCGGCATATTTGATGATGTCTTTTTCTTTGCAGTAAGCAAGTGGGCGAATCACAATTTGTTTGCCGTCATCAGAAATCAGTTTGGGCGGCATACTTTTCATTTTGCCGCCGTAGAACATATTTAAGAACAGGGTGGCGAGCATATCATCACGGTGGTGCCCGAGTGCGATTTTCGTTGCGCCAAGCTCGGTAGCGGTGCGGTATAAAATACCACGGCGTAGGCGAGAGCAGAGCGAACAGGTGGTTTTGCCTTCCGGAATTTTCTCTTTTACGATGCCGTAGGTGTTTTCTTCCACAATTTTATATTCTACGCCAATACTTTCTAAATAGCTTGGGAGAACATCTTCCGGAAAGCCCGGCTGTTTTTGGTCTAAGTTTACAGCAACAATGCTGAAATTTACCGGCGCACTTTGTTGCAGGTTTAATAAAATATCCAATAAGGTGTAGCTGTCTTTACCACCAGAAAGGCAGACCATCACACGGTCGCCCTCTTCAATCATACCAAAATCGGCAATCGCATTACCCACATTGCGGCGTAAACGTTTTTGTAACTTATTGAAATTATAAGTGATTTTTTTCTCTGATTTTTGTTGAATATCGTCTGTCATCATATAAAAAAGCCTAAGAAATCAAGCGGTGTATAGTAAAGATTTCGTTCTATTTTGCAAGTTAATTATTGATGTTGAGCGTAGCGATATAATTACAGCTCACATCATTGTTCAGCCAGAATTTTTCGGTTAATGGGTTGAAATGGTAGCCTTTCATTTCTGTGCAACGCAAATTAGCTTGATCACACCACGCCAATAATTCCGCTGGTTTGATAAATTTCTCAAATTCGTGCGTGCCTTTCGGCAGCATTTTCAGCACATATTCCGCCCCGATAATCACAAGCATATAGGCTTTAAAGGTACGGTTGATAGTGGAGAAACATAAAATACCATCGGGCTTTAATAACGCTTTGCAGCTTTGGATAATCGAAAGCGGATCAGGCACGTGTTCCAGCATTTCCATACAGGTTATCACATCGAATTTTTCTGCATTGCAAGCGGTCATTTTTTCCAAAAAATTTTCAATCGTGGTTTGTTGGTAATCAATCTCTAAACCGCTTTCTTTAGCGTGCTGTTTAGCAATTTCAAGCGGTTCGGTAGTCATATCAATACCTGTTACCATCGCCCCTTGTTTTGCCATCGCCTCGCTTAAAATACCGCCACCACAGCCGACATCCAATACTTTTTTGCCAAATAGCCCGTTCGATTTTTCTAAAATATAAGACAAACGTAGCGGATTAAGCAGGTGAATCGGTTTGAAACTGCCGTTTGGATCCCACCAAGTCTGTGCCATTTTTTCAAATTTTGTGATTTCTTGCTGATCGACATTTTGCATAAGCTGTTCCTATGGTAAATTTAAGGCGTTACTATAACGCATTTAGCCTAAAAGGAAAATTAAAATGACAAGGATAAACCTTGTACCACCAGAGGAATTGTGCGATCAACATTTACTAGCCGAACACCGTGAATTGACTCGTATCCCTAATGCGGTAGCGAAAGGGAAATTCAACCTAAAAGGTCAGCCGGCAGATTATAAATTGGGCGAAGGGCACGTGCGTTTTTTCTTCAACAAACTCGCTTTTCTGAAAAAACGGTACGATGCGTTGCACGAAGAATGCTTGGCAAGAGGCTTTAATGTGCAATATTTTTGGGCGGAGAATTTGCCTGACGAACCTTCACTTTGGTTGGATTATGAGCCGACAGAAACCGCATTGGCGGTGAATCGTGAGAGAATTGCATTAAGAATGCCGGCAAATCCGCGATTTACTGCAAGAAAATAACCGCTTGTACGCCCTTTTTAACACTTTTTATGCTATAATCTCGCCAATTTTTCGCCTGAGTTTAGGCAATTCTTTACTATCAAATTAGGAAATTTCAATGAGCGAATTAGCCAAAGATATTATTCCCGTAAGTATTGAGGACGAGTTAAAAACCTCTTACCTTGATTATGCGATGTCGGTCATCGTAGGGCGTGCATTACCTGATGTGCGAGACGGTTTAAAGCCGGTGCACCGCCGTGTACTTTTCTCAATGGATCAAAACAGCAACACCTATAACAAACCGCACGTTAAATCAGCCCGTGTGGTGGGTGATGTAATCGGTAAATATCACCCGCACGGTGATTCTGCGGTGTATGACACCATTGTGCGTATGGCTCAACCTTTCTCATTACGTTATATGTTGGTGGACGGGCAAGGTAACTTTGGTTCAATTGACGGTGATGCACCGGCAGCGATGCGTTATACTGAAGTGCGTATGCAAAAAATTACGCAGGAATTATTAACCGATTTGGATAAAGAAACCGTGGATTTCTCGCCGAACTATGACGGCAAAGAGATGATTCCTGACGTACTTCCAACCAAAATTCCAGCCTTGTTAGTAAACGGTTCCTCGGGGATTGCGGTGGGTATGGCAACCAATATTCCGCCTCACAATTTAGGTGAAGTGCTAGACGGCTGTTTAGCGTACATTGATAATGAAAATATTAGCGTTGAAGAATTAATGCAGTACATCCCGGGTCCGGATTTCCCAACAGGGGCAATTATCAATGGCCGTAAGGGGATTGAAGAAGCTTATCGTACCGGTCGTGGTAAAGTGTATGTGCGTGCGAAAGCGAGCGTGGAAACTACCGATAAAGGTCGTGAGCAAATTGTGGTCACTGAGTTGCCTTACCAAGTCAATAAAGCCAAGCTCATTGAAAAAATTGCTGAATTAGTAAAAGACAAAAAAATCGAAGGTATCAGCCGAATTGATGACTATTCAGACAAAAAAGGTATCTCGATTGTTATTGAAATCAAACGTGATGCAGTGGGTGAAGTGGTGTTAAATCACCTTTACTCTCTAACCCAAATGCAGGTAACTTTTGGTATCAATATGGTGGCGTTGGATAACGGTCAGCCAAAAGTCTTGAATTTAACACAAATTATCGAAGCCTTTGTCAAACACCGCCGTGAAGTGGTAACTCGCCGTACGATTTTTGAATTACGCAAAGCCCGTGAACGTGCCCATATTTTAGAAGGTTTAGCGATTGCGTTAGCGAACATTGACCCGGTTATCGAATTAATCCGTGCCTCAAAAACTGCAGAAGAAGCCCGTGAAGGCTTATTGGCTCGTCCTTGGGCGTTAGGTAACGTGGCTCCAATGTTAGAAGCTGCTGGCGTAGATGCCTCTCGTCCGGAAGATTTACCGGAAAATTTAGGCGTGCGTGATGGTCAATACTATTTATCAGAAGCCCAAGCCCGTGCGATTTTAGAGTTACGCTTACACCGTTTAACCGGCTTAGAGCACGAAAAAATTGTTGAAGAGTACAAAGAATTACTCACAGAAATTGGCGAATTATTACACATTTTAACCAGTCCGGAACGCTTAATGGAAGTGATCCGTGAAGAGTTAGAATTAGTGAAAACCACCTTTAACGATGAACGTCGCACTGAAATTACCGCAGCCTCAGGCGATATCAATATTGAAGATTTAATCGCTCAAGAAGATGTGGTGGTCACACTTTCTCACGCAGGCTATGTGAAATATCAGCCGTTATCCGACTACGAAGCTCAACGCCGTGGCGGTAAAGGTAAGTCTGCAACCAAAATGAAAGAAGACGACTTTATCGAAAAACTGTTAGTGGCAAATACCCACGATACGATTCTCTGTTTCTCAAGCCGTGGTCGTTTATATCAATTAAAAGTGTACCAATTACCACAAGCCAGCCGTGGGGCAAGAGGTACGCCGATTGTGAATATTCTACCGCTTGTGAAAGAAGAAAACGAACGTATTACCGCGATTCTGCCGATTCCAAACGGCGAGTTCTCCGCAGATAAATTTATCTTTATGGCAACTGCAAGCGGTGTGGTGAAAAAAGTTTCGCTAGATGCGTTTAGTAACGTGAGATCAAGCGGTCTAATTGCGTTAAAACTTCGCGAAGGCGATGAATTAATCGGCGTGGACATCACAGACGGCGAGAGCGAAATTATGCTCTTCTCCGCACAAGGCAGAGTCGTTCGTTTTGCGGAAAAAGCGGTGCGAGCAATGGGGCGTACCGCAACAGGGGTGCGTGGTATCAAACTATCCACCACTGAAATTTCAAGTGAAGAGATTGAAGAGGCAGAAATCGTTGAAATTGAAAACGAGGACGCGGAAGATACGTCAAGCGTGAGCTTAGACACAGACCGTGTAGTTTCTCTTGTGATTCCTCGCACCGAAGGCGATATTCTCACCGTAACCCAAAACGGCTACGGTAAACGTACCGTCATTGGCGAATATCCGGTGAAATCTCGTGCAACTAAAGGGGTAGTTTCAATCAAAGTGAACGAACGTAATGGTAAAGTGGTGGCGGCAGTTCAGGTGTTCGATACCGACCAAATTATGCTGATAACCGATGCTGGTACGCTTGTTCGCACAAGGGTGGCGGAAGTGAGCTTGGTCGGACGCAACACCCAAGGCGTTCGCATTATCCGCACCGCAGAAGATGAACACGTTGTGAGTTTAGAACGAGTGTGCGAGCCTGAAGAAGATGATGAAAACATCGAAACGGTTGAAAATGCAGATATTGTAGAAACTTCAACAGAAGAATAATCTTAACAAAACAAGCGGTCGTTTTTTCAGAGAATTTTGCAAACAATCAATCTGCAAAAATTTGGGGAAAATCGACCGCTTTAATATATGAGTCATATTAGGAATACAAAAATGGCAGCTATTCAACAAAGAGCAGAACTCCATCGCCAAATTTGGCAAATTGCAAACGAAGTTCGTGGAGCCGTAGATGGTTGGGATTTCAAGCAATATGTGCTTGGAGCATTATTTTATCGTTTTATTAGCGAGCATTTTGTGAGTTATGTTCAAGCGGGAGATAGTTCTATCAATTATGCTACTTGGTCTGATGATGATGAAAATATCAAATTAGGTAAAGATCAAGTTATTAAAGAAAAAGGCTATTTTATTTTGCCAAGCCAGCTATTTGGAAATGTTGTTAAAAATGCTCAGGGTAATCCAAATCTAAATACTGATCTCAAAGAAATTTTTACTGCCATTGAAAGTTCTGCAGTAGGGTATGCTTCTGAAGATGATATCAAAGGCTTATTTGCAGATTTTGATACAACTTCGAATCGTTTAGGGAACAGTGTAGAAGATAAAAACAAGCGTTTAACCGCTGTATTAAAAGGCGTAGCAGAACTCGATTTTGGTCGTTTTGAAGATAATCAAATTGACTTATTTGGTGATGCTTATGAGTTCTTGATTTCAAACTATGCAGCAAACGCAGGTAAGTCAGGTGGCGAATTTTTCACGCCGCAAAATGTCTCGAAGTTGATTTCACAACTGGCGTTATATGGTCAAACTTCTGTTAATAAAATTTACGATCCGGCTTGTGGTTCTGGATCGTTATTATTACAAGCGAAAAAGCAATTTGATGATCATTTGATTGAAGAGGGATTTTTCGGTCAAGAAATTAATCATACTACCTACAATCTCGCTCGAATGAATATGTTTTTGCATAATATCAATTATGACAAATTCCATATTGAACTAGGCGATACCTTAATCAATCCAAAATTAAAAGATGATAAACCTTTTGATGCCATTGTTTCTAATCCCCCTTATTCGATTAAATGGATTGGCTCAGATGACCCAACCTTAATTAACGATGAACGTTTTGCTCCTGCTGGTATTCTTGCCCCAAAATCTAAAGCGGATTTTGCCTTTATTCTGCACGCCTTAAATTACCTTTCAGCAAAAGGGCGAGCTGCGATTGTTACTTTCCCGGGCATTTTCTATCGTAGTGGTGCGGAGCAAAAAATTCGTCAATATCTCATTGAGCAAAATGTCGTAGAAACCGTCATTGCTCTACCGCCAAACCTTTTCTTTGGCACAAGTATTGCAACGAATATTTTGGTACTTTCCAAACATAAAACGGATACCAAAACCCAATTTATTGATGCAAGTGGTCTGTTTAAGAAAGAAACCAACAACAATGTGCTGACCGATGAACATATTGAGCAAATTCTTAAACTTTTTGCGGATAAAGCCGATGTGGAGCATTTGGCAAAATCAGTCGATAACCGTCAAATTGCTGAAAATGAATACAATCTTGCAGTGAGTTCTTATGTGGAACAAAAAGATACCCGAGAGGTGATTAATATCGCCGAGCTTAATGCAGAGATTAGCGAAACTGTGGCAAAAATTGACCGCTTGCGAGCGGAAATTGATGCTATTGTGGCGGAGATTGAAAACGGGTAAATGATGAGAGGGCGAATGTAATTCGCCCCTACAAAGGTATTTTATACACATTGGTCAGGATTTGTCATTCTGTAGGGGCGAATCATATTCGCCCAAAATAAAACAATCGGTATAAAATGAAGGAAAATGTGCAAATAATTATACATATGAAGCAGCAGAAAATTTGGAAAAGTTTTAATGAACAACTCGCTCTTTTACAAGAAAGAGGGTTGTTGATTAATGACGAAAAGAAAGCCTTAGGTTACTTGAAAAGCCTTGGTTATTATCGGCTAAGTGGTTATTTGTATTCTTTTAGGCAAATCGATCCAAGTAGTCCTAAAAATCGGCTTGACCAGTTTATTCCTAATAGCCGCTTTGAAGATGTAAAAGCATTGTATATTTTTGACAAAAAGCTCAGGCAGTTAGCACTTGATGCTTTAGAACGTATTGAAATTGCTTTAAGAGTGAGTATCGCCTATGAATTAGGTAAATATGAACCATTAGCTCATCAAAAATCACAGTATTTTGAACCGCACTTTGAACATCAAAAATGGTTAGATAAATATCAAAATCTAATCAATAGAGAATCAGAAAGTAGTTTTGTTAAACATCATTTAGAACATTATGGCGATTTACCGATTTGGGCTGCCTGCGAAGTATGGGATTTCGGCACAATGTCGATGCTTTACAAGGGAATGTTATCGAAAGATAAAGACCGAATTGCTAAAATTTATCACTTAAAAGACGGGAAACATTTACAAACGTATTTGCACGCTTTTAATTTTATCCGAAATGTCTCCGCTCATCATAGCCGTTTATGGAATAAGCCGATTATTTTCAAAGCAAATCTGAAAGGCTTACCAGATGAACAATGGAAACAGCTTAATGTTGCTCAGCCTTTTGTCTATTTTTGTTTAATGAAGCGTATGTTAGATTTGATTTGCCCAAATTCAACTTGGGGAACAAGATTTTTGGCACTTTTGGAAGAATTTCCCAATGTTGAAAATAATGCAATTAATTTACAACAAATGGGTATTGTGACAGATTTGAGTCAGTGGAAATTATGGCAGAAAGCCTAAAAAGAAAGCCCCCAACCTTGTAGTTCCAACCTCGTGGGTTGGCAAAGCTAGGGGAGTTATTGGTGGTCATTATACTGAAATGGATCCAAAGGTCAATAATTTAAATTGTCAAGACTTGACAAACGGTTGAAATTTTATCAACGGTTATCATCGTAGGGGCGAATCACATTCGCTTTAATCCAATAAAACAAGCGGTATAAAAATCAGGAAAATTTGCAAAATGAGTAATCGAATTATAGAGAAATTATTAAATGGGGCTAAGGTAGATTGGAAGCCTTTGGGGGAAGTTGCTGAATTAAAAAGAGGACAAGTCATTACTGCAAAAGACACAACGGAAGGAAATATCCCTGTTATTAGTGGTGGACAAAAACCTGCGTATTATACTGGGAACTATAATAGAGAAGGAGAAACGATTACTGTTGCAGGTAGCGGAGCTTATGCTGGTTTTTTAATGTATTGGAATGAGCCAATTTTTTTAGGAGATGCTTTTTCAGTAAAACCCTATTTAGAAGTCTTAATCACAAAATATGTGTATCACTTTTTATTATCTAGGCAGCAATGGATCTTCAATTTAAAGAAAGGCTCTGGTGTTCCGCATGTTTATCCAAAAGATTTATCTAGCTTGTTAATTCCAATCCCCCCACTCTCTACTCAAGAAAAAATTGTAAAAATACTTGACAAATTTACCGAGCTGGAAGCTACGCTGGAAGCTGAATTAGCTCTGCGGAAAAAACAATATCAGTATTACAGAGAAACTCTATTGACATTCCCACAAAATTTAGATAGGGGGGGGTATAACGAAATCACCAAAGCCTTGTGCCAGAGTGGTAAAGTGGTGTTTAAGTCTTTGGGAGAGGTTTGTGATATTTATCTTGGATTAACATATACACCTAATTATGTGGACAATGGCATTAAATTTATTTCTGCTCAAAATACGTCAAATGATTTTTTAGATCTTAAAAATGTAAAATATATATCTAAAGATGACTATTATAAAATAACGAGTAATGCCAAACCTAAGAAAGGAGATATACTTTTTACTAGAGTAGGTTCTAACCTTGGTCATCCTGTTATTATTGATGTTGAAGATGAACTCTGCATTTTTGTTAGCCTAGGTTATTTAAGAGTTAAAGATGGTATTTTAAATACATATGTAAAACATTGGATGAACACTAAATTATTTTGGGATCAAGTTAGCAAAAGTGTTCACGGTTCTGCAAAAATAAACTTGAATACTGGCTGGCTAAAAAAATTTACAATTGCAGTTCCTCCAATTTCTGAACAACAAAAAATTGTTGAAATTTTAGATAAATTTGACCGCTTGACTAATTCGATTAGCGAAGGATTGCCGAAAGAAATTGAATTAAGACGGAAACAGTATGAGTATTATCGGGAACAGTTATTGGATTTTCCGAAATAATGAGGTAGTAAGATTATGAGTAAAGATTTGACTGAAATTGCAACAATGCTAAGGGACAAACAGCAGAATGTTCAACTAATTTATGCATTCAATGGTACAGGTAAAACAAGACTTTCAAGAGCATTCAAAGAGTTAGTTTCACCTAAGAATAATAGAGAAGTGGCAAGAAATGACATTCTTTACTATAACGCATTTACTGAAGATCTGTTTTATTGGGATAATGATTTAAATGAAGATAGTCAGCCTAAGTTAAAAATTCAGCCAAATACTTTCACCAACTGGGTATTAAAAGAGCAGGCTCAAGATCAAAATATTATTACTCACTTTCAACGTTATACCAATGATAAATTAACACCAAAATTTAGTGAAGACTTTAATGAAGTTACCTTTTCTTTTACTAGAGGTAATGATGATATAGAAGAAAATATTAAAATTTCAAAAGGAGAGGAAAGTAATTTTGTATGGAGTGTTTTTTACTCGCTACTTAAATCAGTGATCGAAGAGTTGAAAATGGACGAGAATGATCGTTCTACGCAAGATTTTAATAAATTGCAGTATATTTTCATAGACGATCCAGTTAGCTCATTAGATGAGAATCATCTAATACAATTAGCAATTGATTTAGCAGATTTAACTAAGTCTATAAGAGGTTTAAAGTTTGTTATCTCTACACATAACACCTTATTTTATAATGTTTTATATAATGAGCTAGGTTTGAAAAATGGTTATTTTCTTAAAAAATATGATGATGGTAGTTTTGAGCTAGATGAGAAAAAAGGAGATTCCAATAAAGCATTTTCTTATCATTTGTTTTTAAAGAAAACTATTGAAGAAGCTATTAAAAATGGAGAGATTCAAAAGTATCACTTTACTTTGTTACGGAATCTTTATGAAAAAACTGCTAATTTTTTGGGTTATGCAAAATGGTCTGAATTATTGCCCGATGAGAAAGAGTTATATACTAGACAAATTAACCGATTTAGTCATTCAACATTAACCGACGATGAAGTGGCAGAGCCAACAGAAGCCGAAAAGAATATTGTAGTCTATTTATTAAATCATTTAATTAATAATTATAGCTATTGGAAGGATGTAAATAATGAATCTTGAAACCACCCCCATCACCGAAACCAACCATTTCATCGTTTTAGATAAATATGAAAAAATTGAGCAACCGAATTCTTACCAAACCGAATCAGATTTAGAAAAAGAATTGATTGCTGATTTACAATTTCAGGGCTATGAATATCGTCCTGATTTAAACTCGCAACAGGCTTTATTAGACAATGTTCGTGAGCAGTTGGAACGCTTGAATAATGTGCATTTTTTAGATTCAGAATGGAAACGCTTTCTTGATGAATATCTCGATAAAGCTTCAGAGAGTATTATTGAGAAAACCCGAAAAATTCATCAGGATCATATCTATGATTTTGTATTTGATAACGGTCGTATCCAAAATATCTATTTATTAGATAAAAAAGAAATTGCCCGTAATAAAGTACAGGTAATCAATCAATTTGAGCAAAGAGGTTCTCATCTTAATCGCTATGATGTAACTATTTTGGTAAATGGCTTGCCGTCGGTACAAATTGAATTGAAAAAGCGTGGGGTAGCAATTCGTGAAGCCTTTAACCAAATTCATCGTTATAGCAAAGAGAGTTTTAATACTGAAAATTCGTTATTTAAGTTTTTACAAATTTTTGTGATTTCAAATGGTACGGATACTCGTTATTTTGCCAATACAACTAAGCGGGACAAAAACAGTTTTGATTTTACGATGAATTGGGCGAAATCGGATAATACTTTGATTAAGGATTTAAAAGATTTTACCGCTACGTTTTTACAGAAAAATACTTTACTTAATGTGTTGATTCATTATTCGGTATTTGATGTGAATAATACGCTTTTAATGATGCGTCCTTATCAAATTGCCGCAACAGAGCGGATTTTATGGAAAATTCAAAATACGCATTTCACTAAAAATTGGGGAAATTTAGAAAGCGGCGGTTATATTTGGCACACCACAGGTTCGGGTAAAACACTCACCAGCTTTAAAGCCGCACGCCTTGCCACTGAATTAGATTTTATAGATAAAGTTTTCTTCGTGGTGGATAGGAAAGATCTAGACTACCAAACAATGAAAGAGTATCAACGTTTTTCGCCTGATAGTGTGAATGGTTCGGAAAGTACAGCCGGCTTAAAACGGAATTTAGAAAAAGAAGATAATAAAATTATTGTGACTACTATTCAAAAATTGAATAACCTGATGAAATCAGAAGATAGTTTAGCAATTTATAAACAGCCTGTGGTATTTATTTTTGATGAATGTCATCGCTCTCAATTTGGTGAAGCACAAAAGAATTTAAAGAAAAAATTTAAAAAATTCTGTCAATTTGGATTTACTGGTACGCCTATATTTCCAGACAAAATAGAAGATGGAAAATTAATCAGTAAAGGTAATGCATTAGGCTCAGAAAATACGGGTAGTGTATTTGGCTCACAGTTACATTCTTATGTGATTACCGATGCCATTCGTGATGAAAAAGTGCTGAAATTTAAGGTAGATTACAATAATGTTCGTCCTAAATTCAAAGAGATTGAATGTGAAAAAAATCAAGAAAAATTGACCGCACTTGAAAATAAACAGGCGTTATTACACCCAGAACGTATTAAGGAAATTACGCAATATATTTTGACCCATTTCAAGCAAAAAACACACCGTTTAAATTCATCAGGAAAAGGGTTTAATGCAATGTTTGCCGTAAGTTCGGTTGAAGCAGCAAAACTGTATTACGAGCAGTTTAAATTGCAACAACAATCGGTCGAAAATCCGTTGAAAGTTGCAACCATTTTTTCTTTTGCCGCAAATGAAGAACAAAATGCGATTGGTGAAATTGCTGATGAAACTTTTGAACCTACCGCAATGAATAGTTCGGCAAAAGAATTTTTGAGTTTGGCAATTGATGATTACAATCGTCTATTTAAAACAAATTATGGTGTAGAAAGTAAAGAATTTCAAAACTATTACCGTGATTTAGCAATGCGGGTTAAAAATCAGGAAATCGATTTATTGATTGTGGTTGGAATGTTTTTAACCGGTTTTGATGCCCCAACGTTAAACACTTTATTTGTCGATAAAAATTTGCGTTATCACGGTTTAATGCAAGCCTTTTCCCGTACAAATCGGATTTATGATGCGACTAAGGCATTTGGTAATATCGTGACTTTCCGTGATTTAGAGCAAGATACCATTAATGCCATTACCTTATTTGGTAATAAAAATACGCGTAATGTGGTATTAGAACGCAGCTTTAAAGAATATATGGAAGGTTATCAAGATGCTCAGGGAAATTATCATCGAGGTTATAAAGAAGTAGTTAAAGCGTTGCAAACGAAATTCCCTGATCCTGCTCAACTCGAAACTGAGGATGATAAAAAAGCATTTACCCAATTATTTGGTGAATATCTGCGTTTGGAAAATGTGTTGCATAATTACGATGAATTTCACGAGTTAAAAAATACTGAACAGAATGAAAATAGCGTAAAAGAGCCTGATGGCACATATATTGTTGGAAATAATGTGATTTTGCCAGAGAGAAAATTACAAGATTATCGTTCAACCTATAATGATATTCGGGAATGGCAGAGAAAACAAAATCAAAATGGTAATGCTGGAAAATCTCAAATTGATTGGAGCGATGTGGTTTTTGAAATCGATTTATTAAAATCACAAGAAATCAATTTAGATTATATTTTAGAATTGATTTTTGAACATAATAAAAAACGCAAAAATAAACCGGCACTCATTGAGGAAATTCGCCGGACTATTCGTTCGAGTTTGGATAACCGAGCCAAAGAAGGACTGGTTGTTGATTTTATCCATCAAACTGATTTAGATAAAATTCCGGATAAATCGACTATTATTGAGGAATTTTTCCTATTTGCTCAGCAAGAGCAAAAAAGAGAGGCTGAGAACTTAATTGAGAGCGAAAATTTAAATATAGATGCAGCAAAACGGTATATAATGACCTCTCTTAAACGAGAATACGCTAGCGAAAATGGTACAGATTTAAATGACCTTCTACCTAAAATGAGCCCGCTAAACCCACAATATAATACTAAAAAGCAAACGGTTTTTCAGAAAATCGTGGCATTTGTGGAGAAGTTTAAAGGGGTTGGCGGATTTTTATCTTAAGTATAAGGATGGGCTATGTCCCATCCTTCTTTTATAATCGATCAATTTAAAATTTGTAAAATCACTCTGATATAAAACTATGGCACTACTTAATTTATCCAACGCCTATTTAGGTTTTGGCGATCATCCTTTATTAGATCACACCGAATTACACATTGAACCGAACGAGCGAGTTTGTTTGGTGGGCAGAAACGGGGCGGGCAAATCGACTTTAATGAAAGTACTTGCCGGCGAAGTGCAGTTAGACGATGGCAAACTGATTTTTGAAAAAGACATTGTGGTTACACGTTTAGAGCAAGACCCACCTCGCCATATTCAAGATACTGTATTTGATTATGTGGCGGAAGGAATCGCCCATTTAAGCGAACTTTTAAAGCAATATCACCACATTTCGCAACAAATGCTGACAGATTACAGCGATGAACTGTTGGCGAAGTTATCCCATATTCAAGCTCAATTAGAGCATAACAACGGTTGGCAGTTTGAAAATCGAATTCAAGATACTTTGAAATTATTGGAGCTTGATCCTGAAAAACGCTTATGCGAACTCTCGGGCGGTTGGGTTCGCCGTGCGGCTCTTGCTCGTGCGTTGGTGGCAGATCCGGATATTTTATTATTAGACGAGCCAACCAACCATTTAGACGTGGAGGCAATCACTTGGCTTGAAGATTTATTGCTCGATTTTAAAGGGGCAATTATCTTTGTTTCCCACGACCGTTCCTTTATCCGCAAAATGGCAACCCGAATTGTCGATTTAGATCGTGGTAAGTTGATTTCTTACCCGAGCAATTACGATAAATATTTGGAAGAAAAAGCCGAAGATTTGCGTGTAGAAGCCTTACAAAATGAGCTGTTTGATAAAAAATTGGCTCAAGAGGAAGTGTGGATCCGCCAAGGGATTAAAGCTCGCCGTACCCGTAATGAAGGGCGTGTGCGTGCATTGAAAGCCCTGCGGGAAGAACGCCGCAATCGCCGAGAAGTACAAGGCACGGCAAAAATTCAGCTCGACCAAACCGCACGTTCGGGCAAGATTGTGTTTGAGCTTGAAAATGCAAGCTATGAAATTGAGGGTAAAAATTTACTGCAAAACTTTACGGCAACCATTCAACGTGGCGATAAAATTGCCTTGGTTGGTCCGAATGGTTGTGGTAAAACGACTTTCATCAAATTACTGTTAGGCGAATTGCAGCCCACTTCAGGCACAATCCGTTGTGGTACAAAATTAGAAGTTGCCTATTTTGACCAATACCGTGCTGAATTGGATTTAGAAAAAACCGTAATGGATAACGTAGCGGACGGTAAGCAAGATGTGGAAGTAAATGGGGTAAAACGCCACGTTCTTGGCTATTTGCAAGATTTCTTGTTCCCACCGAAACGGGCGATGACCCCAGTAAAAGCTTTGTCTGGCGGAGAGCGTAACCGTTTGTTATTGGCAAAATTGTTGTTGAAACCGAATAACTTGTTGATTCTGGACGAACCGACCAATGATTTGGATGTAGAAACCTTAGAGCTATTAGAAGAGATGTTAGCTGATTATCAAGGGACATTGTTGGTTGTCAGCCACGACCGTCAATTTATTGATAATACGGTGGAGGAGTGCTATTTCTTTGAAGGCAACGGTGTGCTGAATAAATACATCGGCGGCTATTTTGATGCTAAACAGCAGAAAGATAATTACCACGCCACCCGTGCGGTGAATTTGCAAAATTCCACTAAAAAAGAACAGCTTGTAGAAGAGCCTAAGCAAGAGAAACCCAAAACTGAGGCGAAAAAGGTCAAACTTTCCTATAAAGACCAACGTGAGTTAGAAGAATTACCGGCAAAAATGGAATCCTTAGAAACTGAAATAGAGGCTTTGCAAGCTGAAGTAAATAGTACCGATTTCTTTGCCAAAGATCAGACTTACACTCAAGCGAAATTACAGCAACTCGCCGACAAGGAATTGGCATTAGAACACGCTTTTGAGCGTTGGGAAATGCTGGAAAATATCAAAAACGGAAATGTTTAAAATGGCGGAAAGACTAGACAACTACGAACAACGCTTTGGCGGCATTGGTCGCCTTTACACACCGGAAGGGCTAGAAAAGCTCCGCCGTTCGCATATTTGTGTGATTGGCATTGGCGGAGTGGGTTCTTGGGCGGTGGAGGCGTTGGCACGTTCAGGCATTGGCAAGATTACGATGATTGATATGGATGATATTTGCGTAACCAATATCAACCGCCAAATTCACGCAATGAGTGGCACAGTAGCTCAGTTGAAAACTGAGGCGATGAAAGCACGCATTCAGCTAATCAACCCTGAATGTGCGGTGGAGATTATTGATGATTTCATCACGCCTGAAAATATCCCTGACTATCTCAATCGTGGCTACGATTATGTGATTGATGCGATTGATTCGGTCAGAACCAAAGCTGCGTTGATTG
Source organism: Mannheimia indoligenes (assembly GCF_036880405.1). NCBI lineage: Bacteria > Pseudomonadati > Pseudomonadota > Gammaproteobacteria > Pasteurellales > Pasteurellaceae > Mannheimia > Mannheimia indoligenes. Next base: position 50,808 of record NZ_JBAJJM010000008.1, on the reverse strand, counting down.
CTTACTGTAAGCGTAACAAAATCAAATTAATTACCACCGGCGGGGCAGGCGGGCAGACTGACCCGACCCAAATTCAAATTACCGATTTAAGCAAAACGGTGCAAGATCCACTGGCGGCAAGGGTTCGTACCCTGTTGCGTAAAGAGTATGGCTTTAGCAACAAGAGTAAATTTGGCGTGGATTGTGTTTCATCCACCCAACAATTAATTTTCCCGAAAATGGGCGAGGGTTGTGAAGTATCCGCCACGATGAACTGTGCTAATGGCTTTGGGGCGGTTACAATGGTTACTGCAACATTCGGTTTTTTTGCGGTAAGTCGTGTTATTGATAAACTATTGAAGTAACAAGCGGTCACAAAAAGCGGAGCTTTTTGAACGTTGGCTAGCCAACGGCGGCGAAGCCGTGAACAATCCTTACAAGGATTGTGAATAAAAAAGAGTAACTTTTTGCAAATGACTTAAGGTTACCCACATTTATGGAATTTCTTACAAATAGCAAGGAGAAAAAATGGCAGTACACAGAATTAACCCTAAAGGCAGTATGGAGCAACTTTCTCATTTGGAAATGCAGCTATTAGCTAAAAATACACGGGGCAATTTATATCAAATTTATCGTAACTGCTCATTAGCGGTGCTGAATTCAGGCGTGCATACTGATGACAGCCGTGCTTTGTTAAATCAATATCCTGATTTTGAAATCCGATTATTAACCCGAGAGAAAGGGGTATCGCTGGAGTTGCATAATCCACCCGCAACCGCTTTTGTTGATGGTAAGATGATTTTAAATATTCAGTATCATCTTTTTGCAGTGTTAAGAGACATTATTTTTGTTAATGCTTTAAAAAAGGCAATTCCACCGCTTGAAAATACATCAGTAGAAACGCTAACCACAAATATTGTGTTTTCGATTTTGCGTAATGCAAAAGCGATAGAGATGAACACTGACCCGAATTTAGCTGTTTGCTGGGGTGGTCATTCTATTAATGACATTGAATACCAATATTGCCGAGCGGTAGGTCAAGAGTTTGGTTTACGTGAGCTGAATATTGTAACAGGCTGCGGTGCGGGTGTAATGGAAGCACCAATGAAAGGTGTTACCATCGGGCACGCCAATCAGCGTTATAAAAACGGGCGTTTTATTGGTATTACTGAGCCGTCGATTATTGCCTCTGAACCACCAAATCCGATTGTCAATGAATTAGTGATTATGCCTGATATTGAAAAACGCTTGGAAGCATTTGTTCGCTTAGGACACGCTATTGTGGTTTTTCCGGGCGGACCGGGCACATTGGAAGAGCTGCTGTATATTATCGGCATTAAGTTAAATCCGCAAAATAAGTTGCAAAAATTACCGCTTATCTTAACCGCACCGAAAGAATCTGCCGATTATTTCTATGTTATTGATAAATTCATTGGCGATACCTTAGGCGAAGAGGCTCGTAGCCTGTATGAGATTATTATTGATGACCCTGTATTGGTTGCTCGTAAAGTGAAGCAATCGATGGTGGAAGTAAAAAACAGTCGTTATGAAAGTGGTGATGCTTATAATTTCAACTGGTCATTAAAAATCGAAGAAGATTTTATTACGCCATTTATTCCAACTCACGAAAGTATGGCAAATCTGAATTTAAGTCTGGAGCAGTCAAAAGAGCAGCTGGCGGCGAATTTAAGACGAGCATTTTCAGGCATTGTGGCAGGTAACATTAAGCCTGAAACTTCCGATTTGATTGAACAATATGGCGTGTTTAAATTACGGGGCGATCGCAAATTAATGGATCATATGGATAGATTACTCGAAAGTTTTGTGGTTCAACATCGTATGAAAATCCCAACGGGAGATGCTTATCAACCTTGCTATGAAATTGTAAAAGAATAGTAGTAATAAGGGGGCGGTATGTATCTAAAACATATTGAAATCAGTGGCTTTCGGGGAATTAATCATTTATCGCTACAATTACGTCCAAATATGGTGTTAATTGGCGAAAATGCGTGGGGGAAATCGAGCCTGATTGATGCCTTAAGCTTAATTTTTAACTTAGAACATAAATTGTACCAATTCCAGTTTAAAGATTTCCATATTCAATATAGCGATACGCCAAACCAAGTGCGAGACATCACGCTTGTTTTCACTTTTTGTGAAGAAATTGCTGACGATAGCTCGTTACTTCAACTTCCTCCTGCATTGTCGTTCTGTTCATTTTATTTAGAGAACAAACGGTGCATTTCCTTAAAAGTAACAGGAAGATTGTTAGCTGAGCAGATTGGCACTGAATATCAGTTTGTCGATCAAGATTTAAAACCTATCCACATTGAGCAAGCGGAAAAATGGATTAAGCAATTTATTTATCATCATCCTGTTTTCCGCTTACGTGATGCACGGCTAAATAAAAGAGTGCATAACGAGTTATTACTTAATGGTTACAATCAGCCTGATACCGATTTTCAGCGTGAATTAAACGCTCTTTCTTCCTTACTGAAATACTATTTTTTAACCAGCCAAAGCCGCCATTTAATGAAAAATAGTATGCAAGACACCACATTGTGGTGGGAAAAAGTAAAATCACTCTGTCTGCGTTTAAAACAAAATGAAGAGTTGGTGGAGCTGGTTCAACAGCATATTTCAGATCTTTTTCTTTTTAAGCCTAAAGTAGCAGTTATTGAAAAACCGATTATCTTATTTGAAGATTTTAATGCGTTTTTACACCCTCGAATGGTGGCGATTTTCTGGGAGCTACTCAGCGTTCTACCCAGCCAACGTATTACCACAACGAATTCCATTGAATTGCTTTCACAAGTGCCGTTACGCGAAATTGGTCGTTTAGTGCGTTATGACTCTCACACTCAAGCCTATTGGTTGGAACGTCAAAGCATCGGTAGAGAAGATCTGCGTAAATTAACCTTCCATATCCATCACAACAGAGGATTAGCCTTATTTGCAAAAGCGTGGATCTTAGTAGAAGGGGAAACCGAAGTTTGGATTTTAGAAGAGCTGGCAAAATTATTAGAGATCAACTTAGAAATGGAAGGCATCAAAATTGTCGAATTTGCCCAATGCGGTTTACGCCCTCTGATTAAATATGCCAGAGCAATGGGGATTGAATGGTATGTGCTCACTGATGGCGATGATGCAGGCAAACGCTACGCAGAAACCGTTAAAAGTTTAGATGACGATTTTGCTCAACGCTTAACGGCATTGCCGCAAAAAGACATTGAACATTTCTTCTATAAAGCAGGTTTGCGTAATGTATTTATTCGCCTTGCAAATTGGCGTTCTCAGGAAAAATATCCGGTTTCATATATTATCAAAAGAGCTATTCAAAAAAGCTCTAAGCCTGATTTAGCCATAGCCTTAGCGAATGAGATGAGAAATAGAGGCGAACATAGTGTCCCACCTCTATTTAAAAAATTATTTGCTGATGTGTTAGCGTTGGTTAGAAAATAACGAATAACAAGCGGTTAAATTTTCGGGGAATTTTGCAAATCTTTCCTGAAATTTAACCGCTTGTTTTATTAACTTTCCGCTTTATTAATTAAGAATTGGGTTAAAAGATTGACAGGGCGACCTGTAGCCCCTTTTGCCGCACCTGATTTCCACGCAGTACCGGCAATATCTAAATGTGCCCAAGTGTATTTTTTAGTAAAGTTTGATAAAAACTGCCCTGCAGTAATTGCCCCACCTAAACGTCCGCCGATATTGGCAAGATCGGCAAAATTAGATTTAAGCTGTTCTTGATATTCTTCCCCTAACGGCAAACGCCACGCTTTATCATCTGCTTGTTCGGCAGCCGTTAATAGCTCGTTGGCTAAACTATTAGATGGCGACATTAAGCCACTGTTGTGATTACCTAACGCAATCATACAAGCTCCAGTGAGGGTAGCAATATCAATCACTAACTCTGGATTAAAGCGTTCAACATAAGTGAGTGTATCACATAGAACTAAACGTCCTTCGGCGTCCGTATTTAACACCTCAACGGTTAAGCCCGACATTGTAGTAAGAATATCACCCGGGCGGTAAGATTTACCATCAACGGCATTCTCACAGCCTGCTAAAACACCGATAACATTAAGCGGTAATTTCATTTCAGCAATGGCTTTCATTGTACCGTAAACACTCGCCGCACCGCACATATCGTATTTCATTTCATCCATTGCTTCTGCCGGTTTAATCGATAAACCGCCTGAATCGAAAGTTAAACCTTTGCCAACTAACACAATAGGTTTAGCATCAGGGTTTGGATTGCCTTTATATTCAATTAACGATAAAAACGCTTCGTTTTCAGAACCACGAGAAACCGCTAAATAAGCATTCATTCCTAATTCAGCCATCTGTTTTTCATTAATAATTGTGGTCGATACTGCCTCATAGTCTGCGGCTAAACCTTGAGCCAACTGGGATAAATATTTTGGATTACACACATTCGGCGGGCAATTTGCCACATTTTTGGCACTCGCTACGCCCAATGCTACTGCTTTGCCGTGTTCTAATGCACGCTCGGCTTCTGCTAAATCTTTACGATTTGCGACATTGAACACTACACGACGCAATTCACGGCGAACTTCCGGCTTAATGCTCTTGAAATCGTTATAGGCATATTGATTTTCTTGCATTGCCTCAACCGCAAATCGTACATTCCAATAGGCTGATCTGCCTTTAACGTGCAACTCAGTTAAAAAACAGACCATCTCCATTGAGCCAGTTTCATTAATTGTTTGCACGGTTTTTTGAATAATTTGTTTATATTGACGCTCGGTTAATTCACGCTCTTTGCCACAACCAACCAGTAATACACGATCAGCAGGCACATTCGGCACATTGTGTAATAATAATGTTTGCCCTGCTTTGCCTTCTAAATCGCCACGTCTGAGTAGTGAGCTAATATAGCCATTACTTAATTTATCTAATTGTTCCGCAGCAGTACAAAGTCTGCGAGGTTCATAAACCCCAACGACCAAACAAGCGGTTCTTTGTTTTTCAACACTGCCGTTTTTAACACTAAATTCCATTATTTTGTCCCCTATTTATTGTTTCAGTTTAGGTAGAGTGTTCAATAATAAATAAATGCTTAGTATAAATAAAATTTTCAAAAATTTACGCTTTATATTGAAATATCAGCTAATTTTTTGGTCATATAGATGATTTTATTGGTTTTTCTTTTAGTTTGCTTACTTTATACTAGAAGAAATATTGAGGTTTCAAGATTATGGGAGATAAAAATGCGGTTTTTAGGTAAAACATTAATTGCAGGTATGGTTGGATTATTTATTCAAACATCAGCGTTAGCCACCGATGATACTCAAATTAGTCGCTATGAGCAGGCAAAGTTACGCCTTTCTTATGAAGGTGAAGTGGGTAGTTTACTTCAACAACTTTCACAACGTTTGAAAGTAGGTTTTATTGCTTATGATGTTGATACAACTCGTAAAGTGTCAATTCAAAACAGTGCTGAAACCTCTATTAAAAGTATAAATGAGCAAATTGGGAAGCAACTCTCTGATACTGATGTTCGCTTTGAAAAAATAGGCGAGCGTTTATTTATGGTGATTTCTGCGAAAGGCGTTGAACCATTATTAAAAGCTCTTCCTCAAAAAGAGCAATTTGTAGGAGATATTATTTTCGATGGCGAGCAGACAACCTCTCAATCAGCTCCAATTGAAGAAAGCTCAACATCTCAATCAAGCTCAGCGGCGAAAGTTCAACATATTTTTAGTATTGCAACAGATAAAAACAATATTGCAGCAGCAAAAAATAAAAAAGCACCTCAATATAAAACGGTTACTAAGGACAATTTGGGACTAAAAAATATTAGGGTAACACCATTAGCAACTTTCTTGATTTTTGATAGCCAAGTCGATGCAGAAAAATTAACCGTAAAAGGGAATTTTGAAGAGTTGGCACAAGGAGAAAATATTGTCGCAATTCTTCACCAAAAATCAGATGCACCGGCTAAGATTGAAATCGCAAATGAGCAAGGTAAAAAATTAATTCTTGAGGTTCATAAAGTAGCATCATCTAAGAAATCTAAAAAATAAATAATGAATTTTACGCACGGTTAAACCGTGCGTAATTTTTCTATAGATGATTTTTCTAGCTAAAAAAGGTATTATTGCATATTCGTATGCAAGACACTTTTGCAAAAAATTGTTAAAAGAGACCGCTTGTTATAGCTTAGTGTTTCTTAATTTTAGACATTATAGAGAAAAACTGTGATTTTAAGCCGATATTTAACCAAAGAGATATTTAAAAGCCAAGTAGCGATATTGTTTATCCTCTTGCTGATTTTTTTCTGCCAGCAATTAGTTCGAGTTTTAAGTTCTGCCGTAAGTGGTAAAGTACCGGCAGATTTAGTCGTCAGCTTATTAGGGCTGGGAATGCCGACAATGGCACAATTAATGTTGCCGTTATCTCTTTTTATCGCACTATTATTGACACTTGGGCGTTTTTATGCGGAAAGTGAAATTACAGTGATGCGTGCGTGTGGGATCGGGCAAGGTTTATTGGTAAAAGTGGCGATGTTCCTCTCCATTTTTACGACAGCTTTAGCGGTATATAACGTCTTTTGGCTGACCCCTTGGGCGATTAACAAACAAAGTGAAATGTTAGCAGAGGCGAAAGCTAATCCGCGTTTTGCTGCCCTTTCGGCAGGTCAGTTTATGTCGGCAGGTGGTTATGTATTATTTATTGATAAAATTGAAAATAGTAGCCTTAATGATATTTACGTTTTCCAACCGGAACAGCAAAAAAATAACAAACCTTCGGTCGTGGTGGCTGAAAACGGTACTTTACAAGGTTTGCCAAATGGTGATCAGGTTTTAACGTTAGCAGAAAGCAAACGTTTTGAGGGTACGCCGCAAAGTGCCGACTTCCGTATTTCTCACTTTGAAAATTATTCCGCTTATTTAGGTTATCAAGATGTGGAATCGGACGAAAAATTAGTGCAACGTGCCGATTTTAAAACATTAATGGAAACCGATAGTCCGGAAGCAAAAGCTGAATTACATTGGCGTTTAGCGTTAATTTTTGCCGTGCCGTTAATGGCGTTATTGGCAGTACCGATGAGTAGCGTAAACCCTCGACAAGGACGTTTTGCTAAATTATTGCCTGCACTATTGCTTTATTTAATCTATTTCCTACTGCAAAGCTCACTCAAATCATCGGGTGGATCGGGCAAGCTAAATGCAGAAATTTTAATGCCGTTAGTCTCCGTTGCCTTTTTAATTTTAGGTATTGTGTTGAATATGTGGAATGGTAAATTTATGTCTAAATTACGCTATCAGTTTAGTGCTAAAAAAATCACTAATAAGGCGGTGGCATAATGAAAATTTTCTCAATGAACATTTTAGAACGCTACATCGGTAAAACGATTTTATCGGCAATTTTCCTCACTCTATTTTTATTGGTAGGGCTTGGGGCAATCATTAAATTTGTAGAGGAATTTCGTGATGTTGGACGAGGCTCTTACGATGGTTTGAAAGCGGCTTATTACACCTTTTTAACTATTCCAAGAGATATTGAAACCTTTTTTCCGATTGCAGCTTTATTAGGTTCTCTTTTAGGCTTGGGAAATCTTGCCAGCCGTAGTGAGTTAGTTGTAATGCAAGCCTCCGGTTTTTCTCGCTTTCGCATTGGTTTAGCGGTAATGAAAACTGCTTTGCCACTTGTGATCTTTACAATGATTATCGGCGAATGGGGCGTACCGCAAACCGAACAATTTGCCCGTAATATGCGTTCTATTGCTCAAAGTGGCGGCTCAATGCTTGCCACCAAAGATGGTTTTTGGGCGAAAGATGGAAACTCATTTATCTATATCAACCGTATCAATAATGAAAAAAGCCTGAGTAACGTACTTATTTACGAATTTGGCGAAGGCGAAAATAAACGTGAATTGCAATCGGTATTACGAGCGAGTGAGGCTCAATATAGCGATGAAAAAGGCTGGATACTCTCTAACGTTGAAAAATCAGAACTTGGTGAGAATCAGATCCAGCAAGGCAAGCAACCCGATCAAGGTTGGCAAACCAGCTTAACGCCAAGCAAATTAGGGATTGTTTCACTTAAGCCTGAATCGCTGTCTATTTCGGGCTTGGCGGATTATGTCGGCTTTTTAAAAGACACTGGGCAAGATCCGAAACGCTTCGAAATTACGTTCTGGCGTAAAGTATTCCAGCCGATCTCAATGGCGGTGATGATGTTACTTGCGATCTCCTTTATTTTCGGACCGCTTCGTAGTAGTACGATGGGGGCGAAAATTGTTATTGGGATTGTTGCCGGCTTTATGTTCTACGTGGCGAACATTGTATTTGGGAATTTAAGTCTTATTGCCACTTGGCTACCTGTACCGGTTGGGGCATTAATTCCAAGTTTGCTCTGTCTGGTAATTGTTTGGTGGTTACTAAGCAAAAAACGTGATTAATTTTACAAGCGGTTATTTTTACAAAATTTTTTGCAAAAATGACCGCTTGAATATTCCTTTAAATCTTAATTCTACCTTAGCATTATGTCTGATTGTCGTTTCGTCCATTTAAAAGTTCACAGTGATTTCTCAATGATTAACGGTTTAGCCAAAGTGAAACCTTTAGTCAAAGCGGCAGTTGCCAATAATATGGTGGCGATGGGGCTAACCGATTTCACCAACTTCTGCGGCTTGGTGAAATTTTATGGCGAGGCATTAGGAGCGGGCATTAAGCCAATTATCGGTGCTGATGTATATGTTAAATCGGATACTGGTAGTGATGATTATTTTGAGCTAACGCTATTAGCTAAAAACAATAAAGGATACCACAATATTACCCAAATTCTCTCCAAAGCCTATCAACAAGGATACATTGAATTTCCAATGGTAGAGAGAGAATGGCTGGCTGAGCTGAATGAAGGCATTATTGTGCTTTCAGGCGGACGAATGGGAGATGTGGGTAAAGCCTTACTTAAAGAAAATCTATCGGAAGCTGCTGAGAAACTCTCTTTTTATCAACAATATTACCCAAATCATTTTTATATGTCGGTTTGCCGCACAGGGCGAGCAGACGAAGAACGCTATATCAAACAAGCGGTCGAATTTTCCCAAAAAAATGCAATTCCTTTAGTGGCAGTGAATGATGTTGTTTTCTTAAAAGAAGATGACTTTGATGCTCACGAAATCCGTGTGGCAATTCACGACAGCTATACTTTAGATGATCCGAAACGCCCGAAAAAATATTCTCCAAAGCAATATTTCCGCTCAGAAGAGGAAATGTGCAAGCTGTTTGCAGACTTGCCGAGTGCCTTAGCTAATACGGTAGAAATTGCAAAACGCTGCTCGGTTACAGTGCGTTTAGGCGAATATTTCCTGCCAAATTTCCCGACAGGCGATCTTTCAACCGAAGATTTTTTAGTGAAAAAATCAAGAGAAGGTTTAGAAGAACGCCTTGAATTTTTATTTCCTGACCCTGAGGAAAGGGCTAACAAGCGGTCAGTTTATGACGAAAGATTACAAGTTGAATTAGATGTAATTAACCAAATGGGCTTTCCGGGCTACTTCCTGATCGTGATGGAATTTATTCAATGGTCGAAAGATAACGATATTCCGGTTGGTCCGGGACGTGGTTCGGGAGCGGGTTCGTTGGTGGCTTATGCACTTAAAATTACCGATTTAGATCCACTGGAATTTGACTTACTTTTTGAACGTTTTTTAAACCCTGAGCGGGTTTCAATGCCCGATTTTGATGTCGATTTCTGTATGGATGGGCGAGATCGTGTTATCGAACACGTGGCAGAAACTTACGGTCGCCAAGCGGTATCGCAAATTATTACCTTCGGAACGATGGCAGCAAAAGCGGTAATTCGTGATGTGGGGCGTGTGCTTGGACATCCTTATAGCTTTGTGGACAGAATTTCCAAGCTGATTCCACCCGATCCGGGAATGACATTAGAAAAAGCTTTTGCCGCTGAACCAAAACTCCCTGAACTGTATGAAGCCGATGAGGAAGTGAAAGATCTGATCGATATGGCTCGCAAGCTTGAGGGCGTAACCCGAAATGCCGGTAAGCACGCAGGGGGCGTGGTAATTGCTCCTACTGCGATCACCGATTTCTCACCACTTTATTGTGATAGCGAAGGTTTACACCCTGTTACCCATTTTGATAAAAATGATGTGGAATATGCCGGCTTAGTAAAATTTGACTTCTTGGGCTTGCGTACCTTAACCATCATTAAATGGGCATTAGAGATGGTGAATGCTCGCCTTGAACGAGAAGGGAAAGAACCGGTTCGCATAGAAAGTATTCCGCTTGATGATAAAAAATCTTTTGATCTGCTATTAGCGGCAAAAACCACGGCGGTGTTCCAGCTTGAAAGCCGTGGAATGAAAGATCTGATTTCTCGTCTAAAACCGGACTGTTTTGAAGATATTATCGCTTTGGTGGCATTATTCCGCCCGGGTCCGCTGGAGTCGGGAATGGTGCAGAACTTTATCGACCGTAAACACGGCAAGGAAGAAGTGTCTTACCCTGATCCACAATATCAGCACGAATGCCTAAAACCGATTTTAGAGCCAACCTATGGGGTGATTGTTTACCAAGAGCAGGTAATGCAAATTGCACAAGAGCTTGCCGGTTATACGCTCGGTGGGGCGGATTTACTTCGCCGTGCGATGGGTAAGAAGAAACCAGAAGAAATGGCGGCTCAACGGGAAGTGTTTGAGAAAGGAGCGAAATCCAAAGGGATTGACGGAGAATTAGCCGGAGCAATTTTTGACTTGGTAGAAAAATTTGCCGGCTATGGTTTTAACAAATCGCACTCAGCCGCTTATGCGTTGGTATCTTACCAAACGCTTTGGTTAAAGGCTCATTACCCAGCAGAATTTATGGCGGCGGTAATGACTTCAGAGATGGATAATACTGATAAGATCGTTGGCTTTTATGATGAATGTATCAATATGGGCTTAACGGTTGTGCCACCTGATGTGAACAGTGGTAAACACCGTTTCAGCGTAAACGAAAAAGGCGAAATTGTTTACGGCTTAGGGGCAATTAAAGGCGTGGGGGAAGGTCCGATTGAGGCGATTTTGGAGGCTCGCAATCAAGGTGGGCGTTTTACCGATCTGTTTGATTTAACTGCCCGTGTCGATCTGAAAAAAATTAACCGTCGCACCTTTGAAAGCCTGATTATGTCCGGAGCGTTTGATAAATTAGGTCCGCATCGTGCAGCTTTAATGAAAAATTTAGAAGATGCATTAAAAGCCTCGGATCAGCACAGCAAAATGGAAGAGCTTGGACAGAGTGATATGTTCGGCGTGCTGACTGAAACACCTGAAGAGGTGCAAAATGCTTATGCGAACACACCGAAATGGTCGGAACAAACGATTTTAGACGGAGAGAGGGCGACGTTAGGGCTTTATTTAAGCGGGCATCCAATTGGCAGGTTCTTAAAAGAGCTATCGCACTATGCCCCAAATAGGCTTAATGAGCTACAACCGACTTTCAGAGGGCAGATGACAACGGTTTCGGGGATTGTGATGGCATCACGGGTAGCTGTAACGAAACGGGGAAGCCGTATCGGCATTGCGACTATTGAAGACCGTTCGGGTAAACTCGATATCACACTTTTCTCTGAAGCATTAGAAAACTTTGGGCATTTAATGCAACAAGATCAAATCATTGTGGCAACAGGTTCGGTGCAGTTTGATGATTTCAGTGGCGGATTAAAAATGTCTGCAAGAGAGGTGCTTTCTCTTGATGAAGCACGTAGCCGATTTGCAAAAAGCTTGGCATTGGCAATTAACAAAGAACAGCTTTCTGCAAATTTTATCAAAAAAATGACCGCTATCATTGCACCTCACAAGGAAGGTACATTGCCACTACACTTCTATTATCAAAGTCCGGAAGGGCGTGTGTTACTAAAAGGTGGCGTGGAATGGCGAGTAATGCCGAACGAGCAGATGTTCTCGGAACTAAAAGAGTTACTGGGTGAAAATTCAGTTGAGTTGGAATTTGAATAAATAATAAAGGGTAAGTTTTAACTTACCCTTTATTTTGCGATTATTTATATTTTTTGTGATATTCACGCTTAAGAACTTCAAGCTCTGAAATCATAATTTTGGCTTCTTGCAAATCGCCGGCTTGAGCTTTTTTATCCGCTTCTTTTACGACATCAATTAATTTCTGAATGCCTGCTTGGTAATCTTCTTCAGCAGCTTTATCGCCCTTTACACTATTTGGAAAAATAGCTTTGGTTTTCTCAGTAATTTCAACAAAATTTTTCGCAGCTTGTTGAAATTCTTCTGCCGAATTAGCTCTAACTAATTTGTTGGCGTTCATATTCATTTGCATCATTTCCATTTTGATGCTTTGTGCATTACTTAATGCTGAAAAGGCGAATAATGTTGTTGCTAAAAGTAGTTTAAGTTTCATAGTTTCCCCACATAAAAAAGCAGATTGTAATAGATTGACTTGCCAATATGCAAGATTTCTTGGAAAATAGACCGCTTACGCTTTCCTTTGGTGGAAAGCCCTGACTTGTTATCAGAAAAGAGATTACTTATGACTTTAAAATATGCCAAACCTGAGTTGCTTTCGCCTGCAGGTTCTTTAAAAAATATGCGTTATGCTTTTGCCTACGGGGCAGATGCGATTTACGCCGGACAGCCACGCTATAGCTTGCGTGTGCGTAACAATGAATTCAACCACGAAAATTTAAAAATTGCGATTGATGAAGCACACGCTCTCGGCAAAAAATTCTATGTGGTGGTGAATATCGCACCGCACAACTCAAAACTTAAAACCTTCATTAAAGATTTAAAAGTGGTTGTGGATATGAAACCGGATGCACTGATTATGTCAGATCCGGGCTTGATTATGCTGGTGCGTGAGAATTTCCCTGAAATGGATATCCATCTTTCTGTTCAAGCAAATGCAGTGAACTGGGCGACGGTGAAGTTTTGGCATCAAATGGGTTTAACTCGTGTGATTTTATCTCGTGAATTATCGCTTGAAGAGATTGAAGAAATCCGCCAACAAGTGCCGGAAATGGAGCTTGAGATCTTCGTTCACGGTGCTTTGTGTATGGCGTATTCAGGTCGTTGCTTGCTTTCAGGTTACATCAATAAACGAGATCCAAACCAAGGCACTTGCACCAATGCTTGCCGTTGGGAATACAAAATGGAAGAGGGCAAAGTCGATGAAGTCGGTCAAATTGTACCGAAATACGAGCCTGAAATTGAGATTAAAAATGTTGCCCCAACTTTAGGTAGCGGTGAGGCAACCGATAAAGTGTTCCTTTACACCGAATCACAACGTCCTGACGAGCAAATGACTGCCTTTGAAGATGAGCACGGCACTTATTTTATGAACTCGAAAGATTTGCGTGCGGTGCAACACGTGGAACGTTTAACCCAAATGGGCGTACATTCTCTGAAAATTGAAGGTAGAACGAAATCCTTCTACTACTGTGCGAGAACCGCCCAAGTTTACCGTAAAGCGATTGATGATGCCGCAGCCGGTAAGCCGTTTGATGAATCGTTATTGGATACCTTAGAAAGTTTGGCTCACCGTGGTTATACAGAAGGCTTTTTACGCCGCCACACGCACGATGAATATCAAAATTATGAATACGGCTATTCGATTTCCGAACGCCAACAGTTTGTGGGGGAATTTACCGGTAAACGCAATGAGCAAGGTATGGCGGAAGTTGCCGTTAAAAATAAATTCTTAGTCGGCGATTCGGTAGAAATGATGACGCCAAAAGGCAATATCGTGTTCAAAATTGAACGTATGCTAAACCGCAAAAACGAAAGCGTAGAAGCCGCCTTAGGGGACGGACACTTTGTTTTTTTAGATGTGCCACAAGACATTGAGTTGGATTTTGCCCTTTTAATGCGTAACTTAGTAAATGCAAATACTCGCAATCCGCATCAAGCTTAATTTCGTTTAAAATAATGTAAACCACGAAATCCAAACTATTTCGTGGTTTATTTTTAGGTATAATAAGACTGATTGGTAAAAAAATTAGAAAAAAAGACCGCTTGTAAGGAAAATAAATGCTCCGTTTACTCTATATTTGTCTAAGTTATTTATTACAACCCGTTGTACTTTTTCTAATGTGGTACAAAGGGCGTAAGCAGCCTGCCTACCGCAAACGTTTATGGGAACGTTATGGCGTATATGACGAAGCCGAAAAACCAAAAGCTAAAGGTGTGGTTATTCACGCAGCCTCTGTAGGTGAAGTGATTGCAGCAACACCGCTAATCAAAGCGATTGGAAAACAGTATCCTGATTTACCGCTTATTGTTACAACGGTTACACCGACAGGATCGGATCGTGTAATGTCAGCTTTTGGTAATTCTGTCTCGCATTTTTATTTACCTTATGATCTACCTGACGCTATAGAGCGTTTTCTGAATTTTGTTGATCCTAAATTGATTATTGTGATCGAAACGGAGATTTGGCCAAATTTAATCCGTAAAGTGGAGATGCGAAATATTCCGTTTGTAATTGCGAATGCCAGACTTTCACCTCGTTCAGCCAAACGCTATGGTTGGATTAAAGGCAGTATGAAGGATATGCTCAATCAAATTTCGCTCATTTTGGCACAAGATGAAGTGAGCAAAGATCGCTATTTGGCATTAGGCTATAATCCTGCCAAAATGGTAAATACAGGCAACCTTAAATTTGATTTGGAAATTACGCCGGAGCTACACCAAAGCGTGCTGGAAACAAAGTCAGCTCTGAATTTGCAGGCAAGACCAATTTGGATTGCGGGCAGTACGCACGAAGGTGAAGAAAAATTGATTTTAGAAGCCCATCAAATTTTATTGAATAAGTATCCTGATTTAGTGCTGATTTTAGTGCCGAGACATCCGGAACGTTTTAAGTTAGTCGAGCTTTTGGTTAAAAAATCAGGCTTAGATTATATAAAACGCTCAGAACATAAGGCATTAAATCAAGAAACGAAGGTGTTACTAGGCGATACAATGGGCGAAATGATGTTACTATACGGGCTTTCTGATATTGCTTTTGTGGGGGGGAGTTTAGTTAAACACGGCGGACATAATCCGCTTGAGCCAATCGCTTTTAACATACCGGTTATTTCAGGGTTATTTACCTACAATTTTCCGGAAGTATTTAAAAAACTGAGAGAAGTTAAAGGTGTGATTGAGGTTGAAAGTTCTGCTAAAGCCTTAGCTGAAAGTATCGAATTATTATTAACTCAGCCACAAATCGGACAAGACATAGCCGCTTCAGGTTTTAGTGTCTTACAAGAAAATCAAGGTGCATTAAAACGCCATTTAGATTTGCTTGCTCCCTATATAATAGAATAGAGAAATAAAATGAGCTATAACGTAATTTATGCAGGGACTTTTGACCCTATTACCAACGGGCATTTAGATATTATTCGTAAGGCTTCAATGCTCTTTGGAAAAGTGATTGTTGCGGTGGCTAAAAATCCAAGTAAGCAACCGCTTTTCGAGCTAGAAGAGCGTGTTGAATTAGTGAAAAAAAGTTGTGCAGAGCTTGATAATATTGAAGTGATTGGCTTTAGTGGTTTACTGGCGGATTTTGCTAAAGAGCAGAATGCGAAGGTGCTTATTCGTGGCATTCGTGGTGCAGACGATATTGACTATGAAATTCAACTTGCTCAACTAAATCACAAATTATCGGGCGATTTAGAAACGATCTTCTTTCCGCCTTCAGTGGAGTGGCGTTATCTTTCTTCTACAATGGTGAGAGAGATTTACCTCCACAATGGTGATGTGAGCCAATTCGTGCCACAAGCGGTCAAAAATGCCCTAAAATTTGCAAAATAATTGAGTAATAAAAAGGAAATAAAATGAGCCAAGATGCACAAAATCTAATTTGGATCGACCTTGAAATGACAGGCTTAGATCCGGAAAAAGAACGCATTATCGAAATTGCCACTATCGTAACCGATAAAGATCTGAATATTTTAGCGGAAGGTCCGGTTTTGGCGGTTCATCAATCTGATGAATTATTAGGAAAAATGAGTGATTGGTGTGTGAAAACCCATACGGCAAACGGCTTAATTGAGCGAGTGAAAGCGAGTAAACTCACTGAGCGTGCGGCAGAATTACAAACTATTGATTTCTTAAAGCGTTGGGTGCCAAAAGGGAGTTCGCCAATTTGTGGCAACAGTATTGCACAGGATAAACGTTTCCTTTATAAATATATGCCTGATTTAGCGGATTATTTCCACTATCGTCATTTAGATGTGAGTACCTTAAAAGAATTAGCAAGACGCTGGAAACCGGAAATATTGGATAAATTCAGTAAAGGGAATACTCATTTGGCATTGGACGATATTCGTGAATCTATCAATGAGTTGAAATTTTATCGGGAACATTTTATTAATTTAGACGAAAAATAATGGCTGATTTACTCTCTTTTTACTGCGAAGATGAAACTAAATTACTTGAATTTGGTCAATCATTCGCATTGGGGCTAAAAAACTATTTGTTGCAAGACAGCAACCGCTCTCTGGTTATTTACCTAAACGGCGAGTTAGGGGCAGGCAAAACGACCCTAACTCGTAGTATTGTAAGAGCATTTGGGCATCAAGGTAATGTGAAAAGCCCTACTTATACATTAGTTGAAGAGTATCATCTCGACCCTTTGAATATTTACCATTTTGACTTATATCGCTTAGCTGACCCTGAAGAACTAGAATTTATGGGTATTCGTGATTATTTCAAACCACAAACATTGTGTTTGTTGGAATGGGCAAGCAAAGGTGAAGGAATGATTCCGGAAGCTGATTTTGTCATTCAAATTGATTATATGAATGAAGGACGACAAATTACGGTTGTTCCGCAAAATCAATCGGCAACAGATATTTTAGTAAATTTTAATCAAAAATAGACCGCTTGTAGGGAAGGTGATGAAGAAGGTTATCCAATATATTGTTTTTAGTGCATTGAGTTTGTTAAGTTTTTCGAGTTTTGCTAAAACCATTGTGGCTATTGATGCCGGACACGGCGGAAAAGACCCAGGAGCTATCGGCAAAAACTTAGGCATTTTAGAAAAAAATGTTACGCTTGCTATTTCCAAAGAGCTAAAAGCTTTATTAGATGCTGACCCAAACTTTAAAGCGGTGATGACACGTAATGGTGATTATTTTATCCAACTTCCGGAACGGACGGAAATTGCCCGTAAACATCGTGCCGATCTATTAGTATCTATCCACGCAGATTCCTCTCCAAGAGGGGATTCCTTAAAAGGGGCGTCTGTTTGGGTACTGTCAAACAGTCGTGCCAGTGATGAAATGGGGAAATGGCTAGAAGATCACGAAAAACAATCGGAATTGCTTGGTGGTGCGGGGGCAGTACTTGCCAGCAATAAAGAGCGTTACTTAAACCAAACGGTATTAGATTTGCAATTTTCACATTCTCAGCGTACAGGCTATGAGTTAGGGAAAAGTATTCTAAGCAAAATGGCTGGAATGACCTCATTAGCTAAATCCAGCCCACAACACGCGAGTTTAAGTGTGTTGCGTTCGCCTGATATTCCTTCTGTATTGGTTGAAACCGGTTTTTTATCTAACTCAACAGAGGAAGCAAAGCTTGCTAGTGCAAACTATCGCCGTCAATTAGCAAAAGCGATTTATCAAGGTTTAGTGGCTTATCGTTATAAAAATGATGGAATAAGTTCAGCAAGCGTCAGTAAAAAAGCAGATAAGAGCGATAAACAAGAAGCAACGAAAAAAGAAGAAAAAGCAGATAAAACGGATACCAAGAAAGTAAAAGAAGAAGCTCAAAAAGAGACAAAGAAAGAGCAAAACGCTAAATCGGATAAAAAGAAAGAAAGCGTAAAAGAAAAATCATCTAAAAACCAAGAACAAGAAAAAGCCAAAGAGTCAAAAAATAAGGAAGAAAAATCCTCTTCCCAAAAAGAGATTAAGACCTCGAATAATGGCTATCACATTGTTCAACAAGATGAAACGGTTTACTCCATTGCCAGAGCATACGGCACAACTCCACAAAAAATTAGTGAGCTGAATAACTTAAAAAATTATCAGATTACTGTGGGTAAAAAGTTGAAAGTGAAGTAAATCAACGTTTGCAAAAAATTTTAAAAAAAGACCGCTTGTAAAAGCGGTCTTTTCACGTTTAGCTTTCTGCTAATAGCGTTGGTAATTCAATCACTGCGTAGCCAAAAATCACAAGCAAGATAATTAAAATCATCTTTTCTGCGTTTGAAAGCGTTAATCTACCGTTGAATTTATAGTTAGAATAGAGATACAACAAAATACCCGGCACATAAAGCACAACCGAGAGCAGTAAATATTCTAACCCTGCTGCATAAACAATCCATAAGCCATAAATTGATGCCATAAAGCCTGTGAGTTTAATGTACCAAGCGGCATTGGTTTGAATAGCTAATTTGAATAAATACGCCCCGATTAAGAAATACGGAATTAAAATCATTGAAGTAGAAATCAATAATAGCGTGTTATAGCTTTGCTCAAATACAAAAACCAACACAAGGCAGAATTGCACTACAACACCCGTGAACCAAAGAGAGTTAATCGGCGTGCCGTTTTCATTCAATTTATCTAAAATTTTAGGAAAAGCCCCATTTTTAGAACCACGATAAGGCACTTCAGCAGAATACATCGTCCAGCTAATATAAGAAGCAAGCACAGAAACAATCAAACAGGCGGTGATGATTACTTTGCCTGTTGGTCCCATCATTGCATCAAGTAGTGGACCCATTGATGGATTTGCCATATTGGCAATGGTTTCACGAGGTAAGATCCCGAGCGAAAGTATGGTAATCGCAACATAAAGTGCCAACGCAATTAAGATCCCTAACACCGTTGCTAAGCCTACGTCAGAACGTTTTTTAGCGTGAGCAGAAAGTACAGAAGCCCCTTCCACTCCGGTAAATACCCATAAGGTAATCAGCATTGTGCTTTTTACTTGATCGCTTACGCTATTATTCAATGCAGTTGCTTTCACATCTGAATTAAATAAATCGACATCAAAATACCAAACGCCTAGCCCGATAAATAGAATAAGTGGAGCAACTTTCACAAAGGTCGCGATGAGGTTTACGAAAGCGGCTTCTTTAATCCCTCCTGCAATTAAAGCGTGAACCAGCCACACAATAATTGATGAGCCGATGAATGCAGCAAGGGTGTTGCCTTGCCCGAAAATCACCGTATTTTCACTATCGGTAAATACGCCTAAACCTTCAAAAGCAACGGTAAGATAGCCCACAATACCGATAGTGGCACATAACCAGTAACCCCAAGCGGACATAAAACCCATCAACTCGCCGAAGCCTTCTCGTGCATAGGTATAAATACCGCCATCTAAATCAGGGCGAAGGCGGGAAATAAAGAAAAATGATAAACCCAAAAAGATGATACCAACACCGGTAATCAGCCAACCAATGGTAATAGCTTCCGCACCTGCTACTTCCGCCATATTTTGCGGCAAGCTGAAAATGCCTGAGCCAATCATTGAGCTTAATACAAGTGCAGTAAGGGAAATTAATCCGATTTTTTTATTTGACATTGCTATTCCTTACTTTAAATTTTTTGCGAGTGTTTCAATATATTCCACACCGATACCACAACAGCCACCGATAATGGTTGCTCCTTGTTCCGTCCATTTTTTTGTCCACGCTAAATAAGCATTCGGATCTAAATCTTTACGAACTTCGTCTAAGCCGTCATTAGCGGTTGCATCTTTAGGCTGAGGTGCAAACGCATTAGCATAAGCTCCTGTGCGGATATGAGTTGCATTGAGTTCAGCTAACGTTTTTTGCGTAACCGCTAAGGCTTCACCAATCACTTCGGGTTGGCAACAGTTAAATAAAATGGCTTGCACACCTAATGCTACCATTTCCTCTACTGCTTGTTTTACCGTCTCTCCTGAGCGTAATTTCGGCTCTGTAGTTGGTTCATCATCAATGAGTGTGAACGAAACCCATAATGGGCGGTTATCTTTTGGTAATAGTGCTTTGATTGAAATGGGTTCAATAATGGCACTTTGAGTTTCGCATAACCAAATATCTACATAAGGCGAAAGCCCATCAATTAAGGGTTGAGCAATTTCTGCAAAACGTTCCATTTTTATCAGATCCGCTCGGTAAGAACCAAACATCGGTGGGAGCGAGCCTGCAATTTGAGTTGCAAAATTTCCGGAATTTTTGACCGCTTGTTTAGCAAGACGACCAGCCAAATCAGCCAAACTTTTGCCATCAGCGGAAAAACGTTTTTCGCCGATGTGAAAAGGTACAACAGCATAGCTATCGGTAGTAATAACTTCTGCTCCGTGAGCGATAAAATCTTCGTGAACAGCTTGCACAAAGTGTGGACCTTCATACAAAGCGGCTGCAGACCATTCGGGCTGATGGAAAGGAGCGTTACGACGCATTAATTCACGGCTCATTCCGCCGTCTAATATTGTGATTGACATACAATTTCCTAATTAAAAGGTAAGAACAATAGAATAAATTGGAGTAGTTTACTGGCTTTTTGAATAAGTGCTTATAACTAAATAGTATAAATTAGATTTTTTTGTAAAACAGATGGTTATTCCAAGCTAAAATAAGAAAGCACTTCTTGGAGATTAGTTTGTATTACCATCGGATTGACCGGATTATCTGACATCACAACGTGTTCCATCATTGCAATAGAAAGCGTTGCAAAGAGTTTACCTTGAAACTCAGCATCAATATCATTAAGACTTTTTCGTGTTGAAATAACGTCAATGTATTTCTTTTTTACTTCTTCTTGAATTTGCCTTTTTAAGCTAATACGGTGGGTATCAATTTTCCATAAGGTCTGTAATGTGTGGCGAAGTGTATTAATAACAGGGGCTGCTTTGATTGCAAATTCCAGAGTAGGGGTACTAAAACGCTCTTCAAGAAGAGGAATAAGAGATTTGTTTTTGAGTTTTTCGATAATATCGGTTGCCAGATGGTCTTTATTTAAATAGTGCTTATAAAAGGTGGATCGGTTAATTTTGGCATTATCTAAGATATCTTGCACCGTAATGTCATCATAATCTTGCTTTTCAAGCGTTGTAATGAAAGCTTGGTGGATAATCTCTTTTGTGCGGGTAATTCTAGGATCTTCTTTTTTCATATTTCCCACTAACCATTGTAAATAAGCAACATTTTATGGTTTTTTGTATCATTAGACAACATTTTATGGTTTTTTGTATCATTAGACAACATTTTATCGTTTTTTGGTGGTTGCTAATAGAATGCTATTTTTTTACACTTCAGACCAGTTAGGTTGATGATAAGGATAGAAGATGAAGAAATTATTAATTGCAACTTTGGTTGTTTTTGCCGCAGGTGGGGCTTATTTGTGGCAGCAAATACAGGGTGAGCGTACGGAATTATCAGGGATTGTTGCAGTAAATGGACGCTTGGAGTTAGAACGTTTAGATGTTGCAACCCTTTATGCAGGAAAAGTAGAAGAAATTTTAGTTAAAGAGGGACAAAACGTTGAGAAAAATCAACCGCTTGTACGCTTCTCTTCTACGCAATCACAAAGCCAGGTAACTTCCGCAGAGGCTCAAATTTCCGCTGCGAAAGCTCAAGTAGAAAGTGCCAAAGCTCAAAAATTACGTGCAGAAGAAGCAGTGGCTAGAGCTTCAGCGGAAATGAGTGCCCAGCAACAGCAAGTCTCTGTTGCTAAATTAGAATTAGATAATGCAAGAAAATTACGCCGTGAAAACTTAGTTTCTGCCAGTGAACTAGAACGCCGACAAGCGGCTCATAAAGCGGCTTTAGCGGCAGTTGAAACGGCAAAAGCGGCAAGGGCAGAAGCTCAGGCAGCAGTTAATCAAGCAAAGGCAGTGATTTCTCAAGCAGAAGCAACGGTTAATCAAGCTGAAGCAGCAGCCAACCAAGCAACTTCACAAAATGATGATATGTTAATTAAAGCACCAATTGCAGGCAGAGTAGAATATCGCATTGTTGATGTCGGTAATGTAGTAGGTATGGGGGCAAAAGTGGTGAGTTTGCTTGATACTAAAGATGTTTACTTAAATGTATTTTTACCTGCGTATCAGTCGAATAATATCAAAATAGGTGAAGAAGCCCGCATTAAAATTGATGGCACAGACTATGTTTTCCCTGCATACATTGGCTATGTAGCGAGTGAAGCTCAATTTACGCCAAAATCGGTGGAGACATTGGAGGAACGCACAAAATTAATGTTTAAAGTGAAGCTACAAATTCCAGAGGAAATTGCCCAACAATATGTTGGATTTTTCAAGGGCGGTATGACAGCAATGGGTTATGTGAAATATGATAGCAGCTTGGATTGGTCTGAAACATTATCTGTAAAACTGCCAGAGAGCCGATAAATGATGACTGAACTTGCGGTTAAAATTAGCAATCTTCGCCATACTTATAAAAACACAGTAGCGGTTAATAATATCTCGCTTGAAATTCCGAAAGGCAGAACAGTTGGGCTGATTGGACCTGATGGTGTGGGTAAATCAACTTTGCTCTCGCTGATTGCTGGGGTAAAAATTCTTCAGCAGGGAGAGATTTCGGTGTTTGGTTTAGATGTAGCAAAAGCGAAAGACCGAGACATCTTAACCCATAAAGTAGCCTTTATGCCGCAAGGGTTGGGGAAAAATCTCTACCTTACTCTTTCCATTTATGAAAATATTGATTTTCACGCCCGAATGTTTGGGTTATCTCCAAGCCAGCGAAAAGCTCGGATTCATCGTTTGTTGAAAGCGACGGGGCTGTTGCCGTTTTCCGATAGAGCTGCAGGTAAACTTTCGGGAGGAATGAAGCAAAAACTCAGCCTTTGCTGTGCGTTGGTGCATAGCCCTGAATTACTGATTTTAGATGAGCCAACAACGGGGGTTGATCCGCTTTCACGCCGTCAATTTTGGGAGTTAGTTGAAGAGTTGCGTGCTGAAACACCAGAGATGACAGTGATTATCGCCACCGCCTATATTGATGAAGCCGAAGGTTTTGAGTATGTGATGGCGATGGACGATGGTAAGTTAATTGTTGATAAACCCACTCAAACTGTTATTGCTGAAACCAATAGCCAAAATTTAGAGCAAGCCTACATTAAATTATTGCCACCTGAAAAACGGGGGGCAGTAGATGGCTTGGTTATTCCTCCTTTTGAGCCATTAAAAGATGAGCCGCCCGTTATTGTAGCGGAAGGATTAACCAAGAAATTCGGCGATTTTGTTTCAGTAGATAATGTGAGCTTCGTTATCCCTAAAGGTGAGATTTTCGGCTTTTTAGGCTCTAACGGCTGTGGCAAATCCACCACAATGAAAATGCTAACAGGTTTGCTTGAGCCAACTGAAGGCTCGGCATTACTGCTGGGTCAGCCAATTGATGCGAGCAATATCAATACTCGAAAGCGAGTGGGGTATATGTCGCAAGCATTTTCACTTTATGAAGAGCTAACAGTACAAGAAAATCTTGAACTACACGCCAAACTTTATCAAATTCCGCGTAGTGAATGGTCGCATTATGTTAATAATGTAATGAACCAATTTGACCTTGCCGATTTAGCTGAGGAAAAACCTTTATCGTTACCACTTGGCATTCGACAACGCTTACAGCTTGCCGCTGCTTGTTTGCATAAACCTGAAGTGTTGATTTTAGATGAACCTACTTCTGGGGTTGATCCGGCAGCTCGTGATATGTTTTGGGAGTATTTAATTAAACTTTCCAGAGAAGATCGTATTACCATTTTCATTACCACCCACTTTATGAATGAAGCGGCTCGTTGTGATCGCATTTCTTTTATGCACCGAGGAAAAGTACTTGGCGTTGGCACACCTGAAGCATTAAGGTTAGGCAAAAATGCGAAAACACTTGAAGAAGCCTTTATTATTTATTTAGAAGAGCAAAATGATGAAGTAACTGCTCCAAAAGAGACTGTTGATAACGAAGAGCAAGCAAATAGTTCATTACAAGCGGTCAAAAATCGGCAGTTTTTTGCAAATGGGCTGAGTGTCATCTGGACTTTTGCCGTGCGTGAAGGAAAAGAATTGTTAAGAGACAATATACGTTTACTGTTTGCTTTGCTTGGACCGCTGGTAATGTTGCTGGCGATGGGATCGAGTATATCTTTTGATATCAAACCTTTAAATTTTACCGTGCTTGATCACGATAATAGCTCAGAAAGCCGTAAATTGATTGAAGCCTTTTCCGGCTCGCCTTATTTTATTCGGCAAGACAATATTTATTCGATAGATGAGATAAACCTCAGCCTGCAAACGGGTAAGGTAAAATTAGTGCTAGAAATTCCGTCTGATTTTGGTCGGGATCTTTTAGCCCAAAGAATGCCTGAGGTCGGTATATTTATTGATGGAGCTTTCCCAAGTACCGCAGAGAATTTACGAGGCTCTGCACAAGGCGTTATTGGGCAATATATGCAAGAGATGTTAAGAGAAAATGGCATTAGTGCAAGCATTCCTTCGGTAACCGAACCTCGAATGATCTACAACCAAGATTTCAAAAGTGTATTTGCGATGACACCTGGCATTATTATGCTTGCGATGATGCTTGTGCCCCCAATGATGACCGCACTTAGCGTAGTCAGAGAGAAAGAGATGGGAACGATTATGAACCTCTACGGATCACCTGCTTCTCAATTCCAGTTTTTGTTAGGCAAACAGCTTCCTTATATTGCACTTTCATTTATCAGCTATTTAATTATGGTACTGGCGGCGATTTTTGTATTTGGGGTGCCGATTAAAGGCTCAATAACCGCAATGTTCTTAGGTGTGTTATTGGCAATTTGTGCTTCAACAGGTTTTGGCTTATTGGTTTCTAGTTTTGTGAAATCACAAGTAGCTGCTATTTTTGCCGCCGCAATTATTTCAATTGTACCGACTATTAACTTCTCAGGAATGATGTATCCTGTATCTCGTTTAGATGAAAATGTGCAGCTGGTTTCAAAGATATTCCCGGGAGCTTGGTTTCAGCAAATCAGCTTAGGCGGATTTACTAAAGGGCTTGGCTTTGCTGATTTCCTCCAACCTTATTTAGCATTAGCGGTTATTTACGCCGTTTACCTTGTATTGGCAACTTTTGCGTTGAAGAAACAGGAGAAATAGATGAACCGTTGGTTTAAAAATGTTGGTTTCCTCGCAGTTAAAGAGTTGAAAAGTTTATTTAGTGATAAGGTATTAGTTTTATTGATTATCTATATGTTTTCATTTGCCGTTATTACTATTGCGAAACAAGGAATGACCGATGTTAAAAATGGCTCGGTGGGAATAATTAACTACGATCATTCAGCACTATCTTACCGTTTGAAAGATGCATTAATTCCGCCTTATTTCAAAACAGTGGAAGATATTGAGCCTCAAGCGGTTGATCGTGCAATGGACGTGGGGAAATATACCTTTATTGTCGAAATTCCGCCTAATTATCAACGAGATTCCTTAGCAGGCAAAGAACCCAAAGTGCAGTTGTTGGTTGATGCAACAGCGATGACGCAAGCAAATATCGGGGCTCATTACATCAGTCAAATTTTTAGCCAAGAAATTCAGCGTTTTGTTGGTTCTACAGAAATGCCTGTTCCGTTCAATACCGCAATCAATGTGCTATATAATCCTAATTATGATAGTGCTTGGTTTATGGGAGCAGGGCAGATTGTCGGTAATCTTACCTTATTAACTTTGTTGCTTTCAGGTTCTGCGGTAATTCGGGAAAGAGAGCGTGGCACAATAGAGCATTTATTGGTAATGCCTGTTCGCTCAAGTGAAATTGCAGTATCAAAAATTCTTGCTAATGGTGTAATACTGTTAATTGTTACTTTATTCTCACTGAAATTTATTGTTTCGGGCTTTCTCGGTGCACCGATAAGCAATCAACAAATTGCGATTTTCATTTTAGGCGTAGCCATTTTTCTGTTTTCGATTGCTTCACTAGGGATTTTATTGGCGGTTTTTGCCCCCACAATGCCACAATTTGGCTTGCTCTGTATTCCGATTTATTTAGTTATGTATATGCTTTCAGGGGCAAATTCTCCGCTTGAAAATATGCCCCAATTGGCACAGCAATTAACGCAATTCTCGCCCACTACTATTCTGGGGAGTTATGCTCAAGATGTATTATTTCGCAATGCAGGCTTAGATTTGGTGTGGTTGCACTTAGTAAAAATGGCGTTAATTGGGGCGGTTTTTTTAGGCATCGCATTAATGCAATTTAAATCTATGCTATCTAAACAAGGATAAAAAATGAATCTTTATAAATTATCAACAATTGCAATTTTTACCGCTTTTTTGACCGCTTGTAATAGCATTACCGTCGATACCCAATCTTCCGTTGAAGTACCGCTTGAGTTTGATCAAACTCAAGCAGCGAAAGGAGCAAATGAAATCCAGCAATGGTGGAAAAACTGGAATGATCCGCAATTAACAGCCTTGATTGAAAAAGGATTAGCTAACAGCCTTGATATCAAACTCGCCCAAGCCCGATTAGCGGAAGCTCAAGCCAACAGCCAATATACCGAAGCCGATAAAGGGATTAACATTGGGGCAAGTGGTTCTGTTGGTGGAGGTCTGATGGATATGGACACCGGGTTGTTTGACCCAAAACGCTCTGATGTAGCAGCGATACAAGGTGGAATCTCTGCTTCTTGGGAGCCAGATTTTTTTGGTAAAAAACGCAGCGATGCTGATGCTGCAAGAGCAGGAGCGTTAGCACGCCAAGAACAAGTTTATGGTGCACAGCTTTTAGTTTCCAGCAGCATTGCGGAAAATTATTTCCGAATTTATGCCATTGAGCAGAAACAAGAAATTCTTCGTAAAAATGTGGCTATCTTGAATGAACTACAGCGTTATATTCAAGGGCGTTTTAATGCAGGGCAGGCAACTGCGTATGAAATTAGTGAAATTAAAGCTCAAATCACTGCATTACAGGCTCAACAATCAATGTTACAATCACAAGCTGATGCCCTCACTCGTAATATTGCGGTATTGATTGGCTCTGTACCACAAGGTTTTCACATTGCCAAAAGTGGTAATCCATTAGCGAAAATTCCGGATAGCCCAAGTGGGCAAATGCCAAGTACAGTGATTGAACGCCGCCCGGATATAAAGGCAAATGCCCGTCAGGTAGAAGCAATGGCGGCTAAGCTTGCAAGTGCGAAAGCAGATCTCTACCCACGTTTTGACATCCAGTTCTTAGGGCAGGGCGGTTATATCAAAATCAACAATGATCTATCGCCAATTTCGGCTTTGGCTAACCTCGTGAGTGTTGGCGTGAAGCTCCCGATTTTTACCAATGGCAGAATTCAAGCGAATATCGATGCTTCAGATGCTCGCTTGCAAGCAGCAATGATTGAGTACGACAATAGTCTCTTAAAAGCTCTCGGCGAGGTAGATTCTGCTTATCAACATCAATCTAGTTTAGCTAAGCAAAGCCGATTATTGCAAAATGCAGTACGACAAGCCCAAAAACAGGCAAATGATGCTCAAAGGTTGTTTAAATATGGCGAAAAAACTTTAGATGTGGCGATTAGAGCAAGAACATCGGTGCTGAATTATCAGAAACAATTGGTTCAATCTCAACTTTCACAAGCCTTAAATTTAATTAGCTTGTATAAAGCACTTGGCGGAGGCTGGCGATAACTTACAAGCGGTGAGATTTTTTATTATTTTTGCACTTTTTGTTATTTTGTCTACTATGCCGTTATTTTTGCAAAAAAGCCAACAAAAATGACCGCTTGTAAAGCGGTCATTCTGTCATAGTGAAAGATTATTCTGTTTTGCCGTAGTAGGCTTTTGTCATAATCTCTTCCATATCCTCGATCATTGCCAAACGTGGATTTGCCGGCGTACATTGGTCTTCAAATGCGTGTAGTGCAAGCTCACGGCGAGCATCTAAGAATGCTTGCTCATCAACGCCTTGCTCACGTAATGACATTTTTACACCGCAACGTACGGCTAAATCGTGAACCGCTTTGGCGTAAGATTCAACTGCTTGTTCCGGTGTTTCAGCTGGTAAGCCCAGCATTCTTGCGATATCTTGGAAACGAATATCCGCAACATAGTTGGTGTATTTTGGCCAAGTTGCTACTTTAGTTGGGCGAGTACCGTTATAGCGAATCACGTGTGGCAGTAAAATCGCATTGGTTCTGCCGTGAATTGTGTGGAATTTACCACCAATTTTGTGTGCCATTGAGTGGCAAATACCAAGGAATGCATTGGCGAATGCCATACCTGCCATTGTAGAGGCATTATGCATTTTTTCACGAGCAGCTTCGTCAAACTCTTTTACCGATTTTTCCAAGTTTTCAAACACTAATTTGATTGCTTGTAACGCCAAACCATCTGTGTAGTCGTTAGCTAAAATCGAGGTATAGGCTTCGGTTGCGTGGGTTAAAACGTCTAAGCCGGTATCAGCTGCAACGTGAGACGGTACTGACATCACTAATGCAGGATCAACAATCGCAATGGTTGGTGTTAAAGAGTAATCTGCTAACGGATATTTAATATCTCCGTCAGTAATTACTGCGAATGGTGTTACTTCAGAACCTGTACCGGAAGTGGTTGGAATACCAACAAATTTCGCTTTTCTGCCTAATTGTGGGAATTTAAACGCACGTTTGCGAATATCCATAAATTTTTGCACTAAATCACGGAAATCCACTTCAGGTTGTTCGTAGAATAACCACATAATTTTCGCTGCGTCCATTGGCGAGCCGCCGCCTAATGCAATAATGGTATCCGGTTGGAAGCTACGCATTAATTCTGTACCACGCTGCACGGTTTGTAGGCTTGGATTCGGTTCAACATCGGTGAAAAGTTGAATCATTACTTGATTGCGGCGTTGGCGGAGTTGCTCGGTAATTCTATCCACAAAGCCGAGATCTACCATTGAACGGTCGGTTACGATCATCACTTTATGTACATCGTGCATCGATTTTAAATATTGGATTGAATCACGCTCAAAGTAGATTTTTGATGGTACTTTAAACCATTGCATATTATTTCTCCGTCTGCCCACACGTTTAATGTTGATTAAGTTCACTGCACTCACGTTGTTGCCTACGGAGTTTTTGCCGTAAGAGCCACAACCTAATGTGAGCGATGGGAGGAAAGAATTATACACATCGCCGATACCGCCGAAAGTAGACGGTGAATTCCAAATCACACGAATGGCTTTTACACGCTCGCCGAATGTTTTAGCAAGCTCTTTGTTTTCTGTGTGGATCGCCGCACTATGTCCTAAACCGTGAAAGTTCACCATTGCTTCAGAAAGTTCTAAGCCGTGTTCAGTTGAGTTCGATTTGAGTAGAGCTAACACAGGTGAAAGTTTTTCACGTGTAAGTGGCTCGCCTTCGCCTACAAAAGCACATTCTGCTAATAAAATATTGGTTTTTTCCGGCACTTTAAAACCTGCTTGCTCTGCAATCCACGCTGCTGGTTTACCAACCACTGCCGCATTGAGTTTTGCCCCTGAGCAGTTTTCGTCTTTGGCTTTATCAACACCGAAGATATATTTTTCAAGTAAAGCTTTTTCTTTTTTATTTACTAAGTAAACGCCGTAAGATTGCATTTCTTTGATGAAATCGTTGTAGATTTCTTTATCGACAATTGCAGCCTGTTCAGAAGCACAAATCATACCGTTGTCGAAAGATTTCGACATTACGATGTCATACACCGCTTGTTTTAATTTGGCTGTTTTTTCCACATAAGCGGGTACATTACCTGCTCCAACCCCTAACGCCGGTTTACCGCAAGAGTAAGCGGCTTCCACCATTGCATTACCACCAGTAGCTAAGATGGTAGCAATGCCAGGGTGTTTCATTAATGCGGAAGTGCCTTCCATTGAAGGCTGTGTAATCCATTGCACACAATGTTCCGGAGCACCTGCGGCAACGGCAGCATCACGCACAATTTGAGCAGCGTGAGCAGAACATTGTTGAGCTGATGGGTGGAAAGCAAAAACGATTGGATTACGGGTTTTGAGGGCGATTAACGCTTTAAAGATAGTGGTTGAGGTTGGGTTAGTAGTTGGGGTAATTCCGCAGACAACACCGACCGGGTCGGCTATTTCGGTAATACCTGATACATCATCTTCACTAATTACCCCTGCTGTTTTTAAATGTCGCATATTATTGACAACATACTCACAGGCGAACAGGTTTTTAGTGGCTTTGTCTTCAAATACGCCACGTCCTGTTTCTTCATAAGCGTGCATTGCTAAAATGCCGTGCTTATCAAGGGCGGCAACAGAGGCTTTGGCGACAATAAAATCGACCTGCTCTTGATTCAGCTTTCTAAACTCATCAAGTGCTTTTAAGCCTTTTTCGACAAGTGAATTGACTTCTGCTTGGGCATCAAATGGTTGAGTGCTTTTAGCCATAGTTTGTTTCCTCATAAGATTTAAAATTTGATAATTTTTTTAACTGATGAAATTATTACCCAAAAGAGTTATTTTGTCGTTAAAAATTCACAAAGTTTTATTGTTGATTTGATCTATGTCAACCTTTTTAAGGTTGTATATATGCTATAAAAATAGGGAAATAATTTTTTAAGAAAAAGCCCGGGTTTTGATTAAACGCAAATAGAAAACCGCGATTATTTTTGGCAGTTAAGCTAAAAAAGTGTTAGGATAATTAGCATTTACTATGCTGTTTTAATTTTTAGAACTTATGAAAGACATTTTACGCATTGCAACTCGCCAAAGCCCACTTGCTTTATGGCAGGCTAATTTTGTAAAAAATGAGTTGGAAAAACATTTTCCACAATTATCTGTCGAGCTGGTTACGATGGTAACAAAAGGCGATGTGATTTTAGACACGCCGTTGGCAAAAATTGGCGGAAAAGGTTTGTTTGTTAAAGAGTTAGAATTAGCCTTGTTGGAAAACAGAGCCGATATTGCCGTGCATTCAATGAAAGATGTGCCGATGAGTTTTCCTGATGGATTAGGTTTGGCGGTCATTTGTGAGCGTGAAGATCCGCGTGATGCTTTTGTTTCCAATAAATATGATAGTTTAGATGATTTACCCGAAGGGGCGATTGTTGGCACATCAAGTTTACGCCGTCAGTGTCAGTTAATGGCAAAATATCCGCATTTAGAAGTGAAATCTCTGCGTGGTAATGTTGGAACTCGTTTAAGCAAATTGGACAACAATGAATACGATGCAATTATTCTGGCTTCTGCCGGGTTAATTCGTTTAGGGTTACAAGAGAGAATTCGTAGTTATCTTTCGGTGGAACAATCATTGCCGGCAGCGGGTCAAGGTGCAGTAGGGATTGAAACCCGAGTGAATGATGAGCGTGTGCTAAATTATGTTGCAAAATTAAAGCATAATTCGACCGCTTGTTGTGTGATGGCTGAGCGAGCGATGAACACTCGCTTGCAAGGTGGTTGCCAAGTTCCGATAGGTGGTTTTGCCACTTTAGACGGTGATGAAATTACACTAAATGCTTTAGTGGGAGCATTAGACGGTTCGCAGATTATTCGAGCCTCTGCAAAAGGGCATAAAGAAAATGCAGAGCAGTTGGGCATTTCCGTTGCGGAACAATTACTTGCACAAGGTGCAGATAAAATTTTAGCCGAAGTTTATAGCGATAATCCTATCAAATAAAATGAATGTACTTGTAACACGCCCTGATAATCGAGGGCAAGAATTGGTCGATATGCTCAATGAACGACAAAT
This sequence comes from Mannheimia indoligenes, assembly GCF_036880405.1. Lineage (NCBI taxonomy): Bacteria > Pseudomonadati > Pseudomonadota > Gammaproteobacteria > Pasteurellales > Pasteurellaceae > Mannheimia > Mannheimia indoligenes. The sequence continues at coordinate 19,188 of NZ_JBAJJM010000008.1, read as the reverse complement.
TTTTGCCGTACATCAGCCGTTATTTACGATTGAGGCAGGCAGTGAATTACCGCTATTGCCTTCTGTACTGTCTCGTCTTAAATCGGGCGATTATGTTTTTGTGGTTTCGCCAAATGCAGTGGATTATGCAGTGAAAACATTAACGGATACAGGGTTCCACTTTCGTTCGGATTTAAAATATTTTGCGGTAGGACAACGAACGGCAAAATATTTTACCGAAAAAGCTGAACAAGCGGTTATTTATCCGCTAGAATCAGAAAATAGTGAAGGTGTGTTAGCATTGCCGGATATGCAAGATTTAACCGATAAAACGATTTTGATTTTACGGGCAAATTCCGGGCGTGAGTTGTTAGCTGAAACTGCAATGTTGCGTGGGGCAAGCATTCAATATTTGGAATGTTATCGTAGAGAACCTGTTACGGTAGATATTCCGGAAAAAATTAGCGTTTGCAAGCGTTTAGGCGTGGATACTATTGTGATTACCAGCAGTGAAATTTTAAAAAGCCTGTATGAACAAACAAATGAAAATTGCCGAGAATGGCTATTTGAGTGTAATCTTGTGGTGGTAAGCCAGCGTATAGGCAAAATTGCTAAGCAGATGGGGTGGCAATCAGATAAAATTTTTGTATCGGATAAAGCAGATAATGTAACGTTGATGAATACATTATTATTTAAAATTGACAAATCTAACTAAGGTGGGCGAGTATGTCAAAATCAAGAAAAGTACCTGAAAAAGTAGAAAATACGACAGAGGATGTTGTAGTAGAAAACCAACAAGCGGTCAATTCTACACAATCTTTTGCAAAAAATGAGATTGAGGAAGATATTTTGAACGAGACTATTATTGAAGAAAAAGAAGCACCGCTAAAAGAGAGTATTCCGGCAGAGGAAAAAATCACAGCTGAAGAAAAAGTGATTGTTCAGAAGTCGGGCGGAAAAGGTTTGGCTTTATTAGCCTTGTTAGTGGCACTTGCTGTGGGTGGTGCCGGTCATTTTATGGCAAATAAAAAATTTGATGAGGTGGAAGCCCAAATTCAAGCCTTATCTACTAAAGCAAATCAGCAAGCATCAGCCCAAACTGCAGTTGAAATGCCAAATTTTGATAATGAAAAAGCTCAAATTGCAGAGCTTTCAACTCATTATCAAAAAGCGTTAGATCGTATTAAAGAGCTTGAAAACGCACAAAGTGGTTATACTCAACAAATTAGTGGTTTACAGCTACAATTGCAAAAATTAAATAATTCTTCGGGTTCGGATAAAACCTTCTGGCTATTATCAGAAGCCGATTTCCTATTAAACAATGCTGCTCGTAAAGTGGTTTTGGATAATGATATTGATACAGCGAAAAATCTGTTGTTAGAGGCTGATCAAGTTTTAACTCAAGTACCGAGTGCAACAAATGTGCGTGAAGCAATCAAATCCGATTTGAATACTTTAACCAGTATCAACAACATTGATCAAAATGCATTAATGCAGCGTGTAGCGAATTTAACTAACCGATTAGATGACTTGCCGATTTTAGAAAGTGAACAATCGCAAGCTGCTATTGCAGAAGGTCAAGTCAGTGATTCGATTGCTGATTGGGAGAAAAACTTAGAGAAAAGTGCAAGTTCATTCTTAGATCATTTTATTCGTGTTTCTAAACGTAACGTTGCTGATGAAAAAGCTTTTGTTGCCCCTAACCAGGAAATTTACTTGCGTGAAAATATCCGTTTACGTTTACAGATTGCGATTTTAGCAATTCCTCGCCAGCAAAGTGAATTCTATAAAAAATCACTGCAAACAGTGGGTTCTTGGGTAAGAAGTTATTTTGATACTTCAAATGAAAATGTACAAAATTTCTTAAAAGAAGTTGATGATTTAGCAGAACAAACTATTTATGTTGATACTCCGGATTCATTACAAAGTTTGAAAGTATTATCTCAGCAAATTAATAAAGCACCTCAACAAATTGAGAAAGTAGAAATTAAAGCTGAGAAAGAATTGGAGCAAGCAGAACCTGTGAAGCAAGAACAGACAGAGTCTGGGAAACCTGCAGAAACAGAAGCGGCTAAATCAGAGGAAGTTTCTGAACAGCCAACTCCTTCCGCACAATAAGAATAAAAGGAGAATTAAATTATGTTTAGAACGCTCTTTTTAATGCTTTTATTATTGGCAGGCTTAATTGCAGGACCTTATATTTCAGGAAATCAAGGTTACGTCAGAATTGAAACGGCAACTACAGTTATTGAAATGAGCATTGTAATGCTTGTGGTGTTCTTTGTAGTTACGATGGCGGTAGTTTATCTGCTTGAATGGATTTTTACTAAAATTTGTCGTATGAGTAGTGGGGCTTATAATTGGTTCTCAACACGTAAGCATAAAAAAGCTCAGCAAGAAACCCTTGAAGGCTTAATGCGTATGAGTGAAGGTAACTACTCCAAAGCAGAGAAACTATTTAGTAAAAATGCAAAACACGCAGATGAGCCTGTACTGAACCTGATTAAAGCGGCTGAAGCTGCTCAACAAAATGGTGATGATTTAGCGGCGAATAAATATTTAATTAAAGCCACTGAAATTGCAGGACCAAATAATGTTGCGATTGAGTTGGCTCGCACCAAAATCTTATTACAGCAAGGTAAACTACCGGCTGCTCGTACTGCGATTGATAGCTTATTAGAGTTAGCTCCGCATAATGATGAAGTACTACGTTTAGCAGTTCAAATCTACAGAGAATCAAAAGCCTATATCGCTTTAGATCGCTTATTATCAGAAATAGGGCAACGTAATTTCTTAACACCTGTAGAGTATGCGGAATTAGAACATTTTGTTGATGATGGTTTACAAGATGAACGCTTACAAGAAGAAGGGCAAGAAGGTCTACTCACTTGGTGGGAAAATCAGCCAAATCGCCGTCGTAAATCGGTTTACAGCCGTGTTGGTGTGATTAAACGCTTAATTGACAGTGATGATCATCAATCAGCAGAAGAAATTGCGTTAGAAACCTTGAAAAAATTTGAAGATGAGCAATTACACGGATTATTCGTACAATTAACTCGCCTACAAGTGGCTTCTGACAGCAAATTAGTGAAAGTATTAACTAAACGTGCCGATAAAGCGAATATTAAATATACAGATGATTATGCAAGAGCTTTAGGTTATGTTTACACGCGTAACAGTGAATATGCAAAAGCGAAAACGCAGTTTGAGTTGTTATTAGCCCACGATGAATGTCAGCCTGACGACCGCATTATGGCGTTACACGTTGCAGAACAAACAAATGACCATATACTTGCAAATCGTATCCGTGAGGAGAACCTCAAACAAGTAAATATGGACGTTTTACCTAAGCCAGATGAGGTTCTCGCGTTACCTGAAAATGTAGATAATGTGAAAGCATTATAATGTTAAAAATAGCAGGTTTTCCCTGCTATTTTTGTATTTTCCTTTTCAACGGAGTTGTTATGAAATTATACGTTTACGATCACTGCCCATATTGTGCAAGGGCTAGAATGGTTTTTGGATTAAAAGATTTACCGGTGGAATTGGTAATGATTGCAAATGATGATGAAGCAACACCTATTGGCTTAGTAGGCAAAAAAGTTGTGCCGATTTTAGTGAAAGAAGATGGCACTGCAATGCCTGAAAGTTTAGATATTGTACGTTATGTCGATACGCATTACAGCAATCCGATGATTACAGATAACATTCGACCGGAAATTGAACAATGGGTTAGCAAATTATCGAAAGTTTATAATCATTTATTACTTCCTCGTTTCGTGAAATTAGATCTAGCGGAATTTGAAAAGCAGAGTGCAATTGACTATTTCGTGAAAAAGAAAACAGAAAACATTGGCGATTTTGAGCAGAATTTAGCAGAAACGGATAAACACATTGCTACTGTTCAACCATTAATTGATGACTTATCAGATCTGATTAAATCAGAGAGAGCATTGAACGGTGAGTTATCTTTAGAGGATATTATCGTATTCCCGATGCTTAGAAATTTAACTTGTGTGAAAGCCCTCCAATTCTCACCAAAAGTGTTAGATTATATTAATAAAATGGCAGAATTGAGCAAAATTGATTTATATTTTGCTAAAGCAATTTAGAAATAAAGCGTTGGTTTTGAAAATCAACGCTTTTAAATTTTAGTGTGCTTTCTTTTTAGAAAATACTTTTATAAGAGGTAAGATAATTAAACAAGCAATAGTGCCGACAATGATACCAACCACTAAATCAACTAAGAATGAAAAATTTGGGTTGATATTTAATGTTTCGACGAAATGATGAATTATTGGTAAATTATGGGTAAAGATTCCACCGCCTACTAAAAACATTGCGATAGTTCCGATAACAGAAAGTCCTTTCATAAACCAAGGCATTGTAAATAATAAGCCTTTTCCGACCGCTTGTGAGAATGCACTTTTTTTCTGAATAAGCCATAAGCCGATATCATCTAATTTTACAATTAATGCAACCAAACCATACACAAACACTGTAATACCGATTCCAATAGCAGAAAGCGATAAAATTTTGGTCAGAGTAGATGAGTCTTGTAGCACTCCTAAAGCAATAATAATAATTTCTGCAGATAAAATAAAATCGGTACGAATAGCTCCTCTGATTTTATCTTTTTCCGAAAGTTCTTCTTTAGGGTTGTCTTCGCCTTTATGGAAGACGTGATGAAGTAATTTTTCCACACCTTCAAAACACAAATAAGCTCCACCAATCATTAATAATGGAACAATTAATTGTGGAAGAAAGAATGATAAAAGTAATGCAACGGGAATTAAGATCACTTTGTTAATAAATGATCCTTTGGCAACTTCCCAAACAATCGGCAATTCACGCTCTGGGGTTACATTTTTTCCGCTCACTTGATTGGCATTTAAGGCAAGATCATCGCCAATTACACCAGCGGTTTTCTTTGCAGCCATTTTAGTCATAATAGACACATCATCAAGAACAGCAGCAATATCATCTAATAAAGTAAATAATGATGCAAATGCCATAATTTTTCCTCGAATAAAATTTATAAAAAAGCCGAACTTTTCAGCTCGGCTCTCATATTCAATATTTGAAATTAGCGACGTAAACCTAAACGTGCGATAGTTTCTGAATATTTAGCAAGATCAGTACGTTTTAAGTAGTCTAATAATTTACGACGGCGTGAAACCATACGTAATAAACCACGACGACCGTGGTGATCTTTTTTGTGCTCAGCAAAGTGTGCTTGTAAGTGGTTGATTTGTGCAGTTAATAATGCAATTTGAACTTCTGAAGAACCGGTATCTTTTGCATCACGACCAAATTCAGCAACGATTTTTGCTTTTGCTTCTACGCTTAGAGACATTTTTATTTCCTTTTTGTTAAGGGTTGATAATACATCAATAGCCGATCTCTAACTCAGCTATGACAGGAATTGCGAATTTTAAAGAGAAAGCGGCTAAATTTCAATAAAAATTTGCAATTTATTTCTAATGTGAGAAAGAGTATAATCAATAGCAATTTTTTATGTTTTAAGTATTAGGAATTTTTAAATGATTGAATCAATGCACGAGCGGTCAAAAGGACCTGTGTTTAAAATTATTTTTGCCTTAATCACACTTTCATTTGTTATTGGTGGAGTGGGTTCTGGTTTAATGGCGACAGATAATTCTGTGGCTAAAGTGAATGGCGAAGAAATTAGCCAACAGCTTTTTAATAACGCGGTTAATCGTCAGCAAAATGTTTTAAATACCGAAATGGGCAGCCGTTTTTGGGATTTAATGGACAACCCTGAATATACAAAACAATTTAATCAATCAGTGCTAAATAGCTTGATTGATGAAGAATTGTTACGCCAATATGCAAAAGATCTAAAATTAGGCGTGAGTGCGGAACAAATTAAATCTGAAATCGTAAACAGCCAAATGTTCCAACAAGATGGTAAATTTAGTAATGAATTATATCAACAAACCTTACGCCACAATAATTTAAGCCCTGATGCTTATGCAGCAATTGTACACGAGGGTATGTTGCAATCCCAAATTCAAGAAGGGATCGTAAGTAGTGATTTTACTGTGCCGGCACAGCAAGAAACATTAGCAAAATTATTGCTACAACAACGTGAAGTGCGTTTAGCTGAGTTTTCAATTGCAAAAGAAATGGAAAATCAGACCGCTTCACAAGAAGAATTACAGACCTACTATGATGCGAATAAAACCAAGTTATTGGCACCTGAAAAATTAACGGTTGAATATGTAGCTTTTTCACCAAAAGATGTTGAGAGCAAAATAGATATTACTGATGAGCAAATTCAAACCTATTATGAACGCAATAAAGGCGATTATGTTACTAAAGGTGAAGCACATTTAGCCCATATTCAAGTTGCAACAGAAGCAGAGGCTCAAGCCGTTGAGCAAGAACTTAAAAACGGTGCAGATTTTGCCACTGCTGCAAAAGCAAAATCAGCAGATACATTATCAGCTAATAACGGCGGTGATTTAGGCTGGGCAAAAGCAGGCACTTTCCCGAAAGCATTTGAAGATGCAGTAGCAAATTTAGAGGTAGGGCAAGTAAGTAATCCGGTTAAAGTGGATAATGCTTACCATATTATCAAAGTGTTAGAACGCAAGCCTGAGCAAGCGATTGAGTTAGCTCAAGTAAAAGACAAAATTGCTCAAACGATTCGTCAAGAGTTAGTATTAACCGAATATTCAAATATCGCTCGTGAAATGGCAAACAGAGCGTTTGAAAATAATTCTTCACTGGAAGAAGTCGCAAAAGCCGGTAATGTGAAAGTTCAAAAAACCGAACAATTTACTCGTGCAAATGTACCGGCTGCATTACAGAATGAGAAAGTATTAAAAGCGTTATTTGAAGGCGAGCTACGCCAAAATAAACAAAACTCTGATGCGTTAGATATCGGTACAGATACCGCCCCACAAACATTATTTGTGCGTGTGAGTGAGTACGAAGCAGAACGCCCACAAACGTTAGAAGAAGCAAAATCGGCGGTTGAAAACTTTGTGAAAGCAGAGAAAGCGGAGAAAGCATTATTAGCTAAGGCAGAAGAAAACGTAAAAGCGTTAAATGAAGGCAAATCAGCTAATGTGAAATTTAATCCTCCACAAACATTAGTTTATATGCAGTCAGAGGTGGAAAATCCTGCCTTAGCTCAAACAGTGTTTGCAATGAAACAAGAGCAAAATAAACCGGCTTACCAAATTGCACGTAATCAAAAAGGTGATGTTGTGATTGTGGCATTGGATAAAATTGTAGAGGGGAATACGGAACAATTTAAAGCTCTTGCTCCACAATTTGAGCAAGCTAACCAACTAATGTTGCGTAATGAGCTATTAAAAGCCCTTCGAGCAAAAGCCTCTGTAGAAATTAATGACGAGTTTATGCAACAAAACTCATCACGATAGTCTAAATTTTGCTTAAGTAAAAAAGCACTCGGTCTTGTTTAAGACCGGGTGCTTTTCCTATATAATACGGCTGAAATATCGTTATTTGAGAAAGTGTTTGTGGAAATCGTCATTAATTTTGCCATTTACCTCCAATTCTTCATTGGGTTGTTTGCTATTGTTAATCCCTTTGGTTCTTTACCTATTTTCTTCAGTATGACAGCCCACCAATATGAAGGGGAGCGAAACCGCACCAGTCTTATTACTGCTGTTTCTATTGGTGTGATTTTATTAGTCAGCCTTTATTTTGGAAATCTCATTCTAAATGCCTTTAGTATTTCACTCAGTTCTTTTAGAGTTGCAGGTGGTATTTTGATTGTCAGCATAGCAATGACGATGATTAGCGGTAAGCTCGGTGAACACAAGCAAAATAAAGAAGAGAAAAACGAAGATATTACCGAATATGAAAATATTGGTGTTGTGCCACTTGCAATGCCAATTATGGCGGGACCGGGAGCAATAGGCTCAACCATTGTATGGGGAACGCGTTATCACGCTTGGGAAGACTATGTCGGCTTTAGTATTGCCATCATTATTTTTGCATTAATTTGTTATATCTTATTTCGTTACTCAGCTCCGTTAGTTAAAAAATTAGGCAAAACAGGCTCAAATGTGGTTACCCGTATTATGGGGTTAATTCTAATGGCTCTTGGTATTGAAATTATTGTGGCAGGTTTGACAACATTGTTCCCTGCACTTCTTGTTAAATAACTTATTTTGGCGAGATGCTTATGTTGAAATTGTTACAAGCGGTTAAAATTGCAAAAAGATTTGCAAAAATGACCGCTTGCGTGTTACTGCTCACCTCTTGTGATAAATTAAATAGCCCGAAACCGATTTCTCAGTCGCCTATTGAAAATCAGCCAAGTAGCACGGAGCTTAAACGAGCTATCTATTCTGCGATTTTCCAGCTCGATCCGCATAAAGTAAAGGTATCGGCTGATGCTGCACCGCTACGAGATTTATTGGTAGGTTTGATGGCATACAACGTAAAAGGTGATGTTGTGCCAGCCATTGCACAAAATTGGTTTACTGAAGATGAAAAGTCGTGGTTATTTATTTTAGACGATAAAGCTACTTGGTCGAACGGTAAAACTGTTACCGCACAAGATTTTGTCGCAAGCTGGCAACGCTTGATTGACCCGACCAATCATTCTTTATTGGCAAAATATCTGGTTTATATGGGTATTGAAAATGCTAAAGCGATTACAGAACAGCAAAAACCGGCTTCGGAGCTAGGTGTTAGTGCATTAAATGACCATACCCTACAAATTCGCCTTAACCAGCCAAATCGCCAATTACCGGCAATGTTGGCACACGTTGCATTGTTACCGACTTATCAAGGAAAAGATCCTGATTCTGCTGGTTTTGTCAGCAATGCGGCTTACCAAATCAAACAAATAGCAGATAAAAAACTCCTGCTACAAGCTCGTTCTGAAAATGTGCCGTTTCAAACCGTCGAGTACAATTTGATTACGACTATCCAAAATTATTCGCCGTTTGATATTGTGGAAAATCCACTATCAAGCCAGAAAACTAATATCGTTAAGCTTCCTCGTTTATGTTCATATTATTATGAATTTAATTTTAATGACGAGCAGCTCAGTAAGAAAGAAGTTCGCGAAGCATTAAGATCGATGGTAGCTTCGGCAAATATTGGGTACGATCACGGTATTCAAAGCCAGTCGGTTATTCCACATAACTTAGTAAAAGATCGAGAAAGACAATGGCAGCCAATCATTATTGAGCAACTGTTAATGAAAGCCGGTGTGAGTTTGCATAATCCTTTAAAACTTGCTCTGTTATATGATGATAGTGAGATGAATAGTGATATTGCAAACCAGATTACTCGCACATTATCACAATCAGAACTGTTTAATATTACGCCGAAACCGGTGGATTGGCAGACGGCTAATCAATTACGCGAGCAGAAAGATTATCAGCTAATACGCTCCGGCTGGTGTGCAGATTATCCTGATCCGCTCATCTTTTTACAGAAATTTCATTCAGCAAGCCCGGATAATCACTCCGGTTATAAAAACGATTTAGTTGATGAAAAGTTAAATCAATTACAAGCAGAAACGCTAAACCAAGAGCAACGCTCACTATTGATTAACGAGATTAACGACCAGCTTTATAACGATGTTGCAGTATTACCGTTATTTCAGTATCAACACAGAATAGGCGTAGTTTCCTCCCTTTGGGGTATTGATTTAAGCAACGATAGCGAAGTAATTTATAGCAAGGATTTAAAACGTATTTCAGAACAAAAGGATAAACAATGAACCAATTAACCGAACCGCAACTTGTTGAAATTAAAAATATTTTACAACAATTTGCTCACCCGACATTGCAAAAAGATCTTGTTGCCCTTAATGCTTTCAAAAAAGCAGAATTAGGTGGAGGCATTTTACGCATTGAAATAACAATGCCTTTTGCGTGGAACAGCGGTTTTGCCGCATTAAAAGCAGAAACTGAAGAAAAACTGAAGCAAGCAACGGCTGCAAGCGGTGTAAAATGGGTCTTAAATTACCAAATTGCTACCTTAAAACGTGCCAACAAGCACCCTGCGGTAAATGGAGTAAAAAATATTATTGCGGTAACCTCCGGTAAAGGCGGAGTGGGTAAATCAACCACTTCGGTAAATCTTGCGTTAGCGTTGCAAGCACAAGGGGCAAAGGTAGGAATTTTAGATGCGGATATTTACGGTCCGTCTATTCCGCATATGCTTGGTGCGAAAGATCAACGCCCAACTTCACCGGATAACAAACATATTACACCAATTACAGCTCACGGTTTGCAATCAAACTCAATTGGTTATTTGATGGAAGAAGACAATGCGACCATTTGGCGTGGACCGATGGCAAGTAGTGCATTAAGCCAATTGTTAAATGAAACGTGGTGGAATGAATTGGATTACTTGGTGATTGATATGCCACCGGGTACGGGGGATATTCAGCTTACGCTTTCACAACAAATCCCTGTAACAGGTGCAGTGGTAGTTACCACACCACAAGATATTGCATTATTAGATGCGGTAAAAGGCATTTCAATGTTTGAAAAAGTCTCTGTGCCGGTGTTGGGAGTGATTGAAAATATGTCAATGCACATTTGCTCAAATTGCGGACACTCTGAGGCGATTTTCGGCACAGGTGGGGCGGATAAAATCGCACAAAAATACGGTACGCAAGTACTTGCTCAACTACCATTACACATTCGCCTGCGTGAAGATTTAGATAGCGGTATGCCAACGGTTGTCGCAGCACCGGAACACGAAATCAGTCAAGCCTATTTAGCATTGGCTGAAAAAGTAGCGGCTGAGCTTTACTGGCAAGGGAGTGTTATTCCGTCTGAAATTATGATCCGTGAAGTGAAATAATTTTGCAAAAATAAATGGAAAATATACCGCTTGTAGCTGTAATGATCTTCAGGCGGTATATTTTTATCGGGCAGAGTATCCTTTCAAAACCGCCTGCCAATTTTCTTCATTAAATAGAATATTCAACCGAGTTTGTTCTTTTTTGAACGAACGCAACAGTCTATCTAAATTGCTTTGTTTCCAACTTTCACCTTGCTCAATACCACATTTGTCAAAATCAATCAGCCAAAATCTCCCCTCATTACCGAGTAAAATATTATGAATATTCAAATCAGAATGATGGACTTGATGGTTATGCAAACGGCGAATGAGTTTTCCGATCTGTTCATATTGCTCATTTGAGAGAGCTTGAGATTGCAAAATCTTGCTTAAATCCTGCGTATTCTCTAGTTTTTCCAGCATAATGTCAGCACGATAGCAGCAAAGTGTTTTTTCTACTTTAATTGCAACAGGACGAGGTACGGGCAATCCCCAAGCTAACATTTGTTGTAACAAGAAAAATTCTTTATAAGCACGGGTATTTTCAAAACGGGTAAAAAAATAGCTATCTTTAATGAATTTCCCAAACAAACCACCACGATAATAGTGGCGTAGTACCACATTGATGCCGAGCTCCGGCACTGTGTTTAAAAACCACGTTGTGCCACGCCCTTTAGAAAAGCCTAACAAGCGGTCAGAATTTTCAAACGTTTTGCAACTTAATAAAGATTGCACAAATTCTGCCTGCTCTTCAGGAATAAGATCGGCATTAAAAAGATACTGAATATTTTGCATAGTTTAGAAAATAGTGATGGCTGAAATAGCCCATTTTAGAGCTATTTTTTTTGATGTCAATTTGTTAGAATTTCCAGCTTATATTTGAGAGGAAAACCAATGACAACGATCTCGCCCGAATTAAATAGTGCAGAAAATCAACTTTCGCCTGAAGCCCAAAAAGTTCGCCAAGCTTTATTGGCAAAAGGCATTGAAACGCCAACTGTTGCACATCAAAAAGATAAAGACAGTCGCCGAGCGGAAATTCAACAACATATGCAAGCGGTTTTGGAATTACTCGGCTTGGATCTAACGGATGATAGCTTAGAAGAAACCCCTCATCGTTTGGCGAAAATGTATGTGGACGAGATTTTTAGCGGTTTAGATTATGCGACTTTCCCGAAAATCACCAACATTGAGAACCGAATGAAAGTCAGTGAGATGGTGTTAGTTGATGATATTACCCTTACCTCAACTTGCGAACACCATTTTGTAACTATTGATGGCAAAGTTGCAGTTGCTTATTACCCGAAAAAATGGGTGATTGGACTTTCAAAAATCAACCGTGTTGTGCAGTTTTTCGCTCAACGTCCACAGGTGCAAGAGCGTTTTACCGAGCAAATTCTAACTGCTTTCCAAACTATTTTGGAAACCGATGATGTGGCGGTATATGTGAAAGCAACGCACTTTTGCGTGAAATGTCGTGGCGTAAAAGATACTAATAGCTATACTGTTACCTCTGCATTTGGTGGCGTGTTCTTAGAAGATAGAGAAACCCGCAAAGAGTTTTTAGGCTTATTAAATAAATAATTTTGTATTACAAGCGGTAAGATTTTTGCAAAATTTTGCAAAAATTCTACCGCTTGCTTATTGGATATTATAATGAAAATCGCATTAGGCATTGAATATGACGGCAGCCGCTATTTTGGCTGGCAGAAGCAAGAGACGGTGGAAAGCGTACAACAAAAACTAGAACAAGCCTTATCGGTTGTAGCAAATTCGCCAGTGGAGGTGTTTTGTGCTGGCAGAACCGATGCCGGCGTACACGGCACAGGGCAGGTCGTGCATTTTGAAACAGAAGTTGAACGACCGCTGCAAAGCTGGTGTTTCGGCACTAATGCTCATTTGCCGGATGATATTGCGGTGAAATGGGCGGTGGAAGTCAGTGAGGATTTCCACGCCCGTTTTAGTGCCACTGCTCGCCGTTATCGTTATATTATTTATAACAGCAAATTGCGTTCTGCCATTCTGCCAAAAGGCGTAACCCATTTTCATTTCCCTCTTGATGAAAGCAAAATGCACCAAGCAGGGCAGTTTTTATTGGGTGAAAACGATTTTTCCTCTTTCCGTGCGGCGAAATGCCAATCAAACACGCCGTGGCGAAATATTCACCATTTAAATGTTTCTCGTCAAGGCAATTATGTGATTGTCGATATTCAAGCCAACGCTTTTGTGCATCATATGGTCAGAAATATTGTCGGCACTTTGCTTGAAATCGGGCAAGGCAGACAGCCGGTAGAATGGGCAAAATGGGTGCTAGAGCAACGAGATAGAGAAAAAGCCGCTCCCACAGCCAAAGCGGAAGGTTTGTATTTGGTAGAAGTGCATTATCCGGAACGTTTCGGTATTCCGAAAACGGCATTAGGCCCCTTGTTTTTGGCAGATTAATTAAGGCAAGCGGTTGAATTTGTAAATTTTTTTGCAAATTCAACCGCTTGAATTATTTCAACAATCTTTGGCTATTCAGCACTACCGTAATAGAGGACAATGTCATCGCAATCGCAGCAATCATCGGGTTAAGTAACCAACCGGTAAACGGATAAAGCACTCCCGCAGCGACAGGAATCGCAACGATATTATAGAAAAAAGCACCAAGCAAGCTCTGTTTCATATTTTGTAGCACACGTTTTGAGAAAGGGAAGATTTGGCTCACCGGCTCTAATCCGCTTTTCATTAGGGAAAGATCGGCAGTTTCCACCGCAATATCCGAGCCGTTATGCATTGCAATACCCACATTCGCTTGGGCGAGAGCCGGAGCATCATTAATGCCATCGCCAATCATTGCGACTTTTTTCCCTTCAGCCTGCAACTGACGAATTTTTTCGGCTTTTTGCTCGGGCAGAACTTCAGCAATTACGCCATTTAAGCCTAACGTGTTAGCAAAATAGTCAGCCGTTTCTTGGCGATCGCCTGTAAGCATCAAGCATTGATAACCTTCAGCTTGGAACTGTTGGATTGTAGATTTGGCTTCAGGACGCAGTTGGTCTTGCACCGAAATTCTACCAACAACTTCATCATTAACTGCAACATAAATAAGTGTGGCAGTACAAGCGGTGGTTTTTTCCAAAAAATTTACAAATACGGCATTGCCGATTTTAATTTTATCTTCTCCCACTTTGCCTTGAATGCCTAATCCTTTCTCCACTTGAATTTCACTTACCTCGCAAGCGGTCTGATTTTCCGCAAATTTTACAATCGCCTTCGAAATAGGGTGAGAGGCGTGTTGCTCTAAACTTTTGGCAAGAGCAATCAAATGATTTTTATCAAAATCATTGAACGTAATAACTTCCGTAACCTCCATTTGCCCGGTGGTAAGCGTACCGGTTTTATCGAAAACTAAAGTATCAATTTCGCTCCCTGCTTGTAAAGCTTGAATATTTCTGACCAATACGCCAAATTCTGCCGCACGAGCTACACCCGCAATGGTGGAAAGCGGAATGGCTAATCCCAACGCACAAGGGCAGGCAATGATTAATACGGTGGTAAAAATGGAAAGTACAAAGGCGAAATCTTGCCCGACAAAAAGCCAAATCAAGGCGGCAAGTAAAGCGATAGAAACCACCACAGGCACAAACACAGCGGCGACTTTATCGACAAATTGAGCCAGTGGAGGCTTGCTACTTTGTGCGTGGCGAACGGCATTAATTACACGGGCGAGAGCGGTTTGAGAGCCAACTTGTTCGGCAATGTAAATACCTGAGCCATCTTGAACCAGCGTACCGGCTCGGATTTTATCGCCTATTTTTTTCTCAATCGGCAATGCTTCGCCTGTAAGCATTGATTCATCAACCCAAGTTGAGCCGCTTGCTAAAATACCATCAACCGCAATACGATCACCCGTTAAGGCTTGCACTCGCATTGCAGGCTTAATGCCTTTCGCCGGAATGGTTTTTGCAATATTTTCTTCAAAAATGACCGCTTGTTTCGGGGCGAGATCGAGCAATTTTTCCAATGCAAGGGAAGAGCGTTGCTTGGCTTTAAGTTCAAGATATTTGCCTAAATTGATAAAGCCGATAATCATCACACTCGCTTCAAAATAAACGTGAGCATTCGGCTGTGGAAACAGCGTAAGCCAAAGTGAATAAAGCCAAGCCGTGCCGGTGCTGATTGCTACTAACACATCCATATTCGCAGATTTATTTTTAAGAGCATTATAAGCTCCTAAAAAGAACGCTCTGCCTGAAAAATACATTGTAGCAAGTGTGATGAGAGACCAAATCAACCAAAGTGAACGGTTGTTTTCGGTAATCTGCATACCTTTGTAAAAGCCAAACACGACTAATACAAAGCCAATAACAAGAGCCACAATAAATTGTGTACGCTTATGGTTTAGCACGCGTTTTGTTTGAGCTTGTTGCTTAGCTCTGCGTTCTTCCTCACTTTCCAATATCTCTGCCCCAAAACCGATTTTAGTAACGGCGGCAATAAGTGCTTCTGAAGGGGCATTTCCTTGCACAAAAGCGGTTTGATCGGCAAGATTAACAGAGGCAAAACTGACGTTTTCTACTTTAAGCAACGCTTTTTCAACTCGCCGAACGCAGGCGGCACAATGCATTCCGTCAATTAAAAGTTGTTGTTCGATTATCATCACGCTAATTTCGCTTCAAAACCAATATCTTCAACCGCAGCAATTAAATCTTCAGCTACAACATTGCCTTCGATTATCGCAGTTTGATTTTCTAAGGTTACGCGGGCTTGTGTTACGCCAACTACTTCATTTAAGGCTTTTTCGACGCTTTTTACGCAGTTGCCACAATGTAATCCGTCTAGTTGTAATTTGATTGTCATTATTTTCTCCTATTTTGAGTAATTATTTAAGCGTATAATAAAGTTTAACCTTAGGTTAAAGTCAAGAGGGAAAAATGAATATCAGCCAAGCCGCCGAAAAAACAGGATTATCCACCAAACAAATTCGAGATTATGAAAAAGCAGGGCTGCTCCCTGCTCCAAGTCGTACACAATCGGGTTATCGCTTTTATAATGAAACAGATTTAGATCGATTGTTTTTTATCGGTAATGCAAGAAAAGTGGGCTTCTCACTTGCTCAAATTACCGCATTATTGAAATTAAATGACAACCCAAATCGCACCAGTCGAGAGGTAAAACAGCTGACCGATCAACATATTGCGGAGCTGGAACAAAAAATCAATGGCTTAAACGAAATGCTTAAATTACTCAGAAGCTGGAGCCGTACTTGTTGCGGCAACAACAGCCCTGAGTGTTCGATTTTAAATGGATTGAGAGATCATTGAGCCGACAAGCGGTCAAATTTACCTAAAACTTTGCAAAACAGGCTAAATTTTCTTAAAATTCAGCCTTATTTTATTTTGTAGCCTAAGAGAAAGAATAATGTCAGAAAAACGCTATGGGGCGGATGAAATTACCGTTCTGAAAGATCTTGAGCCGGTGCAACTTCGTCCGGGAATGTACACCGATACCACGCGTCCTAACCATTTAGGGCAAGAGGTGATTGATAACAGTGTGGACGAAGCATTATCGGGCTATGCCGATAAAATTGATGTTATTCTCCATAGCGATAATTCATTAGAAGTCGTGGATAATGGGCGAGGAATGCCTGTGGATATTCACTCTACCGAGAAAATTTCAGGCGTTGAGCTTATTTTAACGAAACTGCACGCGGGAGGTAAATTTTCAAATAAAAACTATACCTTCTCCGGCGGTTTGCATGGTGTGGGAATTTCGGTGGTAAATGCCCTTTCCGAGCGTGTGGAAATTCAAATTAAACGTGGCGGTGAGGTGTATTCCATTGCATTTGCCAACGGAGCAAAAGTGGAAGAGCTGACGGTTATCGGCACTTGTCCGAAAAAGCAAACCGGGACAACCGTTCGTTTTTATCCAAACCCAAAATATTTTGATAGCCCTCGATTTTCGGTGAGCCGTTTACGTCATTTGTTACGTGCCAAAGCGGTACTTTGCCCGAAACTCACCATTAATTTCATTGATAAAATCAATAACACCGAAGAAACTTGGTACTATGAAGACGGTTTATCCGATTATTTAACCGAAGCCTTAAATGGTTATGAAACCGTGCCAAATCCACCGTTTATTGGTGATGTAACTGCTGAAACGGAAGCAGTAAGTTGGGCTTTAACTTGGTTGCCTGAAGGTGGGGAGTTAGTGGCGGAAAGCTATGTAAACCTTATTCCAACTGCACAAGGTGGCACACACGTTAATGGTTTGCGTAACGGTTTGCTTAAAGCGATGGTGGAGTTCTGCGAAATCCACAACCTGTTGCCGAAAGGCGTGAAACTGACCGCTGACGATGTTTGGAACCGTTGTGCTTATGTGCTTTCACTCAAAATTCAAGAGCCACAATTTGCAGGACAGACGAAAGAGCGTTTATCTTCTCGCCAAGCCTCAAGCTATGTGGATAACACTTTAAAAGATGCGTTTAGTTTGTGGTTAAATCAAAATGTGCAAACCGGTAAATTGATCGCAGAAATGGCGATTAGTTCCGCCCAGAGCCGTTTGCGTGCAGCGAAAAAAGTGGTACGTAAAAAGCTGGTAAGCGGACCGGCTCTGCCGGGTAAATTAGCGGATTGTACTGCACAAGATTTAAGTCGCACTGAGCTTTTCTTGGTGGAAGGGGATTCTGCCGGCGGTTCGGCAAAACAGGCTCGTGATAAAGAGTATCAAGCCATTCTCCCTCTACGTGGTAAAATTTTAAACACGTGGGAAGTATCATCAGACCAAGTATTAGCTTCACAAGAGGTTCACGATATTGCGATTGCATTGGGAATTGATCCGGATAGCGATAATTTAGAGGAATTACGTTATGGCAAAGTTTGTATTCTTGCCGATGCGGATTCAGACGGTTTGCATATTGCCACCTTGCTTTGTGCTTTATTCCTCCGTCATTTCCCACAATTAGTGAAAAACGGGCACGTTTATGTGGCAATGCCACCGCTTTATCGTATTGATATTGGGAAAGATGAAGTGCATTACGCCTTAGATGAGAGCGAAAAAGAGGCGATTTTAGCACGTTTATCCAAGAAAAAAGGCAAGCCGAATGTACAACGCTTTAAAGGTTTGGGTGAAATGAACCCAAGTCAATTGCGTGAAACCACGATGGATCCGAGTACTCGCCGTTTAGTGCAACTCACATTTGATGAAAGTGTGGATGTAGAAGAGGGCGAGGTCAGTACCTTTGAAATTATGGATATGTTGCTCGGCAAAAAAAGAGCGGAAGATCGTAAACAATGGCTGCAAAATCGAGGTGATGAAGCAGATTTAGCAGTGTAAATGTAGGGCGGGTCCTGTGCCCACCCGAGAATATTTACGGATAGGTACATCTCCCTATACCAAGTAAACTATAAAGGCATATAGGAAAAATAGTTGGTAAAAAGTAGCTTAAAGTTTTATATTACAAGGCTTTAAGCCACCTTTTTGAAAAATGTACAAAAAACTGTCCTTTTTGCCAATATTCTCCAATACAGAAATATGGCAATCAAAATAATCTTCAACGTTATAAATGTTTAAACTGTAATAAAACATTTACCCTCAAACAAAAATTAAATCCTGAATTAATTTGGTATGATTATTCTGTTGGAAAACAAACGCAAAAACAATTAGCCGATAAATGTCATTGTTCTCCCCGAACAATACGCCGATATTTAGAAAAATCCCCTAAATCCTTATTAAAGCCTCCCTTCTCATAAATATCTTAATTTAATTATTAATATCACCTTCTTTCATCGAGATTTGGGTGTAATGGTATTTATCGATTCACTGTCTAAAAAGGTGGTGTATCATCAAATCGTAAGAACGGAGAAAGATATCTACTATAAGAAAGCCTTAAATTGTTTGCGAGACAAAGGCTATATAAATTCAATCCATTACCTGTGATGGCAGGCGGGGGGGGGGGGGGGTAAAAGATATGTTAAATACGCCTACGCAAATGTGTCAATTTCACTTAGTCGCTATTGTGATGAGAACGTTAAGAAAGAAACATCAATCTCACACAGGTAGAGAAGAGAATTGAAATCTATTATTAAAACGTTAAAAACGAGTTCAAGAAATTAATTTTATTTAAAAATATATGATTGGAAAATAAAACATAATCATTTTTTAAATGAGCGTTCAGATAAACCGAACGAGAAGGAAAATATCCGTATAAACATCGAAATGTCATAAGTGCATTAGCAAGTATTAATCGGTATTTTGACTATTTATTTACTTATGAAAAACACCTTGAATTAAATATTGAAAAGACAACAAATAGGATAGAGGATTATTTAAGGAATTAAAGGATAAGTTAAGCCCATATAGTAGCTTAAGGAGAAAGCATAATATATTGTTTATACAGGATTTTTTGAATAAAAA